>DRGP01000026.1 GCA_011050015.1 Leeuwenhoekiella sp. | reverse complement strand
TAGACGGCACCATTACAGAAGATGTGCCCAATGAAGAGCCCGAACGTATGGCGACTTGTAAACCTTTTCCAGATGCACTAAAGACATTGAACAAATGGTATGACGAAGGCCATATCATCTGTTTTTTTACCTCAAGGACAGAGGCTGCATTATTTTCTATATTGGTCATCGCATTATTGAGTTCTGCGGGGGCAGCGCTCTGTTCCATGACCAGATACTGACGCATATCCATAATAATGGAAAGCGGATTTATACTCACTGGGCAGGCTTCCACACAGGCATTGCAGGTCGTGCAGGCCCAAAGCTCTTCTGGGGTGATGTAATCATTGAGCAATTGCTTACCGTCATCTTTAAACTGGCCTTTATTCTCATCAATATTCTTGCCTATTTCTTCAATTCGGTCGCGGGTGTCCATCATAATCTTTCTGGGCGAAAGTTTTTTGCCGGTCTGGTTTGCGGGACATTCACTGGTGCAGCGACCACATTCCGTGCAGGTATATGCGCTAAGTAATTGTACCCAGTTGAGGTCTGTGGCATCACTGGCGCCAAATTTTTCGGGTATTTCCATATCGTCATCACCTGCTGGCGCTGCGTAGGGATCTGCTTCGGGATCCATCATGAGTTTAACCTCATCGGTTACGCTCTGTAGGTTATCAAATTGACCTTGTGGCCTTACACGCCCATAATAGGTATTGGGAAATGCGAGCAGGATATGTAAATGCTTGGAATAATATAAGTAATTCAGGAAAAAAAGAATACCCAAAATATGCAGCCACCACGCGGTACGTTCCAGAATAATCAAGCTGGAAACACTCATGGTTTCAAAAAGCGGAGCGATAAACTGGCTTACCGGAAAGTTACCCATAATTCCGCCGCTCGCCGTATAATGTGCTGCCCCCTGAAGTTGAAGCTGTAAATCTGCCGCGTTCATGGTAAGAAAAAGACACATAATGACCACTTCAAAATAGAGGATGAGGTTGGCGTCAAGTTTAGGCCAGCCCTTGAGATCGCTTTGCCAGAACCGCTTGATGCGTACCACATTTCGGCGAAGCCAAAAAATAATGACACCCGCCAAAACCAAAAAACCAAAAATCTCAAACGAAGCAATCAAAAAGTCATAAAACCCGCCCATAAATGAGAATACCCGATGGGTGCCAAAAAGTCCATCAATAATGATTTCAAGTACTTCAATATTGATGATCACAAAACCGATATAAACAAAAACATGCACAATACCACTTATGGGGCGGCGTACCATTTTGTACTGTCCCAAGGCAATTTTCGCCATGTTTTTCCAGCGCTGGGGCTTATGGTCGCTTACATCTACATCCCGTCCCATCTTAATGTTGCGTACGAGTTTGCGCACGTTAAACACGAAGAATCCTACACCTGCTGCAAGTGCAATAAAAAAAAGGATGTTAGGTAAGTAGGGCATATTATCTTAAGGAGTCTTCAGGTTCTTCATAGGGACCCGGTTTTTTGCCGAATACAGAGAAATGCACATAGCGTTTTGGGTTCAACTTAATATCCTGCATAAGTTCCTGCATCTGCTTGGTAGCATGCTCTAAATTATTGTACAACTGGTCATCATTGATCAATTTGCCCGCGGTACCTTCCTTACTGGCAAGTTTTGAAGATACCTGCTCAAAGTCTGAGATTACTTTTTGCATATTGTTCACCATTTGGCCTATTTCAAGCTGCGCGACACTGTCGCTTATTTTTTTAAAGTTGCCAGCTATTTGATCAAGATTCGTAAACGTTCTATTGAGTTTCGTCTTGTTGTCTGTAAGCAGTCCATTTAAAGAATTTGATGCGCTATTGAATGAAGATGCCGTTTGTGAAAGATCTTCAATGGCTTTGCGGAGGTTTTTACGTGTATCGGGATCCAGTACATCATTTACGGCCACCAGTACAGAATCGGTCTGGCCTATCACAGATTCCACCTTTTTTTGCAGCGGGGTAAGCCGATCGTTTACCAATTCAAAAATACCTTCATCAATAGTTCCCGGGAGGGTGTCCCCATTTTGGGCCATTTTGCTCTGGTCATATTCGGGTACAATAGCCAGTGATTTACCGCCTATGAGCCCACCTCCATAAATCTGCGCTTTGCTATCTCTAGAGAATTTAAAATCGTTTTTCACGTTAAAGGTGACCACCAGATTGCCTTCTGGGCCTGCAAAGCCTATAGAAGTGACCTTACCTACCTCAAGGCCATTTATGGTAACGCTTGAAGAAGGCGTTAGACCCTCTACATTATCGTAAATAGCATAGAAGGTGCGGTCATTATCGAGTAGGTTTTCACCCCTTAAAAAGCTATAGCCAAAAATAAGAAGGGCAATAGCAACGATGGCCAATAAGCCTGTCTTAACTTCTTTAGATAATTTCAAAGTAGATGATTTAGGATTAAAGACAAAAATAGGAATAAAATTGGTTTGCGCTCAATCCCACGTCTTTAATTTACGATATGATCTACGGGAGTCTTGATGCCATTTTTAAAAGAAACAATATAGGCAGTGGGGAAACCACTTTTCTTGGCCTGGGCCAATTTTTCATTGATTTCTGTATAGTTGGATGTGGCTCCATAATAATATTTATAGAGCTTACCTTCCCGAGCTTTTGTAATATCCCTTAACCCTTTGAAATTATAGGGCTTTGTAGCAATATTATTTCCGCTTGCGGCCAGCTGTACTTTAAAGGTAACATCTTCATAAATAATATCCTTCACCTCGGCCACCGGTTCTGTTGAAGTAATACCCAGCTCGTTAGTTCCCATATGTTCCTTATAGTCTACCACGGCATCGGCTATCGCGCTTGCAATGGCATTCTGACCGCGTGACGAACTCAGGAATTTGCCTTCGCTCGTATTTGTGATAAAACCTGTTTCTACAAGCACACTGGGCATTACGGTCTGGTGCAAAACGATAAAGCCAGCCTGTTTTACACTACGGTCATGCCGGTTGAGTTTTTGTCTGAAATTATCTTGAATAAGACCGGCCAGGTAAATGCTCTGTTCCAGGTATTCTTCCTGCATTAAGGTAAGGCCTATTATAGATTCAGGGGAGTTTACATCATATTGGGCATATTTCTCCTCATAATTGGATTCCAGAAAAATAACCGAGTTTTCTGCCTTGGCTACCTCAAAATTGGTCTTATTCCTATGTAAACCCAACACGTAGGTCTCTGCACCGTTAGCTTGTGAAGAGTGGGCGTTGCAGTGTATAGAAACAAAAAGATCTGCCTTAGCTCTATTTGCGATGGCACCACGCTCTTCCAGATCTATAAATTCGTCCTTTTCCCGGGTATAAATGACCTGAATATCCTTGTTTTTTTCCAGTTCATGACCCACATCAAGGGTGATTTTTAGCGCGATATCTTTTTCCCTTAAGCCAGATCGGGTCTGTTTGCCAGGGTCGTGTCCACCGTGGCCTGCATCGAGAACCACGATAAATTTATCTTTCCCTGGAGGCTGCAAGCGCGTAAAAGAACTTGTAAAAACCAAACAGAGGGTAAATACTAGAATGTAGGTAAGCTTCGTTCTCATAGAAGATCAACGCCGCGGATAAGCGGTTATTTTATGATTTCACATTTAATCCCTTTGGGAGGAGGGCATAAAAAAAATAACTGTAATTTTGGCAATTCATTTATTGCCGATACATTTACAAAAATAGTATTAATCGCATTGCAAACAAATCACTTAACTGTTCTGTTTATACTGGCATTCGGCCTGTTTTGTTCGCCTTTCTTAAGCGCGCAAGACCTTCCCCAGAAGGATTCCATTACGATTAAAGCTGTAGATACGGTAAATTTTCCTAAACGACCAATAATTGCGCCACTTTTTGTTCCTGAAGGTCAAAAAACTCCACTTACCGTCCAGGATAGCGTGAAGACCGATAGCATCCGCGAGCCCTTATCTGCCATTGTAGATTATAAAGCGACTGATTATACCCGCTTCAACCGAAAGGCCAATAAGCTTTATCTGTACAATAATGCTGTTGTAACTTATACTGATATAAACATAACCGCGGGGCAGATTATCGTAGATAATGCGACCAACACTGTATTTGCCAAAGGTATTGTTGACAGTGCCGGCACCTATACGCAGGGACCGGTATTTGTGCAGGGTAATAGCACTGTAGAGCCAGATTCCATCGTATTTAATTTTAAGACCGAAAAGGCGAGGGTGTTTGGCTCGCGGACGCAGCAAGGTGAATTTTATGTGATGAATGAGTTGAGCAAAAGGGTGAACGACTCAGTGGTGTTTATGAAAAACGTAAAGTTCACCACCAGCCAAAACCTCGAAAATCCTGAGTATTATTTTTACGCGCGGCGGGTGAAATTTGTTCCCGGAAAAAAGATCGTAACGGGGCTGGTCAATATGTTTATTGCCGATGTGCCGACGCCACTGGGCGTGCCTTTTGCCTATTTTCCCATGGAAAAGGAAACCAGTGTTTCCGGTTTTATCCTGCCTTCTCCCGGGGAGGATAGTAATCGCGGCTATTTTTTACAGAATGGGGGCTATTATTTTGCCTTAAGCGATTATTTTGACCTTACGCTACAGGGTGATTATTACACCAATGGAAGCTACGGCATACGAGGCACCACTACATACAAAAAGCGCTATAAATTTAGTGGAAACCTTCGGGTTACCTTTGATAAACTGGTAAACAGTGAGCGCGGCCTGCCTGATTATAGCGTGGCCAATAACTACAACATCGCCTGGAGTCACAGCCAGGATTCTAAGGCCAGTCCCAACTCCCGGTTTTCGGCTTCGGTAAACTTGGGGAGTAGTGATTTTTACCGGCAGTCCATAAATATCAATAACATCGGGAATCGGTTGCAGAATACGTTGAGTTCATCGGTGTCTTATTCCAAGACGTTTCAGAGCGTGCCGCAGGTCAACCTTTCGCTCACCGCAAATCATTCGCAGAGCACCTCTACAGGTGTCATTAATATGACCTTGCCCACTTTACAGGTCAATGTAGACCGTATTTATCCCTTTGCACCAGCTTCGGGCGGTAAGAAAGGGATTATTCAGAATATAAACTTCAACTATTCGGGAACGGGAGCTAACCGGTTTACCACGACTGACGAGGAGTTTTTTACCGCACAGATGTTTAAGGATGCCGAAACCGGGATACGACATAATATTCCCATCACGACCAACTTTAAGCTCTTTAATTATTTCAGTGTTTCTGCAAGTACCAACTATCAGGAATCTTGGGTTTTTGAGACTATAAATAGAGATTATGATCAGGATGCACGCGAGGTTGTACAAGATACTATAAGCGGTTTTGACGCCTTTAGGACATATAATTTCAGTACCAGTTTGGGGACGACCATTTATGGGCAGTTCAATTTTGGCGAAGACAAAAAAATACAGGCCATTCGCCATACGATCAAGCCCAGTATTTCCTTTAGCTACAATCCTGCCTTTGATCAATATTATGAGACCTATCTGGCCCCTGAATTAAATGATCCGGAAGGGCCGCTCACGCGAGAGGTGGAATATTCGCGTTTTGATGGTGGTTTTTATGGGGCGCCCAGTAATTTTAAATCCAGTGGGGTAAGTATTTCAATAAACAATAATATTGAGGCTAAAGTGCGTGATAAGGACAGCACCGCTTTAGAGCCTAAGAAGATAACCTTGCTCAATAACCTTTCGGTCTCTACGAACTACAACTTTCTTGCAGATAGCTTAAAGTTGAGCCCATTGCGGGTAAGCGGTACCATTCCCATTATTGAGAGTAAACTGAGTGTGAACTTCAATATGACATTAGATCCCTATGCACTCAACAATAATAACCAGCGTATTGATAAGCTAAATATCTCTAACGGTGGAAGTCTATTTAGGCTTACCAACGCGAGTGCCAACTTTGGCTATTCGTTTTCCAGCAAAAGTTTTAATAAAAAGACGGAAAACGAAGACCGAGACCAGAATGAAACTTTCCGCAACGGCGGAAGACCAGATGCGCTTTTTGGTAAAAGTATAGACAACATCAACGGGGAGTTTTATGAAGATGAAGAGCCTGAGGAAGATGAGGAAGAGGAACAAGAGCTTTATAATTACACCCTGCCATGGAATTTACGGGTCAATTATAACGTAAACTACGGTAACCTTGGTCGACAGAATATGATCACTTCACATGCAATGAACTTTAGTGGTGACGTAGAACTGGGTGAACGCTGGTTTGTAGGTGCTTCTTCAGGTATTGACCTTACAGACGGTAAATTTACCCCTACCCAGCTACGTTTTCGGCGGGATCTGGAGAGTTTTAACATGACTTTCAGCTGGACACCCTTTGGTACTTATAAATCCTACAACTTTTTTATAGGTATAAAATCAAGCGCGCTCAGTGATATTAAGTATGAGCAGCGTCGTCCTCCAGATCGTCAATTATAGTCCGAAGGAAGCCGATTTTCTACCATAAAAGGCTATTTTTAGCCCTGAAAACCTAATTTTCCCATGAAAAAAATAATCACGACCCAAAAAGCACCTGCGCCCATAGGGCCTTACAACCAGGCCATTTTATCTGGAGAAACGCTTTATATAAGTGGGCAGATCCCCATGAATCCTACAACAGGCGAACTTGTGCAAGATGATATTACAAAAGAAACGAACCAGGTAATGAGCAACCTGAAAGCGATTCTGGAAGAGGCGGGGATGAACTTTGAAAATGTAGTAAAATCGTCTATTTTCTTGAGCGATATGGGCAATTTTGGAGCGGTAAATACTGCTTATGCGACCTATTTTAATGAAGAAACCGCTCCTGCAAGAGAAACGGTTGAAGTGGCAAACCTGCCAAAATACGTCAATGTGGAAATATCAATGATTGCCGTCAAGTAATTACTTGACCATCATATAATTTTTGTGATATTTTACAAGCCCTTCTATAGGACGCTTGAGTACTTTACCTATTTTAAGATCATATTCCTTAAGGAGTTCCTTGAGTTCTTCTTGTAGGTAAAAAGCAATAGAACCTACAAAATGCACAGGTATTTCTTTAGCATTTTCAAACTGTAGCACTTGGTGCTCTATAAATAGTTTGAGGCCTTTACGTATTAATTTTTGGCAATATTCATGCTCTTTATTTGTGATAAGAAATTTGGCAAACTGAGCGAGATAGGTATTGGGGTTTGGCATTTTATATAAATGCGTTTTGATACTCTCTGCGGTCAGGTCAAACTCTTTGGCAAACTCATAAGCGAGGTCCTTTGGTATTTTATTGAAGTGGAAATCCCGGAGTAACTGGCGCCCGTAATAATTGCCGCTCCCATCATCCATGAGTATATAGCCCAGCGAAGTCACTTTTTGCTCTATACTTTCGCCATTGTACATACTACAGTTAGAGCCTGTACCTATGATACATACGATACCCGCCTCATCCTTTTTTGTGGTTGCATAAAGGGCTGCGTAGGTATCTTCCATGATTTCTGGTTTTTTCACTTTATCGAAAAAATCCTTAAATACCTCACGCAGAAGCTCCTTCGGCTTCTCTGTTCCACAACCGGCACCATAAAAATAAAGTTGAGTTACTTCATGTCTATGTTTATATAGTTCATAATTATTGATGATGCGTTCTGTGAGAATTTCGTTGGAAAGTACCTGAGGGTTCAGTCCAAAAGTTTGTGTTTGGAAGATTTGTTCCCCGTCCTCACTTAGCGCGATCCAGTCTGTCTTTGTGGAGCCACTATCAACTACTAAAATCATAAGAATACTATTATATTAGAAAATAAACCCTTTTTAGCTTCAGCCAAAAAGGGTTTTGTGTTGGTTGCTTCGTTTCTTTATAAAGAATTTGCATATTCTGCAAGATCAACGAGCTTATTGGAGTAACCAAATTCGTTATCGTACCAAGAAACGAGTTTGAAGAATTTAGAATTCAACTCAATACCGCTGTCTGCATCAAGAATACTTGTGCGGGGATCACTCACAAAATCTTGAGATACTACAGGCTCTTCGGTATAGCCAAGTACGCCTTTCATTTCTCCTTCTGAGGCAGCTTTAAAGGCTTTGTTTATTTCAGCTAACGAAGTGTCTTTGCTCAATCTCACGGTCAAGTCAACCACAGAAACATCTGCTGTAGGAACGCGAAATGCCATACCGGTTAGTTTTCCTTTAAGGGAAGGGATCACTTTTGTTACTGCAACAGCAGCTCCAGTCGTAGTTGGTATAATGTTAGCCAACGCGCTGCGGCCCATACGGTAGTTTTTCTTAGAAGGGCTGTCTACAGGAAATTGACTTGCCGTAGAAGCGTGTATGGTGGTCATAAGTGCATCTTCAATACCCCAGTTGTCATTAAGCACTTTTGCAAGCGGTGCAAGACAGTTGGTCGTACAAGAAGCGTTAGAAACGATTTTTTGATCTGCTTTAAGATCTTTATGGTTGACGCCCATTACATACATGGGTACATCTTTAGAAGGGGCAGAAATCACTACTTTTTTAGCTCCGGCCTCTATATGTTGGTTTGCGGTGTCCATACTGGTAAAGATACCGGTACATTCTGCAACAACATCTACACCTACATCACCCCATTTTAGGCTCTTTGGATCTTTTTCTGCAGTCACCCTTACTTTTTTACCATCTACCACAAGATGGCCGTCTTGTACTTCTACAGTACCGTCAAATCTACCGTGTACAGAATCATATTTTAATAGATAGGCCAGATGTTCTACATCCAGTAGGTCGTTTATAGCCACTACATCTACGTTTTCACGTTTCAGCGTCGCCCTAAAAACGATTCGTCCTATACGTCCAAATCCATTTATTCCAATTTTCAAATTTGCCATTATTGTGTATTTATGTTAATTAAATTATGTGGTCATTATCTCAGACACACGTATCAATTCTTCATTTATGTCAGAACCGCTTTTTATAGCTTGTTCCAAGGGGTAAAGCACCATTTTATCGTGCTGGGTACCTACCATATAATTACTTTTGCCCTCCATGAGTGATTCTACGGCCTTAACGCCCATACGGCTGGCAAGCACGCGGTCGTAACAACTGGGGGAGCCCCCACGTTGTAGGTGACCCAATACGGCAACACGCACATCATAACCTTCTAAGTTATTATCTACATAATCCTTAAGGTCAAAAACGCTTTTCCCGGTTTTATCACCTTCGGCTACAACCACAAGGCTTGATGTTTTGCCGCTCGCACCACTGCGGGTAAGTGATTCTACCAGGCGTTCTATACCCATATTAGCCTCTGGGATGAGTATTTCTTCGGCACCACCACCTACACCGGCATTAAGTGCGATATGTCCCACATCGCGACCCATGACCTCTATAAAGAAAAGTCGGTTATGTGAGCTGGCGGTATCCCTGATTTTATCTATGGCCTCTACAGCCGTATTTAGCGCAGTATCATAACCTAGGGTGCGGTCTGTACCTCGAATATCGTTATCAATGGTCCCCGGTATTCCTATACATGGGAAACCGAATTCCTCGTTAAAAACCAAGCCGCCTGTAAAGGTACCATCTCCGCCGATGAGCACCATGGCGTCTATCTCATGTTTAATTAGGTTATCATAGGCTTTTTGCCTTCCTTCCTTGGTTCTGAATTCTTTTGATCGTGCCGATTTTAGGATCGTGCCTCCGCGGTTTATAATATCGCGAACGCTCCGTGCATTCATGGGTTCGAAGGCACCTTCTATTAAGCCTTCATAACCTCTGTATATTCCCACACATTCCAGTTTATGGTAAGCGCAAGTGCGCACTACAGATCGTACGGCAGCATTCATCCCTGGAGAATCACCTCCGGAAGTCATCACTCCGATTTTTTTAATTTTTTCGCTCATTTATTGTCAACTGAAACACAAAAATAGGAATAGAATTGAATTATTAGAGCAGAAAGAGAACGAATTTCGGCTATTCAATAAAATCAATCGTTTTCGTTAACAAGTTATTTTTTAAACGGGCTTATTTTGTCAAATTTTGAAGTTGAAGGACGTATTTTGAGGTTTACAAAATGAAAGCTTGTCTTAATTATTGATTATGAAATTCTTTGTCAATAATTTTTCTCGTTGCCCTCATAGGGAATTTCGGAATCTGCAGGCACAATTTGAACGTCCTCATCATCTCCCACCCGTGTGACTTTTCCCTTTAAAATTTTACGGAATAATTCTTTTACGGTATTAAAATCTACCGAATAATTAATACCTACACCTTGGGTATATCCTTCCCGCTGCCCAAAAAACTGAATATCGTCCTGGCGGTTAAAAACCGTGGCCCGCAATGTGCCGTCTTCATTAAGTAAAAAATCGACCTCTACGTCGCCCACAACTACAGATTCACTGATTCCTCCCACTGGAACCCCAACTTTGCCGTTTATAAGTATTGATTTAGAAATCTGGGTAGAAACAGTAAACCCAAAACGTCCCGAAGTTTGCAGATTTGGCGTACGATCGGCTTGCACGTAGTCTAGACCCACGGTGAATTTGCCGTCATCGTCTGAGAGTATGTTGTTGAATATTCCTGAAGCCGTTTCAATCAGGTTGCCATAAGCCACCGTCTGGGCATCTATACCGCTCTGGCTATAAAACGAACCCTGAGTAACAAGCGAAAAAGCCTGTAGTTCCCGTGTGGCCCGGTCGTCTAGCCGGTACTCAAGCTCTGAGGTTACAATAGAGGTTGTGCTGGGGAACTGAAAGTCGAATGTGATGTCGGGTTGAACCAGTTGTCCATTCAGATTAATGACTACATTTACAGGAATTTTACGGTTTATAGACGGATTTTCAAGCAAAATGGAGGGGTTTGCCTGCGTTTTGTAAACGGCGCTTATATCTAGCAAAGCGCGTTCCGGACTACCGTCCCAGCTTATTTTTCCTTCTGGCAGAATATCAAATTGTTTTTGCACCACCCCGCTATACCTAAAGTTATAAACGCCTTCATAGGGCGTAAAATCACCAAACATATTGAATTTTCCGTTGGTGTTTATCTGTATAAGTAGATATCCCGCACCGCGGCCGCGCAGCGTGCTTCCATTTACTTTATCTACCACAATTTCCACTTCCGCGTCGCGGGTAACCTCAAGGTCAAAGTTGAGCTCAAGTCCTTTTATGTCGCGTAGCACGATCTCCTCACCACCTTCACGTGCTTTTTTTTCTGCCGGACTTAAAAAATAGATGATGCTGTTGTCGCCAAAAGATTCGGTATCGCTCAGCGGGATTTTAAAAGTCGTACCCGACTCGGTTTTTGCGGTTACATCAATGACCAGTTCGTCAGTAGGGCCTGCGATATCTGCCTCGCCACTTATAAATGCCGTACCATAATAGAGGGAAAAATCATCAGGCTGGGTGTCCAGAACGAGCATGCGGTCTGTTTTGACATTGAGGTCCAGGTTCCAGGTCTGAAAGAAACTGTGACTAATGGTGCCGTTGAGCACTCCTTCGGTATCAAATTTGGTATCGCGCAGGTTTACATTAAAGAACCGGAATTGCTGTCCGCTCATGTTTATCCTGGCCGTTCCCATAAAGGCATAATCGGTGTTGAGGTAAGGCACCTTGAGCCCCGCTTCGCGTAAGAGGAGTTCTCCGTTCACCTCAGGGTTTTTATAATTCCCCACCACATGGGCACGGCCGCTGGCAAGACCGCGTATGTCACTGAGCACAATACCTCCCAGCGGACTAAAAGCGGCCAGGTTCAGCTTGCTCATTTGTACATTCATATCAATATACGGGCTTTGCTGGTCTACATTGATCATCCCATTGGCCTTTAAACTTTCCAACCCATCATTGACCAGGCGCGCATTGATGTCATAATTGGTAAGGCCTTCATCTCCTTCTATATCCAGATTAAGATTGCCCAGCTGTATATTGTTTACGGTAAACGTATCGATGCTTATCTGGCTTTCGGGCAAGTAGGCGCCGTTTTTTTTGAGCAGATTGAGGTTTCCGTTTACCAGGCCTTTAAGATCCAGGCTATCTACGTATGGGGTCACGTGCGACAGGCGTACGTTATTAAAAGTCGTCCGTATATCCATCGCCGTAGAATCCTGTATGGTGCCGCTCAGGCTTATGCGCTCGCCAGCATGAGACATTACCAGTTCTTCTATATTTATCTCTTGGAAATTATTATTAAAAACAATGCGGTTTTTTGCATTATCTTCCTCATTTATAAACCAATTGTTATTTTTAAACTTGATCCCAGATTTACTGAATCCTACCACAGATTTGTTATCTGCATTTATGGTATGATAAAAATTCAGGTTAAAATTATCCTCATTGGTAGGGCCTCCCTTAAACTCGCTGCGCATAAAAAGCGTGTCCTTTAACGTTGCGTTGATGAGGTTAAAATCAGAAACGCCGTAAATCCCGCTGCCTATACTATCTGCTTCTATAAAGGTATTAAACAGTGGGTTTTTATTGTCAACACGCATATTTATGCCTTCGGCCAAAAATCCAAAGGCCTTGATCTGCGGGGAGCGAAAGGTGAGCTTAAAGTCTGAATCATTAGAAATCACACTACCGCGTATAATGGTCTCAGGTTCCAGTTCAATCTGGGGAACAAAAACCTCTACGATCTTACTGTTGATCTGGAAATTAAAGTTCATGAATTGATCCTGGGTTACCGTAGATGGTTCATAATTGGTATAGAGGCTACCTATTGCATTGCGGAATAAAGGCACCACATTATCTACCTTAAAATTACCCGAGACTTCTCCAGAAATAATGTCTGGGGAATTGATGTCTATCGTTCTGATTTCATCGTTAAAAGATGATGAAACTACAAAATCATTAAACTCGTACAGGTCATTCGCATTTTCAAAACTAGCCTCGCTAAACTGAATACTACCTACTACGTTATCTACGGTGGTGCCGGTCATATCCATAACCATGCGCCCTTTTAGCACAGCGATGGAATCATTGAGAAAATGGAGTTTGGCAAGGTTTAAATGGTCAATATCTGCCGTAAAATCATAATTATTCACCGCTTTGGTAACATCTACCAGTCCGTCAAATGATAATTGGGCATTCTCGTCATTGATCTGCAATTGCCCGTTAAAAATAGGATTCTGTAAATTTCCCGAGACAGTGATGTCTTTATAACCATACCCATTATAGCCCACACGGTTTATTTTTCCGCGAATGCGTGTGCTTAATAGTTCTTGGCTAAAACCGCTGCCGCCCACATTAAAATTGAAGCTTATCCTGCCCAGTTTTGGCACATCGAACAAGCGGCCCAAGTGAAAATCTGTAGCTTTTATATCTCCTACGTATTCCGCTGCTTCAATATTTTGAGTATTGGTGAGCTCAAGATCTGTTTCTATACCGCCCAGACCGGTGGAACCCTGCGTCTTGGCATATACTGAATTGTTTGTGATGATTGTACGCCCTTTTAGGTTTACTACGCCCAGCCGCATCATCTCTTTGGGAAGGCTTTTGCCCAGCGTGGCCGGGAGCAAACCTATAAGGTCATAATAATTACTTTGTAACTGGTTGAGCTGGGCATCAATCCTAAAGTTAGTGGCGGTATTAAACAATTGCTGCAAGTGCAGGTCACCAATGATTCGGCTATTGCCCAGTCCATGCATATTCAAATTATCGAGGTACAGATCATTGAGTGTGCCTTTCATATTCCCCGTAAAGTTGATCTCTCGATTGGCTCCAAAACCGGAATAAAAGGCCTTGAGATCTGTAGTGGAAAGCGATGCTTCGGTAAATTGAAAATCAAAATCTGCCTTATTCACAAAATCAGAAAAAGCATTGTCACTTATATCAATATTTACAGATCCTGCTATGCGGCTGTTTTCGGTTTTTAGGTCTAGATCGTTGACTGTTATAGCTTCTGGGCTATATTTTAAATCGCCCTGTAAATCGCGGATATGATAACCATTTTCTGCATCAAAATAGATGGTTTTTACCTGGGCGGTGATCGTCTGATCATCAAGAGTGAAGTTGTCTGCATTTAGCGCTAGATTTTTAAAATTCACCACCTCTTGACTCCCGGCTTCCAGGTCCTGATTGGTAAATTTGAGGTGGGCATTGGCGATATTTACGTTTCCCGCGGTCATATGAAAAGGCTTGGCAGGTTGCTCCCCACCATTGAATTTATGAGAAAAAATGTACAGGTTATCGTTTTCTTCCCCTTTATATTTCGTGATATAGAATTTAGTGCGGTTCAGGTCAATATCGCCCAGGTTCATGGTATTGCTAATAATGAGGCGACTTATGCTGAGCAGGCTGGTTTCCGTTAGTCTGGAGAATATAAGAGTGTCCTGGTGGTGGTCTGCGATATACACTTCCTTGAGCGCGACCTGCCCATTGTATTTTATGTGTACCTTGTCTATGCTTATCGAGGTACCGTAGGTTTCATTCAATGAGGTAGTGGCTTTTTTTGCTATAAAAGTCTGTACAGACGGAATAGAAAAAAAGACAACCACTAGCACGAGGAGCCCCATGAGGATAAATAGGCTGCGCCTTAATATTTTCCTGAATTTTCTGATAAATTATTTAGTTTTAACTTTGCACCTGCTCTGGCAAAAGTACAGAACAAACCCTATGCCTTATTGATATATGTCAAAAAATAGTACCTATTTACTCGCTATAGAATCTTCGTGTGATGATACCGCCGCGGCCATACTGCACAACGATACTGTGCTGTCTAATGTTGTGGCCGGGCAGGAAGTGCACAAAAAATATGGGGGCGTCGTGCCAGAATTAGCCTCACGCGCGCATCAGCAACATATTGTGCCGGTTGTGCATGAAGCCTTGCGCACGGCAGGAATTGATAAAAACCAGCTTTCCGCGATTGCGTTTACCAGTGGGCCCGGACTTATGGGGTCACTATTGGTAGGCACTTCGTTCGCAAAATCACTGGCGATGGGGCTCAATATTCCGCTTATTGATGTTAATCACATGCAGGCGCACATCCTCGCGCATTTTATAGCTGAAGAAGGCTACGGCAAGCCTACTTTTCCGTTTCTGGCCTTGACCATTTCCGGCGGGCATACGCAGATAGTTAAGGTGACTGGTTATTTTGAAATGGAAATCCTGGGTCAAACGCTGGATGATGCCGTGGGCGAAGCCTTTGATAAAAGTGCTAAAATTCTTGGATTGCCCTATCCCGGCGGACCGTTAATCGACAAATATGCCGCACTGGGAAATCCCAAAGCCTTTAAGTTTACCAAACCAAAGGTGGGTGGACTCGATTTTAGCTTCAGCGGACTAAAAACAGCGATCCTTTATTTTTATCAGGCCGAAATAAAAAAAGATCCCGATTTTGTTAGCAAGAACCGCAACGATATTTGCGCTTCCATACAATATACCATTATCCAGATTTTGATGGATAAGCTGAGAATAGCGGTCAAACAGACCGGAATCAAACAGGTAGCGATAGGGGGCGGGGTTTCCGCAAACAGCGGCATTCGGAAAGCGCTGCAGGACGCCGAACAAAAACTGGGTTGGGAAACCTTCGTGCCCAAGCTGGAATATACTACAGATAACGCTGCCATGGTTGGCATTGTGGGCTATCTTAAATTCAACGAGTCCGGTTTTAACCAGAAAGGCTATACCGAAAATAATACCGTGGCCAAGGCCCGTTTATCCCTTTGATTTATGCAACTTTTTTACAACGCAGACCTCAACCCCCAGACCACGACGGCTACTTTTCCCAAAGAGGAGAGCAAGCATATTGTAAAAGTATTGCGTAAAAAAGAGGGCGAAATCCTTGATTTTACTGATGGAAATGGCAATTTTTATAAAGCCGAAATCATCCAGCCCAGCGCTTCTAAGTGTCAGGTAAAAATACTGGAGGTGACCGCGCAGCAAGGATTGCCTTACCGCCTTCACCTGGCCGTAGCACCTACAAAACTGAACGATAGGTACGAGACCTTTCTGGAAAAAGCAACGGAAATAGGCATCACCGAAATCACCCCTATTATCTGTGACCACAGTGAGCGCAAGGTGATCAAGCCCGAACGTTACGCGCGTATTTTGCAAAGTGCCATGAAGCAATCGCTAAAAGCCTATTTGCCCGAACTGAATGCTGCGATCACATTCAAGGAATTTATAATACAACAAGCTACTAATAAAGACCAGCGCTTTATAGCGCATTGCGAAGAAGGCGAGCAGCGTTTCTCGCTAAAACAAAAACTAAAACCGGGTGCAGACATTTTATTATTAATAGGTCCGGAAGGTGATTTTTCTCCAGAAGAGATCGATTTTGCGCGTTCCAACGGATTTCAGCCGGTAACGCTGGGAGAAAGCCGTTTACGTACCGAAACCGCTGCAATCGTGGCAGCCCACAGCGTTGCTTTTTTAAACGAGGCTTAGAATCTTTAAATTGTATAGGGTATAAAGCATATTGTTTTTGGTCAGTGAGCAGTTTTTAGTGAAGGGGAGGGAATAAAGAGAAAAGAATAATTTTCAATAATTCAACAAAACTTCATACAGTCAGTATACGATATACATTGTACAATATACAATTTCTTAGTTCATAATTCGCACCAGTAGTTCCTTCAGCAGATCCCCTTGAGAGAGGTTATAGGCGCCCACCCCTTTACTTTTTACATCGGCATCACGGAGTAGATTAATGATCTGGCTTACCTTTTTCATGGGATAGTTTTTTGCCGCGTCCACATATTCGCTCACAAAATAAGGATTTACTTTTAGCGCCTTGGCCACCGAATTTTTGTCTTTGGCAGGCAGGCCGTGATACGTCATTAGGCTCTGAAAAAAACCAAATAGCAAGGTGATAGTAAGCACCATGGGATTATCCTTTGGGTTCTGGGAAAAATAATTGATGATACGGTGCGCCTTGACCACATCGCGCGTGCCAATGGCTTTTCGCAGCTCAAAGTTGTTAAAATCTTTACTGATCCCTATATTCTGCTCAATCGTCGCAGGGTTTATCGTACTTCCCTTGGGCATTACGATAGTGAGTTTATCAAGTTCGTTGCTTATCCTGCCTAAGTCTGTGCCCAGAAATTCTACCAGCATATGGGCAGCTTTGGGCTCTATGGTATAGCCGCGGGAGGTCATGGCCTTTCTGATCCAGTCACCTACTTGGTTTTCATAGAGTTTTTTACCTTCAAAAACCAGCCCTGCTTTGGCAATGTTTTTATATACTTTTTTGCGCTTGTCAAGTTTTTTGTATTTGTAGCAAAACACGAGAACGGTTGTTTTCTGGGGGTTTTCAGCGTATGCTTCCAGATTGTTCTTTTTGCCCTCATACGTAGCCAGGATCTCTCTCGAAAGATCTTGCGCTTCTTTAACGATGACCACTTGGTGCTCGGCCATCATGGGATAGCGTTTGGCTTGAGAAAGGACTTCATCAAGCTTTACATCGCGGCCATACAACACCGTCTGGTTAAAGCCTTTTTCTTCTTCCTTGAGCAGGTTTTGTTCTATATACGATGAAATCTGATCTATATAATAAGGCTCTTCGCCCATAAGGAAATAGATGGGCTTGATAGTACCTTTTTGCAGATCTGCGATGATGCGGTTTGCTTCTTCCAATTCGTTGATTTTTTGTTTAGAAAATGCCTTTATTCGGTCAATTTTTGATCAAAATCATCCGTTTTTTGACTGAAAATAATGGTTTTTCGGGATTTCTAAAAGGTGCTGGGAAGTCCATTTTTCCTGTGGTAATGGCCGGGGTAATTTAGTACTTTTGCGGCATGCAGGAACTCAATTTTCCACGTTATTCTTTTCGCGTCAAAAATAGTGAAAATAAACTGTTCCTTTTTGACGTGGTGCGTAAAAAGTTTGTGCGGCTCACACCGGAAGAATGGGTGCGCCAGCATGTAGTCTGGTACCTGCACCATGAGCTTCACTATCCGCTTTCCCTCATTAATGTGGAAAAAGAAATTGCACTTCATCAGACTAAAAAGCGCTACGATGTAGTGGTTTTTAAACGGGATGGGAGTATACACCTCATCGTAGAATGTAAAGCACCGCAAATAGGGATCAATCAGACAACCTTTGATCAGATCGCGCGGTATAATTTAAAATTGCACGCCTCTTATCTTATGGTGACCAATGGCCATACCCACTATTATTGCACCATGGATTATATTGAAGAAAAATATCAATTTTTAAGGGAAATCCCCACTTATAGCCCTTAATTTGCACGCTTGAAAACGGCCATTGTCATACTCAACTGGAACGGGCGCGACCTGCTCGCTAAATTTCTCCCCAGTGTGATCGCACACAGCGCTTCGCAGGCCACTGTGTATGTAGCCGATAATGCTTCCACAGATGATTCGGTGGCGTATGTGCAGACAAATTTTCCGCAGGTTAAAATTATCGAGAATGCTGAAAACGGAGGGTATTCCCGTGGCTATAACCTCGCGTTGCCGCAAGTGGAAGAGGAGCTACTTATCCTGATG
>DRGP01000025.1 GCA_011050015.1 Leeuwenhoekiella sp. | reverse complement strand
TGCGATAGGATTAATACGGCAGCTCGGCATTCAGGAGGTTTCAGCGAAGAAGATGCTTGCCAACTCTGATTTCGGCGAGGAAAAGTTTCTTAAGTTTATGCGGAAAAAAGGTTTAAAGCTTATCTATATTAACGTGGTTCCCAATCCGCAACAAAGTGATATTGCTATTGTGCAGCAGTTTCGTAATGCAGCATCAAAATATGATGTCTCCGTTGATCCGTTCAGTTTAGAATCCTATATCGCAACCGATTTTCTCCTTGATATAATGAAGAAGATGAAAGGGACTATAACGAAGGAAAAACTGATAGCCGCTATTGAAAAGATAAAAGATTATGATTATAAAGGATTGAAATTTAATTTTGATCCGGAAAAGCGTACCCTATCCTCAACATTTTGGCTGAATACCGGCAGTCCAGATTGGCAGCGCGTTGAGGTACAAGTAAGTAAAGAAGATACCTAATGAAAAAAAACTGGTTTGAAACATTTTGCATACAGATTGTTCGTCCACCTTATCAAGTTGTTATGCTTTGTTTCACCTTTGCGATAGTGCTTATCTTGGGATGGAAGGCGATCGGATTATATCGTCCTCTGGAGGAGTGGCCGGAGGTAAAATCGATTGTTCCTGAGCAGATAAAAGAGTGGGGAGGGGAACCCGTTGTTGTTGGTGTAGGGCTTTATCTTACTAACTGGCAAGTATTTGACGAGGTAAATAGTGATTTTGTTGTTGATAGCGTGGTCTGGTTTCAATTTGACCCATCATTGATTTCTCTTGAGACGATTGGAAAATTTTCTTTTGAAAAAGGGGAAATGCAGAGCAAATCAGCGCCGAGTACCAAATTAATTGATAAGAAACTTTTTGCAGAATATAAGGTTCGATTACGTTTTACTTCCACATTAAATCATCAATTTTTTCCGCTGGATGATCACCATGTTTATATGACGGTGGTTAATACGTACGTTACGCCGAGTGAGGTTATTTTTCAGGCATATAAATCAGATTTTTCCATGTCAAAGCATATACATATTCCGGGCTGGCGTTTGGTCAATAGATCGGTGAAGGCTGGTTATGAGGAGGGCTATTTTAGCAAGTTTGATGAGCGCAAGGTTATTCGGTATCCAGAAGTAGTATTTATGCTTGATTTTGCTCGTTCAGGGATCAGCTTAACCCTACTCATATTCTTGCCCTTCTTTTTGATTTTCTTTATCAGTATTTTTTGGCTTGGTTTTGAACCAGATAAAACAAATGATATTATGGCGCTCACTACCGGTGCTCTTGCATCGATGATTGCGTACCGTTTTGTTATTCAGGGTATGTCTCCTAAGGTGGGGTATTTTCTACTGAGTGACCATATATTTACGTTCTTTCTTGCTCTTGCGTTTATTAGTTTTGTGATTGCACTTGTTTGGGTACGACACGGAAAAATGACTCCTGCAATGATTAAGATGCGTGGTATAGTATTTATATCGTTTCACCTGCTTTTTATCGGGGTATGGTATTATCTTCTTTTCATGTGGGTCAAAGGATTATGATGAGGCGACACCTTCTTTTTGTACTGTTCCTTGTGTTGGGTGCCGGCAGTTTTCAGCAATCTCTTCGTGCGGTCTCATTTACTACCCTGGCTGAGGCGCAAGAGTATGCGGCACAGTTTCCCGAATATGTAAATCCGGATAATAATGATTGGCTACGGCCTGATTTTGCTTCTTTTCATAGAGAAAATAGGCCGGGGGCACTTCGTCGTTTTGCTTCATGGTTTGGTGTTGCTTATCCCGTGTGGGATGCCCGTAAATTTAAAACGTTGCTAAAATCGTTGGTGACCTCAAGAGAGCGGGATGAATTGCAGGGTGAATTTGCAGAGCAGTACAAGCCGGGCAAAGGGGATAAGCTTGTTATATGGGGGGATCTGTTTGGAGGATTTCACTCGTTGGTGCGAGATCTTGCCTTCTTGCATGAACAAGGCATTATAAACAAACAGTTTAAGATCGTTAAGCCCAACTATATTTTCATATTTAATGGGAACGTAATTGATGGGTCGCCATATGTACTCGAAACATTAACGTTGGTTTTACGGATCTTATCGGAGAACCATAGTCGGGTATTTTATATTCGTGGTCATCATGAAGAAAAAGAGCGGTGGCACAACTTTGAACTTGAACAGGAGCTGAAGGTGCGGGCGCGTCACATTTCACGAGAGGCGATTCCCCTCGATAATCTTCTGGTGCGTTTTTTCGACACGCTTCCTATTGCTCTTTATGTAACACATGATACTCCTGAGGAGATTCAGGCGCTGTTGATTGCGAATAATGAAGCAGTAATCGAAAAATTTGGTGGCACGGAGGCTACACATTTCTTAAGCGGTGATGAGACGCGAGGATTTTTTACACTTTCTGATAAGAAAAAATCAAAAAAGAAGAAAATAAAGGTTAAAGCATACATTACGAGTGAAGATCGATCGGTTAATTACCACAAAACCGAAGGGCTTTCGATATTAAGTGCAGCGGGGGGAACGTCCACCTGGTTAGTGTTTTCTTCTCCAACAGAGCGTAGCCAAAAACTGTATCAATTTCAGTATGATGCGTTTGCGCGTGTGGCGGTCAACAATGGTATTGATACCTGGACCATCTCGCTTTTTAATCAGCGGGTGGGAGGCTTTGATGGATTTCAAGAATCGGCCATGTACAATCTGGTGAGCGGCTGGCCGACTAAAAAGAAGGATCAGCTCAAAGAGAAAGAACTTTATATTGGTTCCACGATGGATCTATCCAAGGGGGCAAGTCCTATTGGCAAACGGGTAAAGGAAGGGCTTGAGCTCGCTTTCGATAAGGAACACACTCTCAATACGGTTCCCGGCTTTGTGCCGGAATTGGCAACACGAGATGATGAATATACGCCGATTAAAACGAGAACCGTTGTTGAGCAGATGATCAAGGATGGTATTACCATGTTCATAGGGTCGCAAGGAAGCCCGTCGCTCGAATCCTATCTTGACCTTATTCGAGATGGAAAAGTGTTGGTACTCTTTCCGTTTACCGGTGCGCCCATTTTCAGAAAACCTGATTTGAAATATCTGATTCATTATCGTGGCTCCTACATTCGTGAAGGGGAGGAGCTGGTTCAGTATGCGATCAAAGATTTAAAAGCAAAGAAAATTGCGATTTTCTATCAGGACGACGCTTTTGGCAAAGGGGCCTTAGAAGGGGCGCGCAAGGTGCTAAAAACGGCAGGGATTACCAAATTTCTGGAAGTGCCTCATGAGCGTAATGTGGTGAATTACAAAAAAGAGGCCGCAAAAATTAGGGATTTCAACCCAGATACGATTCTATTTTCTACCAATGCGCTTGCCATCCGTGGATTGATTCGTCAGATGGGGGTGCAATATTTTGCCGGGAAAAATCTGTTGGGTCTTTCGGTGTATGAAGACGCCTTTGAGCGATTTTTAAAAGATAAAGGGTTAACGTTTACCTTAATCCGTATGGTGCCGGATCCACAAACGAGTGATCTTCCGATTGCAAAAGAGTATCGTGCGTGGGCAGGCAAGCTTAATATTTCCTACGACAAGGTTTCCTTTGAGCAGTTTATTAATGCCAATATTTTGTTCGAAATTCTGCGCTCTATTGAGGGGCCGGTAACCAAGGAAAAGATCATTGAGAGAGCGGAGCAGATGAAGAACTATCCATTTAAGGGGTTGTTTCTTGATTTTAACCCTGAAACGAGAGAGCTTTCTAGAAATTTGTGGCTTGATACCGGTAAAGGAGAGTGGATTGTAAAGGGTACGCAGAAAGAAGCAGTAAAACCTCCGGGGAAAAAACTAGAGGCAAAAAAAGAGCCAACTCCAGAGGGGCCATTTAAAGTTGCCACGTTAACCGACTTCACTAAGGGTACAAAAACATTAGGGCGGGCAGTACAGGCTGGTATTGAGC
>DRGP01000024.1 GCA_011050015.1 Leeuwenhoekiella sp. | reverse complement strand
TCTCACGAGTTTTCCGCATATGGTCACGACACGATTTTTCGTCAGGAAATTGTTCTACAAAACTTAGAATAGTCATATTTTAGATTTTTAAGAAGATAATAAATTATCTTTACTGGTGCAATTCCGACGAATCAATAAAACAAATAATGAAATCTATAAAGACCTGGCAAAATCCTGGTCTAAAGGGGTTGCTATATTTTTTGCCGTAGGTGCAGTTTCCGGTACGTTTCTTTCTTTTGAACTGGGTCTTTTATGGCCCACCTTTATGCTACATGCAGGCCCTATTTTTGGAATGCCTTTTTCACTAGAAGGCACCGCTTTTTTTATAGAAGCTATTGCTTTGGGCGTTTTCCTCTATGGATGGGACAAAATACCACGCTGGGCACACTGGTGGTCGGGTATTGTTGTAGGGGTTTCTGGGGTTATTTCGGGAATATTTGTAGTTGCAGCAAACAGTTGGATGAATAGCCCTTCTGGTTTTGATTATGTAAATGGAAGATTTATTAATATAGATCCGATAGCCGCACTTTTTAACGATGCTTGGTTTTCACAAGCCCTGCACATGACCATTGCTGCTTTTGCCAGTACCGGGTTTGCCGTAGCAGGCCTTCATGCAATACTTTTAATACGCGGTCATAAATTAGAGTTTCATAGGAAAGCACTGCAAATTGTCATTGTTTTTGCCGCTATTGCAGCTTTATTGATGCCCATAACCGGTGATATTGCTGCTAAAGGAGTAGCCGAGCGTCAACCGGCAAAACTGGCGGCTATGGATTTGAATTTTAAAACTCAAACCAACGCCCCGCTTACCATCGGTGGTTTACCCAATGAAGAAAAACAAGAAGCAGAATATGCTATCCACATCCCCGGTGCGCTCAGTTTTCTTGCACACGGTGATTTTGATGCAGAAGTGATTGGCCTTGATCAAATTCCCAAAGATGAACAGCCACCTCTCGCGGTAACCCATATTGCTTTTCAGATTATGGTGGGATTGGGATTTCTCATGATGGCAATAGGATTGATCAACCTCTATCTTAATTATAAAAAGAAAAATTATTCAAATAACAAAGGGTGGCTCTGGCTTACGGCGCTCGCAACCCCCATAGGTTTTATAGCCTTAGAAGCTGGATGGACAGTTACAGAAGTAGGCCGCCAGCCCTGGATTATCTATAAAATCATGCGTACAGAAGATGCCCTTACCCCCATGCCCGGTATTTCCTATTCTCTTGTTCTCGTTTTAATCATTTACAGCTCTTTAACCGCAGCCGTTATATGGCTGATGAATAGGCAAATTAAAAAAGTACATAAAAAATATAACCCGGAATAATGGATTATACCCTTCTTACAGTCATCATTTTAGGTATAAGCTTAGTATTATACACCTTATTTGGTATCGCTGATTTTGGCGCCGGAATCATAGAGATATTTATCAATAAAAAAGGGCAAAAAACTATTGTAGATGCCATTGCCCCGGTATGGGAAGCAAATCACATTTGGTTAATACTCATTATTGTAATTCTTTTTAATGGTTTCCCAGCAGTCTATTCCATATTCTCCACCGCTTTACATATTCCGGTGTTGCTATTTTTATTGGGTATTATTGCCCGAGGTACAGCCTTTGTGTTTCGCCATTATGATACCTATACGTTTCGATCTGAATGGTATTACAGTTTAATGTTTCGCTATGGTAGCGTGCTTGCGGTGACCGCAATGGGCGTTATTTTCGCCACCTTTTATACCAATACTATTTCGCAAGATCTCACTATTGGGTTTTATGCGTACTTTATAGCTCCCTGGCTCAATTTTTTTTCGATTGCGGTGGGAATTTTTATTGCTATTCTTTCGGCATACTTAGCGTCTATTTTTCTACTGGGAGAAACGAGGGAAGAAGATGAATATAAAATTATCACTTTGTTTGCAAGAAGACTGCTGGGTGCTTCTATTATAAGTGGTGGATTTATATTTCTAACCTCTTACTTGCAGGGGTTTAACTTTCATCGTGATTTTTTTAATCATCCGCCTTCGCTAATTTCGTTTTTGCTTGCCTCACTTATTATTCCCCTGATCCTTTATTTTACTAAAAAGCGTAATATCTGGATACTCCGTATTTTATCTTCCTTACAAATCATTCTCATCCTTGGGGGATGGTTTTTATTGCATTGGCCTAATCTTATAACATTTGCCCATGGGGAAGCACTAAATATTTATGAAGCTGCTGCCCCGCCCCAAGTGATGAAAATTCTGTTTTGGTGTCTATTGTTGGGAGGTTGCCTTATTTTACCTTCTTTATATTATCTCTTTTATGTGTTTAAGTTTAAAAAGGATTGAGATAGGGTTCACACAAGCAAACATCTCTTCCAAACTTTTAAAATGCTCTTTTAAAGAAGATATTTTTATCAACCTCAAAGATTTAATATTACAAAATGTTAAAGTTACTTTAATGACGCAACCTTTTTGCTTTTCATTCATCTGCTAAGTGAACCAAACTTTACAGCATGGAAATTATTAGCTTTTTAATTGTTGTTGGGTTGCTGCTTTCATCCTGTTCTACAGATGATAGTGATGAACGTGTAGCCTTTAATAATACAGATCCCGACAATTGGCATACCAGGCAACATATGTGGCGCATGCGTACCGAACACCACGAAAAACTCAGCTTACAGCATACAGAAGCTATTAATAATGAGCATCTATTCTCAAATCCAGAACCATTAGATGTAGAAAAAGAATTGGTTTCAGAATATGAAAACTATTGACAGCGCATTTTCTTCTTAAAAAGGTATAAATCGATTTTTTGATGTAAAAATTGACTCTAATGAGCAAAATATCACTTTCTGTAAAAAGAAGAACACCAATTTTATTTCAAATCTTCATCGTTAAACTTCCTCCCCTCAAAAACCACTAAAAAAGGGATATAATCCTATATTTGCAGCTTCAAAATAACGTGATGCAAATTTCATACAACTGGCTAAAACAATTCATAAACACGGACTGGGATGCCCAGAAAACCGGCGAACTACTAACTGATCTCGGTCTTGAGGTAGAGGGCATAGAAGCCTTTGAAAGTGTAAAAGGTGGTTTACAAGGCATTGTCGTGGGCGAAGTGCTCACTTGTATAAAACACCCCAATGCAGACCGCTTGCAGCTTACTACGGTTTACCTAGGCAATGGTGATCCCGTGCAAATCGTATGTGGTGCGCCCAATGTTGCTGCTGGTCAAAAAGTACCCGTTGCCACTGCAGGGACCACCCTTTATGATGCGCATGGCGAACCTTGGAAAATTAAAAAAGGAAAAATACGCGGCGAGGTAAGCGACGGTATGATTTGCGCTGAGGACGAACTGGGACTGGGCGATAGTCATGACGGGATTATGGTACTGGATGAAAATCTTGACCCTGGTACGCCGCTATCAGAACTTTATGATGTAGAAAGCGATCACGTTTTTGAAATAGGGCTTACCCCAAACCGCGCTGATGCCATGAGCCATATGGGCGTTGCTCGCGACTTGCGTGCAGGAATGATACAGCTTAACCTCAATTCTGAATTTATTACGCCTTCCACGAGTTCTTTTCACGTGGTCAACCGGACCCAAAAGGTGTCAGTGGCGGTACTGGATCATGACTTGGCTCCACGCTATTGCGGTGTCACGATGGGTAACCTTAGCGTTGAAGAATCACCGGCATGGTTACAAAACAAATTAAAATCTATTGGTTTAACACCAAAAAACAATGTGGTAGATGCCACAAATTATGTGCTGCACGAGCTCGGGCAACCATTGCACGCCTTTGACCTTGCCAAAGTTCAAGGGGAGGAAATCAATGTGAAAACGGTACCCGGCGGAACTAAATTCACAACCCTGGATGGCGTGGAACGTGAACTGCATGAAGAAGACCTAATGATCTGCGATGGAGAAAAACCACTCTGCTTAGCAGGCGTTTTTGGTGGTGAAGGCAGCGGGGTCTCGGAGACCACGACGTCCATTTTTCTGGAAAGCGCCTATTTTAATCCGGTAAGTATTCGGAAAACCGCAAAAAGGCATGGCCTCAATACAGACGCCTCCTTCCGCTTTGAGCGGGGCATTGATATTAAAATAACAAAATACGCCCTAAAACGTGCCGCCCTTTTGATACAGGAGATTGCCGGCGGAGAGGTGACCAGCGATATTGTTGAGATCTATCCTAAAAAGACAGAAGATCACCAAGTGGTGCTCAATTTTGAGCGGACTTACAAACTGATTGGGGAAGAAATCCCAAAGGAAACCATTAAATCCATTTTGGCCTCGCTAGATATTAAAATCATCAATGTCACCGAAACCGGTCTGGGCATGATGGTACCGTCCTACCGCAACGATGTGACCCGGGAAGTGGATGTAATTGAAGAGATATTACGTGTTTATGGCTACAATAATATCGATTTTAAGCCAAAATTGAATGCTTCTATTTCGGCCAGTCACCGCTTTGAGGATTATCGCGTACAGAATATAATCGGTGATCAGTTGGCCGGACTTGGCTTTTACGAGATCTTGGGCAACTCGCTTACCACCCCCAGTTATATTCAACTCAGTGAATCTTTAAAGGAAGAGCACAATGTGATTATGCTCAATCCACTGAGCAATGACTTGAGCGTAATGCGCCAGAGTATGCTATTTTCAGGACTGGAAGCGGTGGCTCACAATCTGAACCGCAGGCAAAATAACTTTAAGTTTTTTGAATTCGGAAAAACCTACCATAATTTCAGTGGCACCCGTGAGGAACAAAAATGCCTGAGCCTGCTTATTACCGGTAACCGAAGCGCTGAAAACTGGGCCGCGGCTTCACAACCCACTTCATTTTTCTATCTAAAAGGTCTGGTTTATGCAATTATACAACGCCTTGGAATTGATACAATCACTGAAAAACCCGTTAAAAACGATGTTTTTGCCGAAGGCTTACAATTAAGTGCGTCAAAAAAACAGATCGTTCAACTGGGAAGCATTCGTAAAAAAGTAGCTGCCCATTTTGATATTGAACAGGAAGTGGGGTATGCCATTTTTAACTGGGATAATGTGCTATCACTCCTTGATCGAAAGAAAACATTGTTTACCGCAATACCTAAATATCCTGCCGTACGTCGGGATTTTGCGCTGTTATTGGATAAAAACACCCCATTTTCGGCTATTTATGATATTGCTAAAAATTCGGAGAAAAAAGTACTGCGCGATGTAAATCTATTTGACGTTTACGAGGGTGACAGCCTGCCTGAAGATAAAAAAAGTTATGCGGTGAGTTTCACCTTTCAGGATGAAGGAAAAACATTGACCGATAAGCAAGTAGATAAAATAATGGAGCGCTTTAGAAAACAATTTGAAAAAGAACTGGGAGCTGTTCTGCGATAATACTTTAGCATTTTGAGTGGTGTAACTTAAACGTTATTTTGCTAACTTTACGATGCTAAAAAAAAGAAAATGCTATTTAACAGAACAAACGTACACCAAAAATTGCTGAGGGAACGGAGCAGAAAGAATGATTCCGTTGATATGCTGGCACAAGTGCACCGCATCCTTGCAGAAGATACCGCACACGAAGATCGCATAAGCACTACCCTGGAATCTATTGGCACCAATGAGATAAATGCCTTTGATTTTGATCAACTGGAAAGTGGTCGAATATTTCATAAGGATACAATACGTAAGATTTGTATAGATTACAGATTGCGTTTTCTAGACACCCATTATTTTAAAGGAAAAATACCTCAGGAAGCGATAAGCGAGATCAAAAAACTGGAGCGCGATCACGACGCACCACTTACCGGTTTTAAAATTATCGCCCCTTCAAAAATGTTTGTACTCCATAAAACAGATGATCCTTTGCTTTTTGCCCCTATGGGCAACGACTACTATTACCTCATTCATAAATGGGGGAAAGATCTTCACCCGTTCCGTAAATTGATGATGTGGCCGTTTAAATCTTTTGAAAACCTGTTGTTTACCATATTACTTTCTAGCGCGTTTGCCACCATGCTCATTCCTGATGGTCTTTTTACCAGAAGGCAATCCTTTAGCCAGGATATCATGGTGTTTTTTTTCATGTTTAAATCTATAGCGGCGGTAGTTCTTTTTTATGGTTTTTCCTCTGGCAAAAACTTTAATACCGCCATATGGCAAAGTAAATTTGATAAAGCACAATAATGTTGAAAGAATCTGACTACGAGCATGTTTTTACAGGATCGGCCATAAAGGCAAATTACTTGAAGAATATTTTTGACGAAGAAGGAATTCCTTCTGTTATCAGAAACGATCAGGATAGTCAGTTAAGGGCTGGTTTTGGTGGTGCTTACACAGATCAGGCACTTATTTTCGTAAGAAAAAATGAATCTATGCGCGCGAAGCGCATTGTTGAAAAAAAATTAGATGAAGAGGCTGTTCCTCCAGAAATACTGGAAAAACAAGCTACTGAAAGTCGGCTGGAGGAGGAGAAAACCATCGATAAAGATAACAAACGCCCCCTTATCAAAAAGGGCGGTAAAAGCAACCGTTCCCTTATTAATATTATATTGAATGTTGGCCTTGTTATTTATTCCGGCTGGCGTTTATTGCCGCTTTTACGTGGAGAAGAGTTAAGCACCTGGCGTATTCTTTTAAGTGCATTTATTTTTGTTTTTTGTAGTATCGCCGTTATAAATCACTTTAGGAAGTAAATTTTTCTTTTATAAGCTATTTATATAATTCTATAAACAATAAAAACCGGTCAAAACGAGCTAAAATTGACTCAAATCAACCGATTTTTTGACTATTTAGAGCGTTATTTGATTAAGCCTCTACCGCGTACATCTCATTACGCTGCTCTTTTATTTTAGGGTCGCTCATGTAATCGTCAAAATTCATATAGCGATCTATAATCCCTTTTGGTGTAAGTTCAATAATACGGTTACCTACCGTTTGCGCAAACTCATGGTCGCTTGTGGTAAGCATAAGCGTTCCTTTAAAATTCTTCAAACTGTTATTAATTGCAGTTATAGATTCTAGGTCCAAGTGGTTTGTAGGTTCGTCAAACATAAGTACATTGGCCCGTTGCATCATCATACGGCTTAGCATACAGCGCACCTTCTCGCCTCCTGAGAGTACATTGGAAGTTTTTAGCGCTTCTTCTCCAGAAAAAATCATTTTCCCAAGAAAACCACGTAAATACACTTCTTCGCGTTCTTGTTCAGTCTTAGCATATTGACGCAGCCAATCTACCAGCGTGAAATCGTTTTCAAAAAAAGTATGGTTATCGAGCGGAAGATAGGCCTGGTTTGTGGTCACGCCCCATTCATGGCTACCTTCAAGCGGTTTCTGGTTTCCGTTTATAATTTCATAAAAAGCGGTGGTGGCCCGGGTATCTTTAGAAAAGAGGACAACCTTATCCCCTTTGGCAAGGTTAATACTCGCTTTTTTAAAGAGGATCTCCCCATCTATAGAACTCGCCAATTTATCTGAATTGAAAATCTGGTCACCTGCCTCGCGCTCGCGTTCAAAAATAATGGCGGGATAGCGGCGGCTGGATGGTTTAATTTCTTCAATATTAAGCTTTTCTATCATCTTTTTCCGTGAAGTGGCCTGCTTACTCTTGGCTACGTTTGCACTAAAACGGGCGATGAATTCCTGTAATTCTTTTTTCTTCTCCTCAGACTTTTTATTCTGATTGGCACGCTGGCGCATGGCCAGTTGAGATGATTCGTACCAAAAGGTATAGTTACCGCTGTAATGGGTTATTTTACCAAAATCAATATCAGAAATATGCGTACATACTGCATCAAGAAAGTGCCTATCGTGTGAAACTACGATCACACAGTTATCATAATTGGCCAAAAAATTCTCCAACCAGTTAATGGTCTCATAATCCAGGTCATTTGTAGGCTCATCCATGATGAGAACATCGGGATTACCAAATAAAGCCTGGGCCAAAAGGACGCGCACTTTTTGTGTATTATCCAGGTCTTTGACTTGCATATAATGTAAATCTTCAGTTATGCCCAAGTTTGAGAGCATCGCTGCAGCGTCGCTATCGGCATTCCAGCCGTTCATTTCTTCAAAAGCGACCTGAAGCTCACCAATTCTATCTGCATTTTCATCGGTATAATCAGCATATAATGCATCTATTTCAGTCTTGATC
>DRGP01000023.1 GCA_011050015.1 Leeuwenhoekiella sp. | reverse complement strand
GTTTGAGCCGCGAAAATACGTTCAGTTCGGGAATAAGCGAACCAATCAGAGTTTAAATTATTGTTAAATAAAATTAAGCTCTTATTGTTGTTAAATATATCTATGGAAAAGTGGGTTTACCCCTTGCAAACGCTAACGATTTCGCTGATCACAGATGCGTCTGAAGTAGTCAGGATTCCTTCTTCGAAAAGTGAATTGCTATGCATCGGGACTCTAGGTGTTTGTGTCAAAACTTGTCTTTTTATACTAGCAGAAAGATGGACACTTTTAAATTTTTCCGCTTTAAAAAGTAAAATATTATTTATATTAATACAGCTTCCAGCCATAATTTCCAGTTTTTGACCAGATTGTGCTTTGAGCTGGCGTAATAATGCTAAACCTCTTTCGGCCGTCATTTGTTGACCAGAGGTAAGAACACGATCAATAGGGTGTTGTTTGAGTTCGTAGAGCGCGTCAAAAGGTTGGGTGCACCAGTCAAAAGCCCTATGAAAAGTAAACGACATGTCCTGTGCTGCCGCGAGTAGCGCTTGTAGTGTTTGTCTTGCAATTGTGGTGTCTGGGTGTAGCGCCCCGCTTACAATACCTGCGCATCCCAGGGTTCGACAAAATACAATGTCGCGTAGCATCACGTCGATTTCTGAAGCGGTATAGGTAAAATTTCCACTACGCGGTCTGATTAAAACATGAACGGGAATCTGCAGTTCGCTTACTACCTTTTCAATAAGGCCATGACTGGGCGTTAGCCCGCCTACCGCAAGTTCTGTACATAATTCTATTCGGTCTGCCCCTCCCTGTTGTGCGGCTCGGGCGCTGTCAAATGAATTTGCACATATTTCTATTTGCATGGTGATAAAGTATTGAAAACGGTCATTTTTGCTTTAAAATCGGCGTTTTTAGCTGTAAATTTAGTACACTTCTGGGGTTTTGAAACTATAAATGTTCCGTGAGAATAGTCGTTAATGTAATACTTACGAAGGTTTTCATAACAGCTTCAGCTGTTTTTATCAATTGTATTACCTTTAGCTAAAACCCAAAAAACACCATGCTTCTATTAATTTTTTATGCACTGATTTCTATCTTTTTTTCCTTCTTATGTTCTGTGCTAGAGGCTGTTTTGTTAAGCGTCACCCCCAGTTTCATACGCATTAAGACTAAAGAGGGCAAAGAATATGCAAGGACTTTATCTAATTTTAAAAAAGATATAGATAAACCTCTTATCGCCATTCTCACGCTAAATACGATTGCCCATACGGTAGGTGCTATAATGGTAGGCAACCAGGCCGGAAAAATGGCCGCGGCAGATGGCTGGGATATTTCCCTGTTTGGATTAAGTTTTGTTGCTTTGGTCTCTACCCTTATGACGATCTTGATTCTTGTAATTTCTGAAATTATTCCGAAAACCATAGGTGCGACCTACTGGAAAAACCTTGGTAATTTTACAGCAAAGGCCTTAAATATCATTCTTGTGGTGCTGAAGTATACCGGGATATTGTGGCTTTTATTAAAGATCACAAAACTGGTGGGCAAATCTGCGCATGTGAGCACCATGAGCCGTGAAGAATTTATGGCGCTTACAGACGCGGCAGAGCAGGAGGGCGCGATTGAGGATAATGAAACGCTGGTGATCAAAAACCTGTTGGTATTTAAATCAGTACAGGCCAAAGACGTGATGACCCCGTTTCCCGTTGTGGTGACCGAAGATGAATCTACCAGTCTGCATGACTTTTATAAAAAGAACCGGCATCTTAAATTTTCAAGGATCCCCGTTTATAGGGACAACGCAAATAACATTACCGGTTTTATACTTAAAGACGACCTGCTGGAAGAAATCGTAGAGAAACGTGGCGATAAAACCCTGGCCGATTTACGCCGCGATATACAGATCGTTCATGCTGATAAGGCCATTCCCGAACTCTTTGAGACCTTTGTACAGCAGCGTGCGCACATTGCATTGGTCACTGATGAATTTGGCAATACGATAGGCGTCGTCACCATGGAAGACATTATCGAAACTTTGCTGGGACTTGAAATCATGGATGAAAATGACACGGTAGAAGATATGCAGGAACAAGCTCGAAAAAACTGGCAACGCCGCGCCAAGAAAAGAGGTATCACCCTGGATGCTGAAAAGAAAGACGAAGGAGCCGATAAAAAACCAAACGAATGATTGAAACCGTTATTTTAGATTCCCCTTTGGGCAGTATGGAGATTAAGGGAGACGTGTTTGGCATCACTTCCGTGACGTTTTTGGATGAAAAAATACCTGCTACAACTATTGAAAACAGCGCTCCAGTGCTTAAAAAAGCCTATGAACAACTGCTTGAATTTTTTGAGGGAACCCGTACGGAATTTGATTTAAAATTGAATCCGCAGGGTACCGATTTTCAAAAAAAAGTATGGACAGCGTTATCAACGATTCCATATGGCAAGACCTTTACCTATATGGATATGGCCAAACAACTGGGCGATCCCAAGGTGATCCGGGCGGCAGCTTCAGCCAACGGTAAAAATCCTATAAACATTATTATTCCCTGCCATCGCGTGATAGGTACAGATCATTCACTTACTGGATATGCAGGTGGACTTTGGCGCAAAAAATGGCTCTTGGAACACGAAAGCCCCGTCAGACAAACTGCTCTTTTTTGATTGAAATCGGGTAAAATTTGACTAAAATCTGGCTTAAAATGAATTTTTTCTATCTTTAAGCGATGAAAATAATTAAGCGTTTTCTTATTGGTCTTCTGGTAGTTGTCGCGACGCTTGTGCTTTTCCTCTATATTTTTAATTATGAGTACCTATTAAAAGCGGTACGCACCATTTACTTTACGGGTCATACTACCGCTTATCTTGAAGATTACAAAAAGTTTGATAATATGAATATTGCTAGTGGTAACCTGCAGCCTTGGCCATTTCATAGAAAGTACAATACGGTAAAAGCTAGTGATACATTACTAGGTGTGCATGAGAAATTTGGTAGCGTTGCCTTTGTGGTGATCAAAAATGATAGCTTGCTTTATGAGGCGTATTATGACGGTTTTGGTAAAACTTCAAAAAGCAACTCTTTTTCCATGGCAAAAAGCTATGTTTCAGGGATGCTGGGCAAAGCGATCATGCAGGGCCATATTAAAAGTTTGGAGCAGCCGGTGGGCGATTTTATTCCTGAATATAGTCAGGGTACCGCTGCAAAAATGACCGTGGGCGACCTCGCTTCAATGGCTTCCGGTCTAAAATGGGACGAGTCGTATTACAGTCCGTTTTCGGTGACCACACGGGCTTATTTTGATGATAATCTTGCTTCGGTTATGCGTAAACGTGGAATGCAAGGCGAACCGGGGCAGGGTTTTGAGTACCTCAGCGGAAATACTGAATTGCTGGCAATGATAATCGAAAAAGCAACCGGAAAAAAGATGGCAGAATATCTGTCTGAATCTTTCTGGAAACCGCTAGGATCAGAAGTTGATGCCCTATGGCAAGTAGATAGCGAAGAGCATCAGCTGGTCAAGGCTTATTGTTGCATCGCATCAAATGCCCGAGACTTCGCCCGCTTCGGAAAACTATACAAAGATTATGGAAAGTGGAACGGAAAGCAATTGCTAGATTCTACTTTTGTTGCAAAATCGATAAAGCCACGATTTAAAGGTGAACCTTATGGATACGGTTTTTGGCTGAAAAAATATAAAGGGAAAGACCTATTTATGATGCGCGGCCACCTCGGCCAGTTTGTGATGGTCATCCCTGAAGACGATCTTATCGTTGTACGGCTGGGGCACACCCAAGGCGAACGCGGAGAAGATGGTTTTCCCAAAGAACTGGATGTTTATCTTGAAGAAGCGTATCGCATGGTAAAGGAATAATAGCGGTAGAGAGCAAAAATTTTAATTCATGAAATTCCCTTCATTTTCAGAATTTACGGTAAAGGCCACAACGGCCTTTAAACGCTTTCCGTTAACACTCACTTGGGCCGTTGCAGGTTCATTTTTTGTTATCGTCATTATAAATGCCGACGGCGCAAAACTGTTCAAAGAATATTTGAACATGCTGCTCACCCTGATCTTGGGAATCAGCTGGTTGATCAGCGCCCAGTTTTTTATAGAACAGTTCAAAAAACCGGAAAAACTGTGGTGGGTTAAGCTGCTCATGCTCGCTCTCTTGTCCCTTTTATATTTCAGCCTTCCGCCACATTATCAGGATTATGGCAAAGAAGTGCCGTACATACGATACATTTTATACTTTTTCGCTGGGCATATTGCAGTTTTATGCGCCCCATTTATCATGACGTGGCACGATGGCGCGTATTTTAATTACCTTAAGAATATTATGATTGCCCTGGCTAGAAGCATTTTGTTTTCAGGCGTGCTCTATGTGGGTTTGGTACTTGCGATGTTGGCTATGGCTTTTCTTTTTGACATTGATTTTAGGGAAGAAAGATATGTGCAGCTTTTTGTATTCTGCTTGGGCATCGTCAATACTTGGGTATATCTTTCTGATTTTCCAAAAAACATACAATTTGACCTAAAGATCAATTTTGATACCGTCATCAGTGTTTTTGTTAAGTTTATCCTCATCCCGTTGGCTGCTTTATACCTCCTGATATTATATGCTTATGCGGTCAAGATTATTATACGCTGGGAGTTGCCCGAAGGCGCGGTAAGTTATCTTATTGTAGCACTTTCTGCATTGCTTTTTATCATTCAGTTTATTGTGCATCCCGTAAGGCATACGCACAAATCTGCCCTCATAAAAGGCTTTAGTCCGTTTTGTTATTTGCTCTTACTACCTTTACTTCCCCTTTTGTATACCGCGATATTTAGGCGCGTAGCTGATTATGGTATTACTGAAAAACGTTATTTTCTCATGGTTGTGGCCTGTTTTATAACGGGCGCGGCAATTTATCTTTTATTTAGCCGAAAAAAACAGTTACGCTATCTGCCCATTGCACTTATAGTACTTATTTTTTTGACGTCTGTGGGACCATGGGGAGCATTTTCGGTTTCAGAAAACAGCCAACTAGCACAAATGGAACGTCTCGTTAACGCTTTCGCGAAAGTGAAACAAGACCAAACCCGACAAGCATCCGATACAGTAACTATCACGCATGAACAAGCGTCTCGGTTGGGATCTATCACGGGTTATTTATTTGACCACGGAAAACTTTCTCAAGCGGAAGCATTTTTGGGCTATGACCCGGTTTTAAAATTTAAAAAGGAAAATGGCTACGGGATAAGTGATTCCATCATAAAAAACATGGGAATTACAGTACTGGAAACAGAAAATTTAAATACGCATTATCTTAATTATTACGCTGAGCAAAAAGATATCATCAGTGTTAAAGATTATGATGTGATTAAAGATGTTTATTTAAGTAGTGACCAAAGTAATCCCATTGAAATTTATAATGGGGTTGCGTTGAGCTATGATTCATCCAATCAAGAATTTATTCTAAAAAAAGACGGGCGTAGTCAAATAGAAATTCCCTTGGTCACTTTGATAAAAAAATTGAAGAGTCATGAAAACAACAACTTTACTGCCATAAAGGACGGGGATATGAGAATTATTTCAGAAAACGAATATGTCAAAATCGGCCTTATTTTTAAAAATATTTCTTTTGACCAATTGAATGGTAACCGCGTGCTCAAGAATTGTCAACTATTTATTCTTCTTAAAATTAAAAAAATCAAAACTGATGCTTCATAAAATTAACTTGGAACATATTTTATTCCTTGATATTGAAACGGTGCCACAACACGCGTCTTATGAAGAAATGGATGCCGATTATCAAGAACTTTTCAGTAAAAAGACCAAGTATCAACGGAAGGAAGAATTTACTGCTGAAGAATTTTATGACCGTGCGGGAATCTGGGCCGAATTTGGTATGATTGTCTGTATTTCGGTGGGATATTTTAAATTGAAAGGTGCCGAACGTAATTTTCGTACAACCACGTTCAGTGGAAGTGAAAAAGAACTTTTAAACCAATTTAAGGAATTACTCGAAAGCTATTTCAATAAAGAATATCACTTGCTTTGCGCGCATAACGGCAAAGAATTCGACTTTCCGTTCATCGCACGCAGAATGGTGGTGCACGGGATACAGATTCCTTCTAAACTGGATTTATTTGGAAAGAAGCCTTGGGAAGTCAAGCACCTTGACACGCTAGAATTATGGAAATTTGGCGATCATAAACATTATACCTCACTGAAGCTTTTGACTAAGATTCTTGAGATTCCTTCGCCAAAAACGGATATAGACGGCAGCCAGGTGCGTGATGTGTTTTATAAAGAACATGATGTGGCGCGTATTATATCGTATTGCGAGCGTGATGTAGTGGCAATCGCTCAGATCATTCTCAAGATGCGCAATGAGCCATTGCTTGAGGAGAACGAAGTGGTTTCGGTTTAATAAATTACAGAATATTAAGCTAAAAAATGGCTAAAATGGAGCAAAAAACGATACTTAGCGTAGATAAATTGAGCTTAGGTTTTAAAAGTGATAAACGTATCAATCCTGTGCTCACAGATATTTCTTTTGACTTAAAAACCAATGAAATATTAGGCATCGTAGGTGAATCGGGTTCGGGGAAATCGGTGACCAACTTGGCGATTTTAGGACTTTTGCCTCAGAAAATAACCCGTATTTCCTCAGGGAGTATTCGCTTTAAGGGCGACGAGCTTTTGGGAAAAACGGAAAAGCAATTCCAAGAACTGCGCGGCAACGCAATCTCCATGATTTTTCAGGAACCCATGAGTTCGCTAAATCCCTCTATGCGCTGTGGCAAACAGGTTTTAGAAATTCTGAGCAGACATACTCAATTAAATAAAAAAGAGGCCAGAGAGCGTGTTTTACAACTGTTTATGCAAGTAAAACTTCCGCGGCCAGAATCGGTTTTTAGGGCCTATCCACATGAGATTAGCGGAGGGCAAAAACAGCGCGTAATGATTGCAATGGCCATTGCCTGTGAACCCGAGATCTTAATTGCAGATGAGCCCACCACCGCGCTAGATGTTACGGTGCAGAAGGATATTATTTTGCTTTTAAAAGAGTTGCAGGCAAAAAATAACATGAGCATCATTTTTATCTCGCATGATCTTGCGCTGATAAGTGAGATCGCAGATCGTGTGGTCGTGATGTACCAAGGTAAGATTGTTGAAGAGGGAACAGCTGTTGAGGTTTTTAAAAACCCGCAGCAGGAATATACCAAAGCGCTCATACACGCCAAACCGAGAATGGAGGAACGCTTAAGAAAATTACCTACGGTGGCTGATTTTCTCAATGATAACATACCCACGGATGTAATAAGTGAGAAAGAACGAACCACGACACATGCGGGGATTTATGCCAAAAAACCGCTTATTGAGGTTAAAAATGTAGAAAAAACCTTTTACAGTAATGCCGGTTTTTTTAAAAAAGCGGAAGCTGTACATGCGGTAGATGACGTTAGTTTTAAAATTTATGAGGGTGAAACACTAGGGCTTGTAGGAGAGTCGGGTTGTGGGAAATCTACGCTGGGCAATGTGATCTTGCAACTGGATCAAGCTACGCAGGGCCAGGTTTTTTACAATGGCAAGGACATCGCCAAACTAAATAAAAAAGCGTTGCGTAGTCTGCGAAAGGATATCCAGATAATTTTTCAGGACCCTTATTCATCCTTAAATCCACGTTTAACGGTGGGCAGGGCGATTACCGAGGCAATGCAAGTGCATGGGTTGTACAGCAGCGGTAAGGAGCGCCGCCAAGAAGCCATAAAATTACTTGGGGAAGTAGGACTTCTTTCCGAACATTATTACCGTTATCCACACGAGTTCAGTGGCGGGCAGCGCCAGCGCATAGGTATCGCGCGTACGATCGCACTTAAGCCCAAGTTTATCGTGTGCGACGAGTCGGTGAGCGCGCTTGATATTTCAGTGCAGGCACAGGTGCTCAATTTACTCAATGGCCTCAAAGAAAAATTTGGTTTCACGTATTTATTTATCTCCCACGATCTGGCCGTAGTTAAATTTATGGCAGACCAATTGCTGGTCATGCGCGAGGGTAAAATCGTAGAGTCTGGCGAGGCCGATGCGGTTTACAATGCGCCGAAAAATGAATATACCAAAGTTTTGATAGAGGCGATCCCAAAAGGAATTTAGAGCATAAATAAAAAAACTTTTTTGACCAGATAGGCGAAATGTAGTACCACACGAAATTCTTCTTTTAGTGTTTGTAATACGTTTGAAGTCTTAGCTGAAGGGTTAAGGTTAGCATTCATAATCATTAAGATTTGGGATTATTAAGTAGTTTTTGTTAAAGCATCGTTGGATGATGTGTTACATCAGCTAAAATACACTTTTTAACGGTAAAAATTAAATTTATAGTTAAAAAATTGTGATTCTAAGGTATAGATTTGACTTAAGTTGATTTTGTAAATTTTAATCTATGGGGAGGTATGCAAATAAAAATGTAGTACCGGAAATATGCAGAAGTATTCAATTGCTTTAGAACTTATTAAATACAATGGGAATAGATTTGGCACTTAAAGTTTTTGCACCTAATATTTTTGCCCTGTACAAGTCAAACAGTTTGTGAAAATTATAGTAACAGGTCCGTTCGGTAGTATAGGTAATGGCTTTTTCTAAAGCATTACTTTGGGAGGCAACGGGGGGAGTCTTAGTCCAAAAGGGAAAAGAGAAATAAAGCCTTTAAGTGCTCGCTCAAAGAACCAATTTTTTACAGGTATTTTTAGGAACTGGGTTTTGAGAATTCGCAATAATTCAACAATTAATTCGAACAAAAAGCATTGTCCCTTCACAATTCAGAAAGTCTTTCCGTAAAAAATTATAAAAGACCTAGATCGCCATTTCCGGTATTTCCCCTTCAATTATTAAATTACCTAAAGTAGCTTCTTGAATTTCTTCTATACTTACACCAGGCGCACGTTCCAATAATTGGAAACCACCCTGTACCACTTCCAGAACGGCGAGGTTGGTCACTATTTTGGTGACACAGCCCACACCGGTGAGCGGGAGGGTGCAACGCTTTAAAAGTTTGGAATCACCAGCACGGTTGGTGTGCATCATGGCAACAATAATATTTTCTGCGCTGGCAACAAGATCCATTGCTCCTCCCATGCCCTTTACCATTTTCCCTGGAATTTTCCAGTTGGCTATATCTCCGTTTTCGGCAACTTCCATAGCGCCAAGAATGGTGAGATCTACATGCTTGCCGCGTATCATTGAGAAACTTAGAGAAGAATCAAAAAAAGAAGCACCTTTTAAGGTGGTAATGGTCTGTTTACCGGCATTGATGATATCTGCGTCCTCTTCGCCTTCAAAGGGGAATGGCCCCATCCCCAGCACACCGTTCTCGCTTTGAAATTCTACTTCAATATCATCGCGCACATAGTTCGCTACCAGTGTGGGAATGCCTATCCCAAGGTTAACATAGTAGCCGTCCTTAACTTCTTTTGCAATGCGTTTTGCGATTCCGGTTTTGTCTAGCATAAATTTATTTATTGGGTTGAGGTGTCATTCGTAGATAAGGTTTTATTTCTTTATGGCCTTTAGGGAAAAGTTCTTTAATCTCGTCATCTTTGACAGAAGGCACAATTACACAGTCCTCACCATCTTTCCAGTTGGCTGGTGTGGCTACTTTATGGTAGGCCGTTAACTGCAGGGAATCAATAACGCGCAAAAGTTCATCAAAGTTCCTTCCTGTAGATGCTGGGTAGGTAAGCATCATTTTTATAGTTTTATCTGGAGCGATCACAAATACCGAGCGTACCGTGGCCTTGCTGTCTGCATTGGGGTGAATCATGTCATACAGCTCTGCTACTTTATGGTCTTCATCAGCAATTAAGGGATAATTTACAGTGGTATTCTGAGTTTCGTTAATATCCTTGATCCAGTCTTTATGAGATACTAAGCCATCTACACTTAATGCAATAGGCTTTACATTGCGTTTTTTAAATTCGTCATAATAATTGGCGACTGTTCCTAATTCTGTGGTGCATACGGGGGTATAGTCTGCAGGATGCGAAAATAGAATAGACCAGTTATCTCCCATCCACTCGTGAAAATTAACCGTTCCCATAGAAGTTTCTGCTGTAAAATCTGGGGCTATATCACCCAATCTTAAATGTGCCATTTTTTAACTATTTTTATTGTTATTAGTATTTTTTGTATTGTGATAAAAATTCAATTCGTGGTTGTATTGTATGTTGCCTAACTTCCCGTTTTTGCGCTGGAAGGGCCAGGACGAACTGTGCGCTGCTCAATGCGTTTCTCATACTTTTTACCTTCAACGATGCGCTGTACAAAGATGCCGGGAATGTGAATTTGGTTGGGGTCTAATTCTCCTGCCGGGAGTAATTCTTCTACTTCGGCGACTGTTATTTTTGCTGCTCCACACATATTGGGATTAAAATTACGTGCCGTACCTTTAAAAATAAGGTTGCCGGCGGCATCGCCTTTCCACGCTTTAATAAAAGCAAAATCAGCATGAAATGCTTCCTCTAGCACATACATTTTACCATTGAATTCCCGGGTTTCTTTGCCCAGGGCTACTTCGGTACCATATCCGGCAGGGGTATAAAATGCCGGAAACCCAGCCTGTGCCGCCCGGCAACGCTCAGCTAATGTTCCCTGCGGAATAAGCTCTACCTCCAGTTCGCCACTCAGCATCTGGCGTTCAAATTCTGCATTTTCACCTACATACGAAGAAACCATTTTTTTGATCTGGTGCTTTTTCAAAAGTAAACCGAGACCAAAATCATCCACGCCCGCATTATTGGAAATACAGGTGAGATTTTTTACATTTAAATTGACCAATTGGGCGATGGCGTTCTCTGGTATTCCGCTTAAGCCAAAGCCACCCAGCAGCATAGTCATCCCATCTTCAACTCCGGCAAGGGCTTCCTCTATTGAGGCAACGGTCTTTTTTATCATAAGTGCTGTTTTATATAAGAAAAATACAAAAACAACGGGGCTCTACCATGAATTTATCAAAATCTTATGTTCGAAAGTAAGAGGGATATTCCTAGAAGTAAGCTGGAAAAACAGGCTAAATCCCCTGCATTTTGACATCAAAAGCATTAAAAAAAGCGCTTTTCTGCGCTTTTTTAGTGCTTTTATTCGGAATATGAATGTTTTTCTAGCTTAGAAATCGAGCTCATCTGGAGTGTAGCTTTGATTTTTGGGTGGTTTAACGATAGAATCACAATCTACGCGAATAGACAGGTTTTGGGGACGCTCAAAATCTTCTTTTGATATTTTCAGACTGTCATTTGCATAATTCTTTTTCATGTAAAGTGCCCAGACGGGCATTGCCATGACCGCGCCCTGACCCATTGTTATGGTGGGAAAATGTATGGAGCGGTCGTCACCGCCCACCCAGACACCGGTGGCCAGATTGGGAACTATGCCCATAAACCAGCCGTCGCTCTGGTTTTGGGTTGTGCCCGTTTTTCCGGCGATGGGGTTGTTAAATGCGTAGGGGTAGCCGGTGACCACATTTTTAAGATCGTAGCGGTTACTGGCCCCCGTGCGCAAGCGTATGCCAGACCCGTATTGGGTGACCCCTTCCATCAGGTTTAAAGTGACATAGGCAGATTCTTTGCTCAGCACATCTTCTGCCTTGGGCACGTTCTGATAAAGAATGGTCCCGTTTTTATCTACAATCGTGGTCACGATCTGTGGTTCTATGTGTACGCCCTCATTGGCAAAAGTGGCATAGGCCGAAACCATATCAAATAGACTTATGTCTGCTGCACCCAGTGCTATAGAGGGTACTTCTTGTATGTTACGCGTATCTACGCCCAGCTTAGCGACTAGGTCTATTACTGGTCTGGGCCCCACTTTATGCATGAGTTTTGCAGAAACCGTATTTATAGATCGAGCCAAGGCACTTTTAAGGGTTACCATACCACCGTACTCACCTCCAGAATTATCTGGGCACCAGTCTTCCTTTAGGCCCATTTCCCCGGCAGGGATGCAATAGGGCACGTTAGATAAGGTATCGCAGGGGGAAAGGTGTAATTGATCTATGGCCGTAGCGTATAAAAAGGGCTTAAACGTAGATCCCACCTGGCGTTTACCGGTCTTTACGTGATCATACTGAAAGTGCTTATAGTTGATGCCGCCTACCCATGCCTTTACCTCACCGGTCTGTGGGGTGATGCTCATCAAGCCTGAGCGTAAAAAACGTTTGTAATATAAAATGGAGTCCCTAGGGGTCATGAGGGTGTCTATATCACCCTGCCAACTAAAGATGCGCATGTCTGTTTTTACATCAAAGGATTTCTTGATCTCTTCTTCAGTAAAATCTTTAGCGGCCATTTTGCTCCAGCGGTCGCTATTGTGTATGGCGCGTTCTATGATTCTTTCTTCGTCACTTTTAGAAATATCACGAAAAGGTGCCGTCTTGTTATTTTCATTCTGCTTGTCAAATTCTTTTTGCAGGTTTGATAGATGGGCGGTAACAGCCTCTTCCGCATTTCTCTGCATGCGTGAATCTATAGTGGTAGAAATAACAAGACCGTCTCGGTAGATATTATAGTACTCTTCATTACCGTCTTTATCTACTCCTTTTGGGTTTTTCATGATCCAGTCTGTCACAAAAGCGCGCAGATATTCCCTAAAATAAGTAGCAATGCCGTCTGAATGCCCTTCTGGAGAAAATGTGACCTTAATGGGCATAGCGATCAGGCTATCCTTTTGTTGTGTGGTAAGCTTATTAGTCTCTGCCATGAGCCTAAGTACGAGGTTGCGGCGATTGAGCGAATTGTCTTTAGAGATTTCCCGGTGGGGGTTAAACTGCCTCGGGTTTTTAAGCATCCCTGCGATAACAGCAGATTCTTCTGGCTTCAGGTCGCGCGGTTCTTTGTCAAAATAGATTCTTGAGGCGGAACGGATACCTATGGCATTATATAGGAAATCCATCTTGTTGAGGTACATGGTGATGATCTCCTGCTTAGTATATTGGCGCTCTAGGCGTGCAGCGATAACCCATTCCCTAAATTTTTGCAGTACACGCTCTATTTTATTGCTGGGTGTATCTGAAAATAAAAGTTTGGCCAACTGCTGGGTAATGGTACTTGCACCGCCGTCAGAACCTAAATAAGCGATAGCGCGAAGTGTTCCGCGAGCATCTATACCCGAGTGATCGTAAAAACGCCGGTCTTCTGTTGCGGTGACAGCATCAATGAGGTTTTGTGGCAGATCATCATATTTCACCGGGGTACGGTTCTCGTTATAGAATTTGCCCAGTGTTTTTCCGTCTGAAGACAGTATTTCGGTAGCCAGGTTGCTTTCGGGATTTTCAAGTTCCTCAAAAGTGGGAAGCGGCCCAAAAAGCCCCCAACTGGCAAAAAGGAAAATAAGGACTATCAATAAAAGCCCACCACCAAAAATGCCCCAAAAGATTTTGATATATTTTGAATTATTCTGGGTATTTTTCTTTTTTTTAGAAGTCGTTTTTTTGGCCATTGTTTTTTATTGCTTGGTTTTTTCTATGCGCAGCCCCACATCGTGAATGCCTTCTAGTGCCGTTATAGACTGCACATCCCCATTACGGCGCATTGCCTGCCGCACCGAGAAAGTATAGGTGCCCTGCTCGTTAAAGCGCACATTTTCCCGATACCACAGTTTATTTTCCTTGAGGTCACCAAAACCCGTGCCTAACCAGCTTCCGTCAGGATTTGCCATGTTATACTCCAGGGTATCTGCAATGGTGCGCCCATTAGGAAACTGCATGTGCGTGATTAAAAATAAATTACTGTATTTATAGGTATTATCGTTGCGCAGGGTAATATATAAATTATAGGGTCTCACCGTGTCCAGTTCATTCACTTTAAATACCATAGCAGAATCCTTGTGCCAAAAGTTGGGCAGGTCTTTATTGGTGTGAAAGACCGCATTATTATCACACGAAGAGACCGATAGGGCTACCATTAAAACTAAAAGAAGGATACGCATTTACTTAGACCTGTCGTTGTTCTGCTTGTCGTTATTGTTTTTTGATTGCTCCTTTTTTACGGAAGGATTTCTTTTCCGTTGGGGCCTTCTTGATCTCTTACTTTTTTGGGCAGTATCATCTGCAGCATTTTCCTGTTTTTTGGAATCCCTCTTGCCCCGCGTTTTACTATTATTTTTTTTTCTTTTTTTACGGTTTCTCTGGGGCTGATCAAAACGCGTAAGGCTATCCTGTCCTACAACGTTGCCAAAATCAGATTTAGTATCCTCAATAAGTTCTGCCGCATATTCTTCAAGGCTTGCCACTGCCGTCTCTTTCTTATTGGCTTCTATGATTTCATTCGCTTGCGTGGTAGTGAGTTTATGCCAGTTCATCCACTCGCCTTCATAAGCATACCACAAATGTCCTTGAAAAATATCAATTTTTTGACATACCGCGGTACCTTTTTCGGTTTTGAGCTTTTGTTCTGTTTTGGGAAAATCCTTGAGTGCATCCATATAGGAGTCGAGCTCATAATTGAGGCAGCATTTCAATTTTCCGCACTGGCCGGCCAGTTTTTGGGGATTTAGAGAAAGTTGCTGATAACGGGCCGCCCCGGTGGTGACCGATCTAAAATCAGTAAGCCAGGTGGAGCAGCAAAGCTCGCGGCCACAAGAGCCTATGCCGCCCAAGCGCGCCGCTTCTTGCCGAAAGCCTATTTGCCGCATCTCTATGCGGGTATGAAACTCGTGAGCAAATTCTTTGATAAGCTGCCTAAAATCTACGCGCTCTTCGGCCGTATAATAAAAAGTGGCTTTAGACCCGTCTCCCTGAAACTCAATGTCAGAGATTTTCATCTCCAGGTTGAGCCTGATCGCGATCTGCCGGGAGCGCACCTTCATGGCTTCTTCCCGGTCTTTGACCTCTGTCCACACATCAATATCGCGCTGGGAAGCCTTGCGGTACACTTTGCTGAACGTGTCAGTATCATAAGGTTCCCGCTTCTTTTTCATCTGTATGCGTACCAGCTCACCGGTAAGGCTTATGATACCTATATCATGTCCAGAAGCCGCCTCAACTGCAACCAGATCCCCGATGTGCAGGGACAACTCTTCCGTATTTTTAAAAAATTCTTTTCTACTGTTCTTAAAACGGACTTCTACAAAATCAAATGGTTTCTGCCCCTGGGGCAAATCCATATTTGCAAGCCAGTCAAAAACCGTGAGCTTGTTACATCCATCGGTACCACAGGTACCATTATTTTTACATCCACGTGGTTGCCCATTATCGGTCGTACCACAATTTCCACACGCCATGATCGTTATATATTTTTTAAAACCGCTAACAACCAGCGCTATATCTGCATGTTGCGATCTTTTGTTTTTTGTCTTTGGGACGAAAGGATTCCGAACCAAACGCAGCTTAAAGTTATCGTTTTAAGCGGTTCAAAAATATAGTAAATATTCTTGTCATTCTTCAGTTAACCGAAGTGTTTCTCAAAAGTAACACAGCTCCTGTTTATTTAAACGAGATTTTACCCTTGAAAATTCCTCAAAAACACTTGAAAACGAACGCAAAAGTAATTAATTTTCAAATTCCCCAAAGGGGTCATAGCGCACCGCTTTGATTTCTACTTCGTCTTCCATGCCGTCTTCATCAAAATCCGTTTTTAATAATACAGTAAAAGTGTTTTTTGTAATGGAAAGTATTTCATAGGAAATTATCAACGGGTCGCCAAAATATAGATTAAGCATTTTACCCTTTATTTCCCAGCGCAAAAAAGTTTGAGTGATCGCACAGTTAGAATTAGAAGAAATCCTTTCTTCATACTGATGATCTTGGCCTTCGTTATTACGAAATATAAAAAAATCCTTATCGCAAGCTTCTATGTGGGGGTAGCCCAGTGTCTGACCATTAATGGTAAAAGTATCATAAGCCCATCCCCCGAGAACCTGGTTGTCTAAAAATGGTTCAACTGGAAGTATATCTTGCTCATCATCATCTTTGGAACACGATGTAAGCAGTATGAACATCAATAAAAAGAATAGTTTTTTCACGTAAAGTCGTTTTAGATTTGCGTACTAAATGTAAATCAATTTTTGAATTACTAACCTATTGTGAAAACATTTAAACTACTCACTTCGCATAAATTTCAATTTTTCAGAGCGTCCCTTTTTAAAAATCTTGTTGCTGTTTGGGATTCCCTGACGTAGTTTTTTTTGTTCTTCCAGAGGTAAAGCCACGATCTCCATACATTCTTGAGAACAGCAATCATTCATTGCTTTGGCACACTCTTCACATTGTATAAATAATAGATGGCAGGCCTCATTGGCACAGTTAACGTGTGTATCGCAGGGTTTGCCGCACTGGTGGCAGTTTGAGATGACCTCTTCGGTAATCCTTTCACCGCGGCGGTGATCAAAAACGAAGTTCTTCCCACGAAATTTATTCTCGAGCTTTTGCTGCTCCACCTGGCGCGCATACTCAATGATGCCGCCTTCTAATTGATAGACCTGTTTAAAACCTTTATGTTTGTAATAGGCACTGGCTTTCTCACAGCGAATCCCTCCGGTGCAGTACATGACCAGTTTTTTATCCTCTTTATGGTCTTTAAGGTCTTCTTCAATTAAATCTAGAGAATCGCGAAACGTATCAACATCTGGGGTTACCGCGTTTTTAAAATGACCGATCTCGCTCTCATAATGATTGCGCATATCTACCAGAACGGTGTCCTTGTCTTCAAGAAGGTCGTTAAAAGTACGGGCATCTACGTGCACGCCCTTGTTGGTCACATCAAACGTATTATCTTCAAGGCCGTCTGCCACAATTTTATGGCGCACTTTTACCTTGAGTTTTAAAAAGGATTTGGCGTCGTGTTCGATGGCGATATTAAGGCGTACGTTTTCCAAAAAGGGGATGCCGTCCAGAAATGCTTTAAACGCTTTAAAATTTTCGGCAGGGATTGAAAGTTGGGCATTAATGCCTTCGTGTGCCACGTAAATACGGCCGAGCACGGCCAGTGCTTCCCAGTTGATAAAAAGGTGGTTACGAAAAAGTTCAGGGTTGCCTATTTTGGCATATTGATAAAAAGAAAGAGTAAGACGTTCTTCGCCCGCTTCATCGATGAGGGCAGCCCTTTCTTTTGCGCTCAATGTATTGTACAGTTGCATGCTATACGCGTATTAAGGTTAAAAGTGCTGCAAAATTAAGGATTTTTAGGCCGGTAGGCAAAAAGCATAGCTCGATTCCGAAAAAGAAGTTGTGTGAGATTTGAAAATTATTAAGAAAAAACTGTTCTAATCGGATAGTACGTCAATTGATTGGTCAACAGTTGAATCAATGAAAACTTTCATTTTTTCTTGGTCAATAAGTTTTTCTTTGAAATTTTCCAGCGCGGATTTTATTATTGTTGATAATTTCAAAAGTTGACGTTTTTTTATTTTTGATATTCTGTCTTCATTTCCTTTTACTTCTAAACGTCTGATCAGTTTCCTGGCTTTACTTTTCAAAACTATCCTATCCCAAGTGAAGTATAAAATTTTACTTACCGAAAGGCCTACTAGGAGACCACATGTTGCGGAAACACCACTTTCTAAAAAAGGAATTAATGATTCGTTGTAATTTTCTGCGATGAAAATACCGGTTGATGGTAAAGCCGCTAGAAGAAAATCTCTAGGTTTTACGAGATTGTTTAAAATTTCAAAAATGCCACTACTATCCAATTCCCTTTATTTAATTTGAAGAATTATTCTTTCTTTCTTTCTTTTTCAAATCATGGCTCAAACTATTTAATAGTAACTCAAGAAGTATGATATCTGATTTTCTGTAGATATCAGTTTTGTCAGATTTCAATTTCGTAAGGTATTTTTCTCCTTCTTCGGCAAATTTAATTTCTATTGATTCGGATTTAGAAATTTTTTCAATGTAGTACTGAGAACTGTAATTTTTTGGTGCATACCGAATTGCTTCAGGGTTTATATTTATCAATGAACTTATTCTTTGAGGTCGCAGAGAACGATTTAATCTTGTATGTATTTCTAAATTTTGGTGTTTTATTACAAAATTATAATTGAAATTCTTCAAAACTTCTCTTTTTCTTTGGTGCTTTTTCAATGTATCTTCCCAAAAATGTGACGTCAATTTTTCAATCTTCAAATCGTTTTTTTTAAATAAGAATAAAATACAAATAAAGAATAGACCAACGCAAAACGTTATAAAAAATGCTAAGAGCCTATTTTCCGAGAATAAGAAAAAGGAAATAAGTGAAAGCAAAATTAAGAGTGAAGTAATATTTGAAAAATCACTTTTAAAACTATATGTATTTTCTGAATAAATCACGATTATTGAAAATGCGTTATATGTTAAATATAGTTTATTCTAGACAAATCAAAGTAATTTTTGATCATTTTATAGTTTCAAAGGAAAGTTTAATTGATTTCGTGGTAAATAATTCCAAAATATTGGAAAAATTCCAAATTTTTGGAGATATTTCCTTTGCTGCCCTTAAAAAGAAGTGGTAATTTAGCATTCTTACAGTATAAAGAGAATTACGCAACTATGAGCAAAGAAACGACGAGCAAAGAAAAAGAGGCCAAATTGAAAGCTTTACAGCTTACGCTGGATAAAATGGACAAGACCTACGGGAAGGGCACGGTGATGAAAATGGGCGATAACGCTGTTCAGGATGTAGAGGTAATCTCTACCGGTTCGTTAGGACTTGACCTCGCGCTGGGTGTGGGTGGATTACCCCGCGGAAGGGTGGTTGAGATCTACGGCCCAGAATCTTCAGGTAAAACAACCCTTACCTTACATGCGATCGCGGAAGCACAAAAAGCAGGTGGAATCGCCGCTTTTATAGATGCAGAGCACGCTTTTGACCGTTTTTATGCCAAAAACCTAAACGTTGATATAGAAAACTTAATCATCTCGCAGCCCGACAATGGGGAACAGGCTTTGGAGATTACAGATAACCTCATACGTTCTGGAGCGATAGATATTATTGTCATTGACTCGGTTGCAGCACTTACCCCAAAAAGTGAGATTGAAGGCGAAATGGGCGATTCTAAAATGGGACTTCATGCCCGTTTAATGTCCCAGGCGCTCAGAAAGCTTACCGGCTCTATAAGCAAAACAAAGTGTACCGTAATTTTTATTAACCAGTTGCGTGAAAAGATCGGCGTGATGTTCGGTAACCCGGAAACCACCACTGGTGGTAACGCGCTGAAGTTTTACTGCTCAGTACGTCTGGATATACGCCGTTCTACACAGATAAAAGACAGTAACGGGAACGTTATGGGGAATAAAACCCGTGTAAAAGTGGTTAAAAATAAGGTCGCGCCCCCGTTCCGTCAGGCTGAATTTGATATTATGTATGGGGAGGGAATTTCTAAAGTAGGTGAAATTATCGATGTGGGTGTAGATTATGAGATCATTAAAAAGAGCGGTTCCTGGTTTAGCTATGAAGATACCAAATTGGGACAGGGGCGCGATGCCGTAAAAGCATTGCTCAAAGATAATCCTGATCTCATGGAAGAGTTGGAGATTAAAATCAAAGAAGCTATTAAAGTCGCAAACGGCTAAAAATCATATAACGCATTTCCGTCCGTTTTTGGACGGGCGGTATAAAAAACTTTTATTTTTTTTATACTTTGACGCAACCTTTTTCATAATTGTGCATCTACAAGAAAATAGAACGCAATTATGAAAAAGGTTTTTTTAATTTTAGGGCTTGCAGCGATGGTTATAAGCTGTTCCCTTAACGATGATGAAGGACAAAATGTAAATTACGAGTTGGCCAGAATTACTAATGTAGAACTGCCAGATACCTTGGTTATGGGGAATAGCTATTCCTTTTCTATAACATCAGAGATGAGTGATTGCTCTACCTTTTATGGTTTTCAAGTAGACCCTTCAAACCCAGGGCCACAGGACAGCATACGTTACGTAGGTGTGCTGAACCGTGTGTTAGAAAGCGTAAATTGTGATGAGGCAAAAGATACTTTATCTCACGATCTTGATTTTCTGGTGCTCAACGACTATACTTACATATTTAATTTCTTAACTGGGGTAGATGCTGATAATGAACCCATCTATCTCACCAAGACTATACCGGTAAAAGCGCGTTAATAAACAAAAAACAATGTGAGTCTAGACCAGCTCATTAAAGATTGCAAGAAGGAGAAGCCTACCGCCCGGGAAGATCTCTACAGGCGCTATGCCAGTATGCTTTATTCGGTGTCTTTAAAATATTCCCGCAACCGGGAAGAGGCCGAAGATAATTTGCAGGATGCCTTTATAACGATTTTTACCAAAATAGGACAATATACTTTTAAAGGTTCTTTTGATGGCTGGTTAAAACGCATAGTTATAAATACCGCCTTGCAACGCTACCGAAAGCAGCCCGTGTTTGATATTGTTAATGAAGATCAGATCGTAGATATTGAGGTAGAAATGGGAGAAGAACAGGTGCCCTTGCAATTTTTGTTAAAGATTATACAGCAACTACCAGACCGATATAGGTTGGTTTTTAACCTATATGCCATGGATGGTTTTTCGCATAAGGAAGTAGGAGGGATGTTGCAAATTTCAGACAACACCTCAAAATCAAACTTGGCTCGTGCCAGAATCATTTTAAAAGAAAAAATAGAAGCGTATTACGCGCAAAACGATATACAATCGTCAACGCAGTGAAAGAAAAAAAAGATATAGACAGGCTCTTCCAAGAGCGATTTAAGGATTTTGAAGAACATCCCTCACCCGAGGTATGGTCCAGAATTGAAGATCGTCTGGAGCAAAAAAAGAAAAGACGGGTCATCCCGATCTGGTGGAGACTGGGGGGTGCCGCAGCCCTGCTCGCGCTCCTTTTTTTTATAGGGAATTTATATTTTTCGGAACCAGATAATGGGGTTAATAATGTAGGATCACCAATGGTAAGCGTTCCCGACAGCACAAAAATCCAGGATGATGAACGTCTCGCTCAGCCTGCAATACCTAAAGATACCGTGGAAGATGCGGTGGTTTATTCCAGTAATAATGAGCAGGAAGTGGTAAAAACCGGGGAAAAGGAGTCAAAATCAAGTATAAATGAGAATAAATCGGCAGCATCTTCCGCGGGAGTAGTTGCAAATACTGATCAAAATTCTGCCACAGGCGTACATACAAGAGAACAAAATTCAATAAATGACAAAATCAGGGAACGAGAAGCTGTAGCAGTAAATTATACTGAAAAAACGACCAAAAACACTCAAAAACAGGAAAATAGCATCGAAAATCAGCCGGTTGCAATTGTTAAAAACGAGGATACTACACGAGAAATTATCGCGCAAAAAAATCAGGAAGCTGTTGCAACAACCGAATCAACAACTGATGAGGGCAATGAAAAAGCAGAGGAAAAATCATTAGCGCAGATCGTGCAGGAAGAACAGGCAACAAATGCTGCAGAGGAGGCCACTGAAGAAGAAAAAACAACTACTAAACGCTGGGCACTCACACCAAATATAGCGCCGGTGTACTACAATAGTTTTAGTGGGTCTGGAATTGCCCCACAATTTGATGGTAATTCTAAAGAAGGAAGGGTAAACATAAGCTACGGACTACTGGTAAGTTATGCAGTCAACGATAAAATAACGGTGCGCTCTGGCCTCAATAAAATTGATTTGAGTTACAATACCAATGATGCAATACTCTCCACAGGTGCACAATCCGGGTCTTTTCAAAGCCTAAATTTTAGTAGAAAGCCCGACGTGTTGCAGGTGGAAAGTGCCGTGCGGGGGGAAAATAATGATGCTGATCCGTTGGCCAATTCTGGAGAAATACCCGAGCCAGAATCAACAATAGGGTATGTAAACCAAAGTCTGGCGTATTATGAGGTACCCATGGAAATCGAGTATGCTTTAGTAGAGCGTAAAGTTGGCGTACAGGTTATAGGAGGACTTAGCACGCTTTTCTTGAATGATAATGCGCTTACATTCAGTGATAACGATTTTAAAACATCACTGCCCGAATCGACAAATCTGAACGACGTGAGTTTTTCGACGAATATAGGCCTGGGATTGGATTATAAGTTCACTGATGAGATCAAATTCAACCTACAGCCCATGTTTAAATATCAACTCAACGCTTATAAAAACGACGTGAGCGATTTTAAACCCTATTACCTGGGGCTTTACACGGGATTGAGCATAAAGTTTTAGGCACCTATTAATAATACAACTTTTAGGTTTTAGTTGGTTAGGTGAATTATTGCAGAAGCAATAATGGAAAGCCGCCCCTGGTTAGGGCGGCTTTTTTATGGGTCAAACAATTAAAATTGCTGTTCTTTTATAAGTTCTTCCTTTATGAGCACATGGCAATGATCGCGCAAATCGCGACGTGCATCGGCTTGCATGCCCTTTGTTTCTATAAAAGGCAATACCTTCACCCGCATTTTACCCGGCGAGGTAAATTCAGATTTGTAGGAAAAACGTTTTTTGTTATCGTAAAAAACAAGCGGCACAATAGGTATTTGATGTTCTATGGCGAGTCTAAACGCACCATCTTTAAAAGTGTCGATGAGCAAATTATAATCATCGGGTACCTTACCTTCGGGAAAAATACAGATTCCCCATCCCATTTTCAGTTTTTTCTGGGCATTTTCAAAAACGGCCCTTCTGCTTTTTACATCGTTGCGATCTACTAGAATACACGTGCGGCGGTAGAGAAAACCGAAAAGCGGGAAACGTGCCAGTTCCTGCTTGCCTACAAAAACAAAGGGTTGGCGTACGCAGTGCAGCATGAGCATAATATCTACAATAGACGTATGGTTTGCGATAAACATATAACTTTTGCCCTTTACCGTATGCTGCATCCGCTTGATCTGTGGAAAAAAACCAGAACCATAGAGAATAAAACGTGCCCAAAACTGGGCCAAGCGGTAGAACATGGGGTACCAACTTTTACGTAGCACCGAAATAAGCAATAATGGGAGCATCGCAAAAATGGGGATTACCACCAGTACATAAAACCACATGCGATAGAGAAAAATGGCAAGTTTTCTTAATGGTTTCATGGGCATACTAAACGTTCATTGTTTTGATTGCGGTACGTATTATCCTAAGTTCAAAAGTAGCAAAATTATATGTAGGCAGTCCTGGCTCTTTTTAGGGGATGTTTTGTATACCATTTATTACAGTATTTCTTTAGTTAAAAAAATATGTCTGGAAAATTGTAACTTTATCAAATGGAATATTGGGAAGAGATAAACAGTAATTTGAAGCCTTGGGTTGATGATAATTTAAATAAAACGGTGGTTGATTTATTTGCTGGTTGCGGTGGACTATCCCTAGGTTTTGAAGCCAATGGATTTAAAACTATTGGGTATGAAATGGATGAAAATGCAAGTAAAACATATAATGAAAATTTACAGGGTGAATGTTTCAATCAAAAACTAACAATTGAAACTGAATATCCAAAAGCTGATATTGTAATTGGAGGACCACCTTGTCAACCTTTTAGTGTTGGTGGGAAACAGCTCGGTTTAAAAGATTCAAGAGATGGCTTTCCTATATTTCTTTCTGCTGTAAAGCAACTAAATCCGGAAGTTTTGCTTTTCGAAAATGTTCGGGGAATGTTGTACAAAAACAAATGGTATCTCAAAGAGGTAATTGAAGCACTTGAAAAATTGGGATATTATATTAATTACTCTCTTCTCAACGCAAAAAATTATGAGGTGCCACAAAATAGGGAAAGAGTAATTGTTATTGGCTCAAAAAGAAAGAATAGACTTCCTAAAAAAATAAATAGAAAAATAACAGCTGGAGATGCTCTTGGAGAATTAGCCTTTGAATTTGATGAAAATTCAAAATTTTTCACTGAATCTATGGATAAGTATGTAGCAAAATATGAAAAGGCTTCTAAATGTATAAATCCTAGAGACTTATACTTAGATAGACCAGCTAGGACTTTAACTTGTAGAAATCTGGCAGGTGCTACGGGAGATATGCATAGAGTTAGATTAAAAGATGGAAGAAGAAGGAGAATTACAGTACGGGAAGCTGCGAGACTTCAGAGTTTCCCTGATTGGTTTAAATTTATAGGAACAGAAACCCATCAATATAATCAAATAGGGAATGCGGTTGCACCCTATTTTGCTTATCATTTAGCACTCAATGTGAAAAAATATCTTACCTGTGAGCATAATTACTTAGTTACAGAAGATGAACAATTAAAACTATTCGAGAATGAAGCAATATATCAGTCCAGATAAATCTAAAACATTTAGAGAAAAGACAAAGAAAGTACAGGAACTGATAAATAGTACACTTCATATTTTAGACAACTTTGGAATTCCTATAGATACTACACCTAGAAGATTAGAAAGAATGGCTATTGTCTTTTTGGCAACTGGAAATATTAAGAAAATTTCAGATTTCAAAAAAGCTAAAGATTTGAATAGTGGGTATTCACTTAAAACCCGGGATATTATTGACTATGTTAATGAGCATTTTAATGAAAATATTAGTTCTGGTTCTTATGACGATATTAGAAGAAAAGACCTAAAATTACTTACAGTAGCTGAAGTAGTTTTGCAATCAAGCCCTAACTCTGCGACTAATGATTCAACGCGCGGATACTCAATTAATCCTACTTATGCAGAGCTACTTCGTGACTTCGGAACAAATGATTGGGAGGGTCTGGTCTCAAACAGACTTAAAAATATAGAACCTCTTAGTAAAAAATTAAAAAGAGAAAGAGATATTTCAAAAGTAGATGTCACACTTCCATCGGGTGGTAAACTTTCATTTTCGGCAGGTAAGCATAATGATTTACAGAAAGCTATAATTGAAGACTTCCTTCCGAGATATGGATTTGGGCCAGAAGTTCTTTATGTTGGAGATACATCAGACAAATATTTGTATCTGGAAAAAGAAAAATTAGAGAAATTAGCATTTTTCGAAATATCCCACAATGAGTTACCCGATGTAATCGCTTACTCCAAAACGAAAAATTGGCTTTATCTTATTGAAGCTGTACATTCTTCTGGGCCGATAAGTGAATTAAGGCTAATTCAATTGGAGAAACTAACAAAAAAATGTAAAGCTGATATAGTTTACGTTACTGCCTTTTTAACAAGGTCAAAGTTTAGACAATTTATGGCAAAAATAGCATGGGAAACTGAAGTTTGGATAGCAGATAATCCTGATCACCTAATTCACTTTAATGGAGATAAATTCTTGGGACCTTATAAAGATTAGTTTCTAATACAAGATAAAAATAACCTAATTTTTTTGGGATTATTCATTTAAGGAAAGTGAATTAAATAAAGATCGATCATGGTCAAAAAATTATGAATCGACCAATTGCAGTGTCTGAATAATACCGCTCAAAACACCGTTTTTTACCTAAAATACGTAGTTTTACAACGCAAAAAAAACAAACCATGTCCAGGATATTAACCGGGGTACAAAGTACAGGAACGCCGCATTTGGGTAATCTTTTAGGAGCGATCATTCCCGCTGTAAAAATGGCCAATGAGGCCAATAATGAATCTTTTTTCTTTATTGCAGACCTGCATTCGCTCACGCAGATCAAAGATCGGGAAACTTTACGTGCGAATACCTATTCTACCGCAGCGACCTGGCTGGCCTGTGGTCTGGATATAGATAAAACGGTTTTTTACCGGCAGAGCGATATCCCACAGGTCACAGAACTTACCTGGTATTTGAGTTGCTTTTTCCCGTACCAGCGTTTAACCCTTGCGCACAGTTTTAAAGATAAGGCAGACCGTCTGGAAGATGTAAACACCGGTCTTTTTACCTATCCCATGCTTATGGCGGCAGACATTCTGCTCTATGATGCAGAGATTGTTCCCGTGGGCAAAGACCAGTCGCAACACCTGGAAATGACACGCGATGTAGCCTCACGTTTTCACGCCAGTATGGGTGAAACTTTCGTCATTCCCGAAGTGCGATTGCATGAAGAAACCATGTACATACCCGGTACAGACGGAGCAAAAATGAGCAAAAGTAAAGGCAATACGATTCTTATTTTTCAGTCGGATAAAGGCCTGCGTAAAGAGATCATGGGCATAGAAACCGATAGTACCCCGCTGGAAGATCCTAAAGATCCTGACACCTGTAACGTTTTTGCCATCTACAGACTGATCGCTTCCAAAAGTGAAATTCAGGAAATGCGCACTAATTATGAACAGGGCGGGTATGGGTACGGCCATGCCAAAAAAGCCCTTTACGATAAAATAATCGCCGATTTTAAAAAGGAACGCGAAACCTATACGTACTATATGGACAATCTGGAGAAGATCGACGAGGCCCTTAGCCACGGCGCGCAGAAAGCCAGCAAAGTAGCCAACGAAGTGTTGATACGTGTACGCCAAAAACTGGGCTATTAGACTGATTTTCGGATAAAAAAGTTGGTTTTTTAAGCTAGTTCAAAGCGTTTTCCCGGCAAGGGTCTTATGACCCCTTTGATTTCCATATTGAGCAGTAAGCTCGCGGTTTTATGTGTGGGAAAATTGCAATTTAGCGCTATAAAATCGAGTTCTTCTTTGCCGTTTTTGTTTAAAAAATCATAGAGCTGCTCTTCTTCCTTGCTGAGTTCTGCAAACAGCTTTTTTTGAACGGTAGCCACTTCTTCTTTAAGATTCCAATTGAGCATATAAATGATATCTGCAGCGCTGGTCATGAGGTGTGCTTTTTGTCTTTTGATCAAGTTGTTGCAGCCTGTGCTTTGCTTGTCCCCCGGTCGTCCCGGCATAGCAAAAACCTCACGGTTATAGGAGTTGGCGATATCTGCCGTAACCAGCGAGCCGCCCTTTTCGGCGCTTTCAATGACGATGGTCGCCTCGCTCATACCGGCAATGATGCGGTTGCGGCGTAAAAAATTCTTGCGGTCAAAGGGGTCGCTGCTCCAGAAATCGCTGATAAAACCACCGTTTTTCTCCACTGCTTCCATGTACTTTTTGTGTGTTTTGGGATAGATCTGATTGAGACCATGGGCCACCACGCCAATGGTCTGTAAATTATGCTGCACGGCGGCACGATGCGCCGTAATATCTACGCCATAGGCAAAACCAGAAATAATAATGGGGTTGAGCACCGCAAGTTCTTCAATGAGCTTTTGGGTCTGGGCGATGCCGTGGGCGGTCACTTTCCTGGTACCAACGATAGAGAGCATCCGTCGATTAGAAAAATCCATGTTCCCGCGTTTAAAGAGCAGGATAGGGCCGTCTATGCAGTGTTTTAGGCGGTCGGGATAATCCGAATCGGTATATGCACAATATTTTAAGTCATTATCCCTTATGAATTTCAATTCTTCAGCAGCGGCCTTTTTATGGGCACCTTCATGCAATTCTTTGATTTTATAAGTGCCTATACCGTCTATGCGCAAAAGATTCACTTTTTTTTCGTTGAACAATGCTTCGGCGCTGCCGGTGTGTCGAATCAATTTTTTTATGGAAGCGTCGCCCAGGTTGGGAATGCGCTGTAAGGTGAGTAAGGCAAGAAGTTCATTTTCGGTCATGGGCTAATGGTCTATGGCTAAATATATTGTAAATTGTTTATAAAACTAAACGCAAAGCGTTTTTGTCGTTATGATTTTTTTATATTTTTACCTTATGCAATTGGAAAACTACATCAGCGACCTGCTGTACAGATATGAATGTGTCACCGTGCCCGGTCTTGGAGCCTTTTTAAGCCACCGCAACCCTGCACGTTTAAACCGGGAAGAACATAGTTTTTTTCCACCTCAAAAAAGGATATCCTTTAACACCCAAGTTAAGGATAATGACGGTTTACTGGCTAAATACATTAGCAATAGCGAGGGTATTAGTTATGAAGATTCCATGCGTCACATTCAGGCTTACGTTCGCTTTGTAAAAATAGAACTTGCCGATAAAAAGCACATAGAACTCGATAAAATAGGAGCGCTTTCTTTGACCGAAAACGATGCGATACGCTTTGAGCCCAATAATAATGTGAATTACCTCACCGAAGCTTTTGGTCTTTCCTCTTTAGCTGCAAGCCCTGTTTCTAGGGAAATAGCCAAAAAAGAAATTAGATTTCAGGAAGAAAAAGCACCGTTACCAATTAACCGAGGCCGTGTATGGATGAAATATGCCGCAGTAGGTATGCTTGCTCTCAGCCTTTCTGGCACGATGGGCTATATGTACCTCAAGGACATCGAAGATTATAATGTCGCTGAAAAGCAAAAAGCGGAAACTCAACTGGAAAACCAGATTCAAGAAGCCACGTTTACCATTAATAATCCATTACCTACCATTACTTTAAGTGCCTTTAAGCCCAGTGGCAAATACCATATTGTGGCCGGTGCTTTCCGTAAGGAAGATAATGCACAAACGCGTGTTAACCAGCTGCGTGAAAAAGGATATAAGGCCAGGCAGATAGGCACTAACCGTTTTGGCCTGCACCAGGTGGTCTATGGCAGTTATACAGATCCTAAAGAAGCACTAGTGGCTCTGCGCGATGTACGTAAAAATAATAATAGTGGCGCTTGGATGCTGGTACAGGAACTCGAGGAAAATAAGTAAGACGCAGTCTGTACCTATTAGCTTAACTTCGCATCTTTAAAAATTTGCATTTAAAGATGATCAAAAATCCCAAAGATTCCCGAACGATACAAACTGATCTCGTGCTGCCCAACGAGACCAACCCGCTTGAAAATATGTTTGGAGGAGAACTCCTTGCGCGCATGGATCGCGTGGCCAGCATAGCGGCAAGAAGGCACTCGCGCAGGATCGTAGTGACCGCTGCCGTAAACCATGTTGCTTTTAATAAAACAATCCCCTTGGGGAGTGTAGTAAGTGTTGAAGCTGCGATTTCCAGAGCTTTTAAAACCTCTATGGAAGTAGTCATAGACGTATGGATCGAAGATCGTGAAAGTGGTGTGCGCAGCAAGGCAAACGAAGCCATCTATACGTTTGTCGCGGTAGACGACACCGGAAATCCCGTGGCCATACCACAGCTGGAACCCGAAACAGAATTGGAGCAGGAACGTTTTGATGCCGCTCTGCGCCGCAAGCAGTTAAGCCTTGTATTGGCCGGTAAACTGCCAGCTAAAGAAGCTACCGAGCTCAAGGCACTTTTTGATTGATCTCACCAGAGGTTTTCATTTCCCTAGCTTATCCATTTTCTCCAAGAAACGATTGATTTATACTCGTTTTAGGCTGTTTATTTATCTCTTTAAATCATTTTTTAGGAAAAATCAGGTATCTTTAAGTAGCTCAATTCAATGTTCTTGAACAGGAACTTCTTTAATGGAAGGTTTCGCTACGCGAAAATGAGTACGACTTTTGACAGGTTTAACAGGATGGAAAATAACGAGAATTTTAATCGTGAAGCATTTCAGGATAAACTACAACCACTCAACCCTCAGGTGAGGGAGAAAGCAGTTTCTATAGCTCAAAAATTGGCTAAAAAGGAAAATTATCTACCCAATGATGCCATTGATGAGGCCATACGCCGGGCGGAGGAATGGTTTTATGACCTTGAGGGCTGATTTTTGGTCTTTTTTACCATTTATTCAATGCTTTTCACCATTTTAGACTTTCGATTCGAGAGAATTTTTCAGCTTAATTAATTTTCAAAAACTCCTGAATATCTGCATTGGATCCATAGAGCACCAGGATGTCATCCTTTTGCAATACATAATTAGAAGAAGGAACGCCCTGAGCTTTGGTGTCCGTTTTACTTTGGCCTATCACTGTTTTCTCTTCCTCTTTTTTTAAGATGGTCAAGATAAGCAGTTGGTATTTCTCGCGCAGGTTAATCTCACCGATGGTTCTGTTCATGTATTTTTGGGGTACATCGGCCTCTACAATACTGAAATCTTTAGTGAGCTCAAAAGAATCGACCACGCCCCGTAAGCACAGTTTTTTTGCCCAGCGCTCTGCGGTTTCCTGCTCCGGGCGCGCAATATCATCTACCCCTATGGCTACGAGTACTTTTTCGTGCAATGTATTTATAGATCGGCTGATAAGGCGTTTTACCTTAAAATTTTTGAAGAGTGCGGTGACCATCACATTGACGCCCTGGTCTTCCCCGATGGCCACGATCACGATGTCTGTATCCTTAAGGGGAAGGCCGGCCACGGTGCTCTCATCGGTAGCATCCATACAAATGGTGTGCGATATTTTTTCTTTGTAATGCTCGACCTTGTTAATGTCGAGGTCTATGCCTATGACCTCATTTCCCCGTAGGGTAAGTTTTGAAGCGATAGATGACCCAAAATTTCCAAGGCCTACCACGATTATTTTCATAGATGCGTTTAGTTGATGGTTATTTCTTCAGTAGGATAGCGGTAATTTTTATGTTTTACCTGTTTAAAGATAGCGATTAATATAGTGAGCATGCTTACCCTACCTATAAACATGACGGTAATGATCACCGCTTTTGAAGGCAGGCTCAGAGCTGCTGTGATCCCTACACTGAGACCTACGGTACTATAGGCTGAAAAACACTCAAAAGCGATACTTAGCAATGTTTTATCTTCATCAAAAATAGAGATCAAAACGATGCCCATCCCGATGACGACCAGAGAAAGGGATATGGTTGCAAATGCTCTTTTTACAGAAATATCAGCAATTTGACGGCGAAAAACCTCTATTTTATCTTTTCCCTTGGCCAAGCTTAAAAAATTAAGGGTCGCAATGGCAAATGTGCTCGTTTTTATACCCCCTCCGGTGGAAGCGGGTGAAGCCCCTATCCACATCAGGAAAAAGAGGAGCATTATAGTCGAAAAATTAAGCGCTCCCATATCAATATTATTAAAACCTGCGGTCCTGGGTGTGGCTGCACCAAAAAGAGCGGTAACTACTTTACCCAGACCATGATGTTCGGCCAGGGTATTGTTGTACTCGTTAATATAGAAAAGAATCGTGCCCAGCACGGTAAGTGAAACCGTAGTAACTAAGGTTATGCGACTATTAATATTAAGTACCCACGGGATGTGCAGGCGCTCTTCGCCTTTGGGTCTAAACAGCCTGTTTACGATCACGTGCTTTAAATATTTGAGCACATTGGCAATTATGGGAAAACCCAGCCCACCCAGTACAAACAAGGCGGTAATAATAAGCTGCAGCCCATAATTGAACCGAAAGCCTTCCTGGTATAAACTATTGGAGAGGGTAGAAAACCCAGCATTACAAAATGCAGATATGGAGTGGAAGACCGCAAAAAATGCACGTTCAAAAAAAGATGAAAACAATGCTGGGTTGAGGCTCAAATAAATAATGATTCCACCAAAAAATTCTATAGAAAAAGTAATCAGGATAATTTTCTTTAACGTGTCAAAAACATCGCCTATTTTTTGGGAATTGGTCATATCGCTGAGTACCAGTTGATTTTCATACGTGGCACCCCCTTTGAAAAAATAACTAAAATAACTGGCGAACGTAAGTATGCCCAATCCTCCCAATTGTATGAGGATCAATAGGATGACCTGGCCAAATTGAGTAAAATAACTTCCCGTATCCACAACGGCCAGACCGGTTACACAAACCGCGCTTGTGGAAGTAAAAAAAGCATCTATAAAAGAAAGACCTTCGTAAGTAGCTTTTGGCAACATAAGCAGGAACGTGCCTATGAAAATAATACCCAGAAAACTTACTATAAAAAGCTGTGCAGGGTTTAAAAATGTCTTTTTATAGCTCACATTCTGCTCTGCAAACTCCCGTATGAAGGTAAGTAGGATCACATACTTTATCCAGTTGTCGTCATATAAAAAGCTAAGGTGCCTGTTAGCCTCTTGTGAAAAAAAGTGAATGAGCACCACGTTTACGGTGAGCAAAATACTTAATAGATCAAAAATGATGACTTGCCAACGTATCCCTTTACGTCTTAAGACATAGCGTAAGATGGTAGTCACAATACCAGAGGCGAGCACTAAAAAATAAAAACCGTTTACAAGATTTTGTAAGGTCTCTGTCTGCGTATAACCAAAATCATAAATCAGGAAAATAAGCCCGAGGCAGCTCAGTATAAAGGTAAGGCGAAATAATAAGCGTATAGGAAGCAATGAAGAAAAAAATGGTTTGACCTTCATGAGAAAAAAGAAAGGCCAAAATTACTTAAATAATGAATCAAAACTTTCCATTATGAGTAAATATCTTGAAGTTAATAACTGTTTTTTGATCAAAATTGAAGATTTTAAAGACATCATAATAAAAAAACCGCACTTCGCTAAAGTTTCAATCCTCATTTATCAGGAAAACTGTTTGCACAGCATCATGAACAAAAGGAATAACACTTACACGAACGCGGTTTTTTTATTAAATCCCAATTGGGGAATTTAAAAAATTTAGACTCCTCTGCCAGATATGATATTATAAAGAATAATAATCACTGCAATTACAAGGAGAACATGTATTAAGCTACTGGTGCCCATTCCAGGAATTATCTCTAAAATGCCCAAGAGCCAAATAATTATACAAACTACTGCTACAAGCCAAAGAATACTTCTCATAATAATTGATTTATTGGTTAGAATACTAATTTAATAAAGTTTTTAAAGCATACCCTTAAATTTAGTAATTATTTAAGGGTATTGCCAAAAGTCAAGTTTAAAAGAGCCTGATGATTTCGATATTGTCAAAAAATAATGCTTTAAGACAATAAAAAAAGGAAAGATAATGTTGAAATTTGATTGAAATGATCAATTTTTTCCTACTATGAGACTCTTTTTAGCAATTTTTCAATTTTGAAACCGCTGTATTTGTAAATCAGATGAGTTCAGGATGGCTAATTTTAGTATTTTAGCTTTAAACCTTCATTTTGAAAAAATCAGGCTATTTTATATTCCTTTTTGTCAATTTTTTTATAACACAAATTGGCGCACAAGAGTTTCCACCATTTATTAACTTTTTACCCCAGGAATATGGTGCAGAAAACCAGAACTGGGCGATCTCACAAGGGGAAGACAGGCATATTTATTTCGGCAATAATTCGGGTCTGCTCGAATATAACGGTGCGCAGTGGAAACTTTATCCTTCGCCAAACAAGACCATCATTCGTGCGGTACACGCAAAGGGCAATCGTGTTTACACGGGATCTTATATGGAATTTGGTTTCTGGGAGCGAAATACTTTTGGACTTTTAAAATATACTTCGTTGAGCGCCAACATGCGCGAACCAATGGTTGAAGATGAACATTTCTGGAAAATAATGGAGCTTAACGACTGGATTGTTTTTCAATCTCTACACCGTATTTACCTCTATAATACCCAAAACAGCAGCTATGAAATCATAGATGTAGGGGCACCGCTCACCAAAATCTTTAATGTAAGGGGCATGCTCTATTTTCAGGCGCTTGGCAAAGGCTTATATACTATAGGCAACGGCCGGGTGCAGCTTGTTAGTGATGATGAATTGTTGCGGGAAGATGTACTTATCGACGTAGTGCAGGATGAGAAATTACTTAGGTTGATCACCCAGAGCAAGGGTATTTTTGAATGGGCCAATGGCATGTTGAAAAAAGCTGATATTTCAGCAAATAAGGTATTAAAAGCGTGTACCATTTACAGCAGTTTATGCTTAAAGGACGGCCGTACCGCAATAGGGACGATTTCCAACGGTTTTTATTTACTGGATCAAAAAGGGAATATAACCCAAAACCTTACCCAACAGGAAGGGCTTGCCAACAATACGGTGCTATCGCTCTTTGAAGATGAGGCCGGCAATATCTGGCTAGGCCTGGATAACGGGATCAGCGTGATCAACCTCAATTCGCCTTTCAGTGTATATCAGGATACTTCGGGTAAATTGGGCACAGTATATTGCTCTGCGGTCTATGCAGGTTATATTTATCTGGGTACCAATCAAGGCCTGTTTTATAAAGAACGGGACAGCCAGGATAAATTTGACCTGATGCCAGGAACTAGTGGACAGGTATGGGTTTTAAGAGAGATTGATGGGTCCCTTTTTGCAGGTCACAACCTGGGCACCCTGCTGGTCAAAGGTGCATCGGCAGCGTGGATAAGCCGCGTTCAGGGTACTTGGGATATCAAACCCATACCCAGTTTTAATGACCTGCTGCTCCAGGGCAATTATGACGGTCTTTATGTATTGAAAAAAAACAATGGAAACTGGCAAATGAGGAATAAACTGAAGGGTTTTGATATTTCCAGCCGTTTTTTTGAGATTACTGCAGCCGGCAATTTGCTTGTAAGCCATGAATATAAAGGCGTTTTTTTACTTGAAGTGGATAAAGACTTTGACCGTGTTGTTGATTACAAACCGTTGCACAATGCCGCCGCCGGTCTTAAATCAAGCTTGAGCAGCTTTAACGATACCATTCTATATACCTATGAAAGGGGCGTTCTATCCTTTTCGGAAGCTAATGGATTTACTGAAAATGCTACTTTTAAAAAAGGGATTGGCGAAGGCGCATTATATGTAAGTGGTAAATTGGTGCCTGATGATAAAAACAACAAGCTATGGGGTTTTGCTAAGAGCGGCCTGGTCTATTTTTCTTTGGGAAATCTGGATAACCGCTTAACTGTGGGCCATATTGCTTTTCCGGCGGGGGTGCGCAGGGATATGCGTGGATTTGAAAATATCTCTTCCCTGGGCGGGGATAACTATTTGCTGGGAGGGGTGGGCGGTTAAGTGGTTATGGATCTTGATAAGATAAAGAGCCAAAGTTTTACTATTGAGCTGAATTCGGTCAAGAACAGTGGGCTCAAAACAGATGTCGAGTATGTAAGCCTGACAGATAGTCCTCAATTTGGTGCGAAGGCCAACAACCTGCGCTTTACCTATAATGTACCCGTTTATGAAAAATATCAAACCGTAAATTACCAGTACATGCTTCAGGGCCTCAATGAACAATGGAGCACTTGGGATGCAGGCCAGGAAGTCTTATTTGAAAACCTGCCCCACGGAAATTACAAATTTGAGGTACGTGCCCAGGTAGGCGACCAGTTGACGCAAAATAGCGCCGCCTACACTTTTCAGGTGAACAGACCCTGGTACTTATCGATAACGGCCATTATCCTGTACATACTAATGGCCTGTTTTGTCCTGGTGCTGTTTCACTTCTATAACCGAAGCTATTACCGTAAACAGGCCGTTGCACTAAAGGGAGAAAACCAAAGGAAACTAGCTTTGAGCAGGTCTGAGAACGAGAAAGCCGTCATGCGCCTTGAAAACGAGAAACTGGAAGATGACTTTAAAAGTAAAAGTCGTGAGTTGGCCGCGTCTGCAATGAGTATTGTAAAGAAAAATGAACTGCTTACCGCAATTAAGAAGGATTTATTGCCCATAAAGCAAGAAGCACAGGTTAAGACGGTGATACGCACTATAGATAAGAATTTGAGCGCTACAAAAGATTGGCAGTTTTTTGAGGAAGCATTTACCAATGCGGATAAAGATTTTTTTAATAAGATCAAGGAGAGCCATCCTAAACTTACCCCTAAAGATCTAAAGTTATGTGCCTATTTACGCCTCAATCTAGCTTCAAAAGAAATTGCCCCATTGCTCAACATTTCGGTACGCAGCGTTGAGATAAAACGATATCGTTTGCGCAAAAAAATGGACCTACAGCATAAAAAAAGCCTTGTTGAGTATATAATCTCACTCTAAATCACCTTATCAAAAGCCCAATTTACCTCAACATTAACTATACGAAAACGTTTTTTGTTTTTTAAATTTTGTTTTTTGTAGATTTCAGAAAAGCCTCAAGCCCTTTGTGAATAGGTATTTTGTGTCAAAAATTGTTCTTTTGATCAATAAAACGGATTATTTTTATGATGTATGTTTTTTGTTGAGGTGTTTTCTGAGCATTTAGAACTATTTAACAATATATTGGCGGCACTAAATTTTATTTATGATGCGATATGTAGTTTTATTCTTTTTGGGCTTGTTTTGTTTTTCGGGTTATGCTCAGCAAAATGAGGTACAGGTAACCGGTACGGTAAATGATGCTTCCGGGATGCCGCTTCCGGGGGTAAATGTTTTGGTCAAGGGTACTGCAACCGGCACAAGTACAGATTTTGACGGCATGTATTCCATTAGTGTAACTTCGGGGAAAAGTCTTGTGTTTTCTTATTTGGGCTTTCAGCAACGGGAAGTGCAAGTAAATAAAGATCAACAACTTGATATACGTCTTGAAGCAGATACCGATGCACTCGATGAAGTGGTCGTAATAGGTTATGGGGCTCAAAAAAGAAAGGAAATTACCGGAGCTGTATCTACAGTAAGCAGCGAAACCCTTGATGAATTAAAACCGGTAAAAGTGGAGCAGGCGCTACAGGGTACGGTTTCTGGAGTAAATGTGACCACACAATCTGGGGCACCCGGTGCAAATCTTGATATCAGGATACGGGGGGTGTCCACCAATGGGCAAAACGCCCCGCTGGTCATAATCGATGGATATCAAAGTGAACTGGGTCTTTTAAATCCCAATGATATTGAGTCCATCACCGTTTTAAAAGATGCACAGGCAGCAATTTACGGTACCATAGGAGCAAACGGGGTTATTTTGGTAACTACCAAAAAGGGTCGGAAAAATCAGGCACCGAAGGTTTCATATAATGTGTATACAGGTTTTCAGGAAACTACCCGCACGCTACCTTTATTAAACGCTACTGAATATGGTATCCTGCTCAATGAAGCCTATGCCAATGGTGGTAGGGCACTTCCGTTGCCCAATGTTGCAGGCCTGGGCAATGGCACAGACTGGCAGGAGACCGTTTTTGATGATGCGGCCCCGTTGGTCAACCATGATTTTAATATTTCGGGTGGTTCTGAAAAAATTACCTATTCCGTAAGTGGATCGCACTTGTATCAACAAGGGATCGTAGGAGGGAAAAAATCAAGTTTTAGACGGAATACCGCACGTATTTCCCTGGGCGTTGATCTTTCAGAAAAATTCACTTTACAGACCAATGCGATCTATACCTATTTTGACCGGGATACCTTTAGTGAAAATGGCCTGGGCTCTGTGCTGTTCAATGCTATAAATACCCCGCCCACACTTCCTGTTAGAAATGATGCTGGGCAATATTCACTGGTACCTAATACCGCTGGTTTGGGCATTGAGATTGTAAATCCGCTTGCACAGCTTGAAAATACCTATAATGATTTCGATTTTAATAAACTCAATGGGAATGTGAGCTTGGATTATGATGTTCTCGATGAACTCCAGATTACCGGTAGGGTAGGTTTCAACACCAGCAACAGTGAGGGCAAGAACTTTGCAAAACAGATAAGTTATGGAGGGAAGGTTTTTGACGTTACACGCAGCAGTGTCTCACAGCAACGTGTAAATGACAATAGCTATACCCTTGATATTTTTGGCACCTACAACGATACATTTGCAGCAGATCATGAGGTAACCTTTACGGGTGGCACAACAATCTATAAAGAATGGGGCGATGGCCTATCGGGTACCGGTTATGATGTGCCCAATAATAGTTGGGAATTTGCAGATATCGCATTGGCCACCGGAACTAGTGGCGAAGGTGTACGTGACGTGGGCTCTTATGCTTACGATGAGCGCAGGCTTTCCTTTTTTGGTAGGTTACAGTATAATTTTAAGAATAAATACTTGTTCTCAGCCATGCTGCGACGTGACCTATCCACCAAATTTGGGCCATCAAATCGTGTGGCCTATTTTCCATCGGTCACGGCAGGTTATGTGATTTCAGACGAGGGCTTTTTTCCAGATTTTGAGGTGATCGATTTTTTAAAGATACGTGCTAGTTATGGCATTCTGGGGAACGACCAGATACCCAATAACGGTTATGTGGGCACATTGGGCGGGGAGGCTACCTATGTGCTTGATGGTGTAGTGGTAAACGGGAGGGCCATAGGTGTGCTGCCCAATCCTGAACTGCAATGGGAAGAAGCAAAAAAGTTTGATGTAGGGCTGGATATTAGATTATTCAATAATAAAATTGATATTACCACAGATTACTTTATAAACACAAGAGACAACCTATTGATCCCGTTTATACCGGTTTCCGGTATTGTGGGTACGGCAGCGCCAGGCAGCGGTTCACCTACTGTAAATGCAGGTTCCGTTCGCAATAAAGGTCTAGAGTTCGCCATTGGTTATAGCGATAATATTTCAGAGGATTTTAAGATAAGCGTGAACTATAACTTCACCACCTTGGATAATGAAGTGCTCACCGTAAATAATGGTACCGGTTTTATAGAAGGAGGCGGCTTTGGTGTTGGGCAGCCCGCACCCGCACGTATGGAGGAAGGTTTCCCAATAGGTTATTTTTATGGTTATCAAACCAATGGTATTTTTCAAGATCAGGCCGAAGTAGACGCACACCCTTCACAGATCGCGCTGGGTGCAAATGCTTCCCCTGGCGATCTGCGCTATGTAGATACTAATGGGGACGGTGCAATAAATACAGACGATAGGGCCAACTTGGGCAATCCCATTCCAGAGGTGACCATGGGCCTAAACTTGAGGTTTAATTATAAAAACCTCGATTTTGTGGCCTACACCTATGCCTCGATAGGCAATGATATGGTACGTAATTATGAGCGCGTGCTCTCTGATGTAAACCGTCTTAATTATGTTGTAGACCGGTGGACGGGAGCAGGGACTTCCAGCAAGGTGCCCAGGCTTACCACGCAGGCAACCTCAAATAATGTTTTTTCAGACTATTTTGTTGAAGACGCCTCTTACGTACGTATTCAAAACGTGCAATTGGGCTATTCCCTTCCTAAAAAAACGCTTGAACCAATGGGGATTACCCAATGTAGGATCTATACCGGCGTGAATAACCTCTATACATTTACAGATTACCGGGGCTATGACCCTGGGGCCTCCAGTGGGGCGCCCATAGGCAGCGGGATAGATTATGGTTTTTATCCCTTGCCCAGAACATTTTTAATGGGCCTTAATTTAAATTTTTAATTCAATCAGCAATGAAACATAAGATTATACATTCACTCATCCTTCTGGCGTGCCCCGTCTTGCTCCTGTCATCCTGTGGAGATGATTTTGTAGAAAGGGATCCCATATATGCCATAGATTCTGAAACCTTTTTTAATTCTGAACAGGATTACTACGATGCACTTGTGGGCGCCTATGATCTTTTACAGGCAAGTTATGTAAATGTACTACTGGGTGAGATCGCTTCAGACAACACCCTTGCCGGTGGCGAAAGCCCTACAGACGTTATAGGCTTTCAACAGATAGACGACATGATTCATACACCCGTCAATGATAACCTTAAAAACGTGTGGGACTGGATGTTTGCCGGGGTAAGCAGGGCGACCTATATTATTGAATTTAAAGATAAAATTGACTTTGAAGGCAAAAATCAAATCCTCGCCGAAGCTTATTTTTTAAGGGCATACTATAATTTTGAACTGGTAAAATGGTTTGGCCCCATCCCGCTCAAACCAAACAGTCGCTTTGAGGTGGGCGATGAAACTACCATACCACGTTCGCCGGTCCCCGAAGTCTATAGTTTGATAGAAAGCGACCTGCAATTTGCCGTAAACAACCTTGCGGAAACCGCCCCACAAGTCGGTAGGGTCTCAAAAGGTGCGGCCCAGTCGCTTTTAGGCAAAGCCTACTTATATCAGGAAAAGTTTGATCAGGCCGCTTCCATTTTTGATCAGGTCATTAATTCGGGAGATTATCAACTGGTAATGGACGGTTATGAAGGTATTTTCCTCAATTCCGGTGAAAATGGCTCGGGATCTGTTTTTGAGGTACAATATACAGATACCGAAGGGGCCGGTTTTGGCTGTTTGCAATGCAGTGAAGGTAATGTGGCCGTTGGCTTTAACGGGGTGAGAAATTATGT
>DRGP01000022.1 GCA_011050015.1 Leeuwenhoekiella sp. | reverse complement strand
ATGCCCAGGTACCAGGCATCTACTTCGGTGGGATGGGTCTGTGTGAGTAGCGCATAGTTACCGGTGATCATGAGGCGCTGTATGTGATGGGCGTAGGCGTGATCCAGGCTCTGCTTTATCGCGTGGTGCAAACAGTTCATTTTAGTTTCTGCTGTCCAGTAGAAATCGGGTAGGGGGTTATGGTTCTCCAGGCTGTTCTTTTCCGCGTAAGTGGGCATCTCTTTCCAGTAGATGCCACGCATATATTCACGCCAGCCCAGAATTTGCCGTACGAATCCTTCTACCTGACTAATGTGAATCTTATTGGTATGATCCCGCCAGTAATCTATCACCGAATGGATCACTTCTAGCGGATGTAGCATTTTACTGTTTAGGGCAAAACTCAATCTGCTGTGGTAGAGGTAATGTTCATCGGGATCCATCGCGTCTTGATAATCGCCAAAGTACATCAACAAGTTTTTACAGAAATAATTAAGTACCGAAAGCGAATCTTCCCGAGAAGTGGGCCAGTTGAAGGAAGTCTTGTCAATATTTCCGAAAGTCTCGACACCGGCTTTCTCAATGCGGGACAAAGTAGCAGAAACGTCTTTTTTAAAGCCGCGCTCGTGCGGTATCTCTGGGTTGCCCTTCCATTTATTGCGGTTACTCTTATCAAAATTCCATTTGCCGCCTTCGGGATCTTTGGCATTAACCATGAGGATATCGTGTTTTTTACGCATGTCGCGGTAAAAATATTCCATGGTAAGCTGTTTTTTCCCTTTATAAAACTGGGTGAGCTCGTCGCGCGTGGTCAGAAAATGTTCGGTATCATAAACTTCGGAAGGGATGCTGAGCTGTTTACAAAAAATCTTTAGCTGTTCATCAAGCCTATACTCATCTGGCAATTGATATTCAAATTTTTCAATAGACTGCTCCTTTATGATCTGTATGAGGTTTATGGGCAGTTCCTGTAGATTTTGAGGATCATTTAGGCCATAGTAGATTACTTGATGATCGCGCTCTTGTAGGTAATTTGCAAAATTGCGCATAGATTCAAAAAACGCGACTATTTTTTGAATATGGTGCTTTACATAATCAGTTTCCTGTCGCATTTCTGCCATACAATACACCACATCTTCTTGAGGTTCATTGTACCAGGAATGTTTATGGTTGAGTTGATCGCCCAGAATGAGTCTTAGAATTTTCACTTTTAGTGTATCTCACCAATGGTTTTTACCAAAATAGTTCTTTTAGAAACTCTTAATGCCAACAATCCCCATTGTTATGCCCCATCTTTGGGGATTTCTTTGATGTCTTTTTCGGGTTTTGCGTAAGAAAGGCGTTCTATAAACTGGGGTAGCGCATAACCATCCAGACCATTGATGCTTACTGTTTTTGCCGCTTCCAGATCAAGCCAGCCGTCTTTTTGCTGAATACCGTCATCCAGATAAATATGCTTTATGGCGCCTATGATAAACAGACACTTATTTTCTTCAATGTAATATTCATTAGTGTACGCACAGCCCAGTTTAATCTTGCTTTCTTGTACATAGGGCGCTTTGAAATCATCCAGAAATTCGGTGTGAAGGTCAACCTCATCAAATTCTGATAGTTCCCCATCATATTTTGCTGAAGTTTGATGCGCAGCGCGTACCACGTCAGTATTGACATGATTTACGGTAAAAATGCCCGTTTTCTTGAGATTATCGTAGGTATTTCTTGCTACGGAAGTAGGGCGCAGAATAAATCCCAGCAATGGCGGATTGCTGCCCAAGTGGATTACGGAGCTGAAAATGGCCACATTGGTCAGTCCATCTTTAGATACAGTGCCCAGTAAATTTGCCGATTTATAACCGGTGCAGCTGTTTATAAAATGTGCACGGTGACGGGACGGAAGCTCGTTGAGGTCTTCTAGAGAATAGTGTTTCATAAAAAAAGCCAGTTTATAACTGGCTTTAAATTTAATTATTGTTTAATCTAAATCTGTTAATATTAAACAAAATTAGCTTTGTTGTGCTTTATTGAATTTGATTTCAAACTCATCAATAGCGTTTCCTATAGCTTCAACATTTTCTGAAGCCTTTTCGTGAGCAGTTTCCATGGCCTTTTCTAAATCTTTATCGGGATTTTGAAAAAGGTCTGTAATAACATGGTTGATTTTGTCAAGAATACTCTCTTGACTGTTCTTGACATCTTCAAGTTTATTCAACATGCCTTGCATTTGGTCATACTTCTTTTGATCCATAATTTTGAAAATTTTATCTAAAGTACGTTGTTTTCACACGCTTAATGACTCATTTAACGGTCATTTAAAACTTTATTAATAGTGTTTAAGAAGTTTTGGCCGTTTCCGGAGTCAGTTTTGAATAATCTGTATATCCTTTTTTGCCTTGGCTGTAGAATGTGTCTTCGTCCCAATCTGCTAGAGGCGCGTTAAGTGCAAAACGTTCTTCTAGATCTGGGTTTGAGATATATAATTTACCGTAAGCCACAAGATCTGCATCGCCTTCATCAATTATTTTATTACCAGATTCTTGATCAAAACCGGCATTGATCATAAGTGTACCGTTATATTTTGGGCGGTATCGTTTTGCGATGTTGCTTTCTAAATAATCTATATCGCTCACATCATTAAAAGGTTCTGATAAATGAAGATAAGCCAGATCATAATTTTTAAGTTGATCTATTATATAATCAAAGGTAGGTATGGTTTCCTCGGTGGCTTCAATGCCAAAAATACCATTAAGTGAAGGATTCAAACGCACTCCTATGCGGTTGCTGGGCCATATTTCTTTTACTTTATCAAGAACCTCAAAAAAGAACCGAGTGCGGTTTTCTTTGCTTCCGCCATAGTTATCATCGCGCAGGTTTGATTTGGTATTAAAAAACTGATGAAATAAATATCCGTTGGAAGAATGTATTTCCACCCCGTCAAAACCTGCTTCTTTAGCGTTTTTTGCTGCTTTCACAAAGTCTTCCTGAGTGTTCGTTATATCTTCAGCGCTCATCGCCTTGGGCTCTTTCGTATCTTTAAAACCTTCAGGGGTGTATGATTGAGCGTTAGGGTTTACTGCACTGGGAGCAAGAGGTTTATTCCCATTATGAAAGTCTGGATGTGACATCCTGCCCACGTGCCATAATTGAATAAAGATTTTACCACCTTCGTCGTGAACAGATTTCACTACTTTTTTCCAGCCTTCTACCTGTGCTTTACTGTGTATACCCGCTGTGTGAATATAGCCTACCGCTTCTTTAGAAACTTGAGAGCCTTCTGTAATTATGAGTCCGGCACCAGCGCGTTGCGTGTAATATTCTACATGCATATCTGTGGGTGCAGTTTCTTCATTATCTGCCCTACTTCTGGTCATGGGTGCCATTATAACCCTGTTTTTTAAGGTTAGGTCTCCCAGTGTATATGATTGCAATAATGCTTGATTCGTTTTCATGTTTAATTTTTTTAATTATGGATAAAAAGCGTATGTTTTTATCCTCGGTTAAATTAGGCATACAAAGGCTTTGTCCTGCGTTTATTTAATAGATATAACCGCTCTGCACATAGTCATATTCTATTTAAGTATAGCTTAACAGTTGAAAAAGTAAGTATATTCATCAAAAAAAATCCCGGTAGTTTTTACCGGGATTTTTGACTTGATTGTATCTTTCTTAATCATCTATGTTTTCTCGCATTTCCTTTTGTCTCATGGGCATTTGATCTATAGCTTCAAAAATAACTTTTGGTTCTACAGGAAAATTCTTTTTGAGCTTTGCACCGCCATCTTTACCTATAAGTACCAGACCACTAAAACTGGCGTTCATATCGTATTTTTTACGCAGCGCGGCAGCATCATAATTGCTTACCGGTTTTAAATCTTTATCATAAACCCGCCCTTTGATGAGCGTTAATAAAATAAGATTACGGTCATCTAGTTTCTTTGGACTGTCTAAAAATGATTTGAACTGTGCTGTAAAACTTTCTTCGTTTAGGCTCGTCGCCGAAAAAAGTAAAATGCGGTTGCGCCATTTGTATTTGGAAAAATCCTGCTGCGCATTGGCGTGCATCGCAAAGAGAACTAATGCCAGTGATGAAATTGTCTTCATTAGTGGGTTGAATTTTCTTTTAGAAGTTCAGGAAATTTTTTCTTAAACCTGTTGATGCGTGGTATGGAAACACTACTAATATAAGGATCATTCATGTGATTTCGCTCGTAATCCTGATGATAATCCTCTGCTTCCCAGAATTTTTGAAAAGGCAATACCTGAGTGACAATTTCACCATCATAGGTGCTCTCATTAAGACGTTTTATAGTGTTTTCTATAATTTGTTTTTGCTCCTCATTTTGATAAAAAGCGATAGATCGATATTGTGTGCCGCGGTCTGGACCTTGTCGGTTTGCGGTTGTAGGGTCCTGGGAACCGAAGAAAACATCTACAAGACTCTGGTAGCTCACCACAGTAGGATCATAGATTACTTCTACGGCCTCCGCATAATCTGTGGTGCCCGAACTCACCTGTTTATAGGTTGGGTTAGGCTGTGTGCCGCCACTATAACCGCTCCTAGCTTCTTTTACGCCCTTTACGCTTTCATAAACGGCTTCTACACACCAGAAACAGCCACTTGCAAAATAAGCGTGTTCCATGCCGTTTTCGGCAGGAGTTGTTATGGGATCTTTCATCGCCATTTGATTATCGGCTGTGCTCTTCTGGGTCGTATTTTTACAGGAAACACTTATAAAAAGCAGGCTTAATAAGCTGATATATAATTTCATAACTAATTTTTTTTATAACAAAGTTAATGTTTAAACACATTTGTAGTCGCTAAGAGCTTGTTAAACTAACACTTAAACCCATTAAAAAACGCCGTACTATCGAGTAGCCGGCGTTTTAAATGGATTTAATAAAAAAGTAAATCTTACATTTTTCCGAAAAGGGCATCCATTTTTCCCTGTTCTTCCTTGGCAAGTTGTTCATCTACCAGTATACGGCCACTGTGCTCGTCGGTAATGATTTTTTTACGACCTGCGATCTCCATTTGCACCTGTGGTGGAATGGTGAAGAAAGAACCCCCGGAAGCGCCACGCTCTATAGGTACAACGGCCAGGCCATTGCGTACATTAGTACGTATGCGGTTGTATGCTTTTACCAAACGGGGCTCAATTTGCTCTTCAAAACCCTCACTTTTCTTTAAAAGCTCCTGTTCTTCTTTTTGCGTTTCAGAAAGAATATCGTCCAGCTCTTCTTTTTTATGTTTTAAGTGGTTCTCACGTTCTGCAATACGCTCTTTTGTAGTGGTGATCACTTCTTTTTTCTGCTCTATTTGAGCGCGATATTCCTTTATATTTTTGTCAGCTAGTTGGATCTCAAGCTCTTGAAATTCAACTTCTTTGCTCAAGGAGTTGAATTCCCTGTTGTTTCTTACGTTTTTTTGCTGTTCGGTGTACTTTTTTATCGCTGCTTTAGAATCGTCAATCTGTATCTTCTTTGCCTTGATCTGATCATCGATAAGTCCTAGTTCACCATCTAGTTTTTCCAGACGTTTACTCAATCCTGCGACTTCATCTTCCAGATCTTCAACTTCAAGGGGTAACTCGCCACGCATGTTCCTAATGGTATCTACGCGGGAATGTATTAACTGCAGGTCATAGAGCGCCCGTAGTTTGTCTTCTACGCTCGCTTCTGTTTTCTTTTTTGCCATATTATAAATACTTAATGGGATTGGTGTCTTCGTCTGATAAAACGATTGCAAAATTACTAAATTTTTTCCTAAGAAAATCAGTAAGTAACCTTTTTGTGAATTGTTCACTTTCGTAATGACCTACATCCACCAGAAGAATTTTTCCCTCGGCCTGATAAAACTGATGGTATTTTAGGTCTGCCGTGATTAAAGCGTCTGCTCCTGCCTTAATGGCCGCGCTGATCGCAAAAGCACCACTTCCACCCAGAACAGCCACTTTATTGATGGGTTCTTCGCGTAAAGCTGAATGACGCACACCCTGCGCATTAAATTTCTTTTGTACCAGTCTCAAAAAGGCCATTTCATCCATAGGCTCCTCTAAAAAACCGGTCATGCCCATACCTATGGTTTGATTTTTATTGTCTAAAGTAGTCACTTCGTACGCCACTTCTTCATACGAGTGCGCCTTAAAAAGCGCTTTTAAAATAGTCTGTTCCCGATGCGCTTCAAAAGTAATGTGTAATTGTACTTCTTTTTCTACTTGCAAACTTCCTTTTTCTCCTACGGTGGGGTTGCTGTTCTCATTGCCTTTAAAACTTCCGCGGCCTTTTGTGGCAAAACTACAATGGTCATAATTGCCTATATTTCCAGCGCCAGCAGCAAAAAGCGCATTCCGAACTCCGAGCACTTCATTTTTTGGGATGTAAGTGGTCAGTTTTTTTATACTGCCTTTTTTGGGTATGAGGATTTCACGGTCATTAAGTGCCAGCGCATCACACATGCCTTTGCCCATGCCTTTTTCAGAATTGTCAATAGCGGTATGAATAGCGTATATAGCAATATCATTTTTTATGGCGCGCAGCACCACACGTTCTACATAACTTTTACCGGT
>DRGP01000021.1 GCA_011050015.1 Leeuwenhoekiella sp. | reverse complement strand
TCTCACGAGTTTTCCGCATATGGTCACGACACGATTTTTCGTCAGGAAATTGTTCTACAAAACTTAGAATAGTCATATTTTAGATTTTTAAGAAGATAATAAATTATCTTTACTGGTGCAATTCCGACGAATCAATAAAACAAATTTCGCTATGCCAAAAACCATTTTAAGTAAAAGAAATATTGCGTAACTGGCGTTAAACTTATACTAAACAAACTTCCGTTATTGGTAAAGGAGAAAAGCAATATTACATTTGAGCAAAACAAAAAAATAATTGTATGAATTATCTAAACTTGGATACCAAAAAAACAAAGGTCACGGTAGATGAACTCAATATCTTACTTGCCGATTATCACCTATATTATCAGAAACTGCGCAATTTCCACTGGAATATTGTAGGCTATAACTTTTTTGACCTGCACGAGCAATTTGAGATGATGTATGATGATGCCAAACTTAAAGTAGATGAGATCGCAGAGCGCATTCTTACCCTCCGTTATCAGCCTACCAGTAATTACACCGATTATCTTGAATCGTCTAATCTTAAAGAATCACCAAGTGATACCAAAGATATTAAGATGGTTGACATACTTCTCGAAGATCACGGGCTCATTTTAAAACAAATGCGTAAAGTTGTAGAGGCTGCAGATAAAGGAGGCGATGAAGGTACGATTGACCTTATAGGAGCTTACATAAGAGAATTAGAAAAAACAAGTTGGATGCTGGATGCATGGAGAATGCAAAAAACAGATTCTCATAAAAAATCGTAAATTACGCGAATGATTCAGGATACTACCGAAACTACAAGTGGAACAATATTGGGATTTGATCTCGATAAATTAATTACCAAATTACAGGGATGGGGAGAAGCCATCATTCTTAAACTGCCCAATTTTATTGTGGCAGTTTTAGTATTTGTACTTTTTTGGATACTTGCCAAATACATATCAAAATTTGTTAGGCGTATTTTAATGCGCCATGTCAACCAGCAGAGCATAAAGGTAATGGCAGGCAAAACGTCTTTTGCCATTACTGTGCTCATAGGCTTTTTTATAGCCCTGGGCATTATGGATCTTGACAAGGTACTTACCTCGGTGCTCGCTGGTGCGGGAGTCGTAGGTCTCGCTATAGGTCTCGCCCTTCAGGGTACGCTCAGCAATACCTTTTCAGGCGTTTTACTATCCTTTTTACCCCAGTTGCAACTGGGAGACTGGGTAGAAACAAATGGTTTTTCAGGGTTTGTGGAAGATATAAACTTGCGCAGTGTGATCCTTAAGGAGTCTGACAACAACTATGTGGTGATCCCGAATTCAAGTATTGTGGATACTCCATTTAAAAATTATTCACGTACTAAAAGGTCACGTGTGTTTATTAATTGCGGTGTAGGCTATGAGAGTAATCTAGAACAGGTAAGGGATCTTACATTAAAGACCCTCAACTCCTTATTTAAACAGGAAAATGGAGAGGAAATTGAATTCTATTATCAGGAATTCGGTGACAGCTCTATCAACTTTGTTACGCGTTTTTGGACTGATGTCAATAAGAAAAAAGACGTTCTTATTGCACAGAATAAGGCGATTATAGCGATTAAGAAAGAGTTTGATGCAAATGATATTAACATCCCCTTCCCTATTCGCACACTCGATTTTGGAAAAAATAAATTCAGATCTGAAACGCTTACTATTGCTAATGAACAAACGGGCAGCACGTCCAGTAATGCTGGGGGTGAGACTCCCGCCTAATCTATGTATGTAAAAACCACTATAATTCTAATAGTGCTTGCTTGTGTAAGTTGTCAAGATTATGGGAAATTGGATAAAAAAGCATCTTTATCCCGAGATCTCTCAGAGGTTTCGGGAATTGCTTTTTATAAGGGTAACCCTACTTTATATGTAATCGCAGATCACTCCAATCCCAATATTATTTATGGTTTAAATGATGCTGGCGAGATCGTACAGCAAATTCTTGTTGCCAATGCTAAAAATGAAGACTGGGAGGATCTGGCCACCGATAATAAAAACCGACTTTTTATAGGTGATTTTGGCAATAACGACAATGCGCGTAAAGACCAAACCATTTACACCATCAAGGATATTTCAGCATTTAAGAAGGAAAAAGATACCGCTTACGCCACAAAAACAACCTTCACACTCGCCGATCAACAAAACTTCCCAGCAAAGCTTGATAACCGAAATTTTGACATCGAAGCTTTTATCTATAAAGATAATTTCTTCTATTTTTTTACCCATAACCGTGATCGCCGAAATTTTGATGGAATGAGCAAGGTTTATAAAATTCCTGCAACTGCAGGCAATTTTAAGGCCAGTCCTATCGCGAGTTACAAGCTCTGTACAGACAATATTAATTGCGCAATCACCAGCGCGGTTTTGTCACCTGACGAAAAAACCCTGCTTTTGCTCACTTATAATACCGTTTATAAATTAACTGACTTTACCGATGCTGATTTTTTCGGTGGGAATATTGAAAAATTTCCGCTGGGCCATAGCTCTAAAAAAGAAGCTATTGCTTTTAAGGATTCCACTACCGTTTTTATTGCTGATGAAAGACGGGCACAATCAGGAGGTAACCTCTATGAGTTTAGCCTAAAATAATTCTATTGAACCGTTCACTAATGACTAATTTGTCATTCCTAAGAACACCGAACATCATCTCCATAAATTATAATTAGTATTTAAATACCCCCGATGAGATCCTCCAAAACTTCAGTAGGGCGAAAACTCAGTGTATGGAGAGACGCAAAAAGTCGAAAAATCCTTTGAAAACCAAGTAAAAAGCTTCCTTTTTGACTTAAAAACGGTGTTTTTCAGTTCAATAATTGAGGTTTTCACCCCTTTTTGACTTTCTTCAGGTTAATGAGCACTACTGAAAGCAGAATGATTGCAATGCCCACCCATTGTAAAACACTTATATCTTCATGCAATATCAGATAAGCGCTAAAAACAGAAACAGGAATTTCTAAAGAAGCGATAATACTCCCCAATCCAGTACCTATTTCTGGAAAACCTTTATTGAAAAGTATGGGGGGAAGAATGGTGCCAAAAAATCCTAGAAAAGTCCCCCATTTCAGGAAAATAATCCAGCTGAAGGTCTCTATAATCTCAAAATTCCAAAATAGCACCACGATGAGAAGTCCGCCATAGACTAGATATTTGCTCCGCGTAATGATAGAAAGCTCTAAGGCTACTTTATTTGAAGCATACATGGTGGCGGTATAGCTTACAGCAGCTAGCAAACCGAGCCCTATACCGGTCAAATTTATAGTAATATCACTTTCAAAAACCTTTGCCGCAAGCAAAGTTCCCGCGATAGCGATAAGTGCGCCCACGATTTTAGTGCTGTTTAATAAGTGACGGGCGATAAAAAATTCAAGCACTACCCCCATCCATATCGTTTGCATTAATAGAATGATACCTACCGAAACCGGCACATATTGTATGGATAGATAGTAAAAACTACTGGTAAAACCAAGAGAGGTACCAAAGAGCAGTAACTTTAATTTAGGATATTTTGATGTGGTTTGTACCTTCGTTGATCGCTGAGCTTTTTTGGATAAAAAAAAGCTGATTATACTTAACACCAATGCTCCAAAAAGATATTGGGAAAAAGCCAAACCAGCTGTTCCAAAACCATGGTTATTGGCATATTTTACAAAGGTTGCCAGTATACCATAACTTGCGGCACCAATGGCGATATAAAAAAAGCCTTTTATGTTGGGATTCATCCATTTAATTTACGTGCAAAAATGAACATATCCCAGAAATAAATCGAGTATGATGACGGTAAATTCAGTTTATTTTAAGGTTATGGGTCAACCGTGTTCAGAATAACTATATGCACAACACCTTTTACTTTGAAACCAGCTTTGTTATATCATTCTCAGCTTATAAAAAATTAAAAAACCTCCAAAAACAGCTCATTTTCGAACTATTTTGGAGGTTTTTTAGCATCAAACATCAATTTATTGAAAGGTATTTTACTACTTAAAGTCCGCTGATGTAACTGCCATACAAATCTTTAAAACGCATACCTTGTGACATACGGTATTTGCTCAATTTTTTAAATTCCACCAAGCCCCAAAGCACCAGTTCCTTTAAAAAATACTGATCTTTTTTAGCAACGTCAGGTTGATACTCATCAATCAGCTCCTGCAAAGGATCAATAGAGTCAATTAGATCTTTATACTGCTGTTCAGAAAGGTCATCGAGCAGTTGAAATTCGCTCTGGTCAAAAAACCAGTTCACTACCTCATCGTAAGGTCCTTTTTGATTTTTCTGTTCCAGCTTTTTGATCTCTGGAAAATACTGTACAAACTGTGTTTTTACCGCATCACCTATTAAGTTCTGAGCTACGCTGGCAGCACCTTCCTGCTCGCCCTCGTAAACAAGTTCTACCTTACCTGTAATAGAAGGAATCATACCGATAAAATCCCCCAGACGAACGGCGGTTTTTTCCTCATTGGCCATCATCGCGCGACGTTCTGCCGTACTGAGCAAGTTTTCAAAAGCGGTAATGCTCATACGCGCACTTACACCACTTTTTGCATCTACATACTCACTGTGACGTGCCTCAAAACTGATCTGTTCCAATAAATCCTTGGCCAATTCAGGTACATATACAGTTTCTTTCTGGCGATCATCACGGCGTGCTTCCTGCTGGGTAATGGTACGCGCGATCTCAATAGATTCTGGATAATGAGTAAGAATCTGTGAGCCTATACGGTCTTTAAGTGGGGTGACAATACTACCTCGGTTTGTATAATCTTCTGGATTTGCAGTAAATACAAATTGCATATCTAGCGGCAGTCGCAGCTTAAAACCACGTATCTGAATATCCCCTTCCTGTAAAATATTAAAAAGGGCCACTTGTATGCGTGCCTGTAGATCGGGCAGTTCATTAATTACAAAAATGGAACGGTTCGCCCGGGGGATCATCCCATAGTGAATCACACGATCATCGGCATAGCTTAGTTTTAAATTGGCCGCTTTTATGGGGTCTACATCACCTATTAAATCTGCCACGGTCACATCTGGAGTGGCCAGTTTTTCATAGAACCGTTCATCCCGATGTACCCAATCTATGGGTGTGTCATCACCTTGCTCTTCAATAAGTTCGCGTGCATGACGCGAAATAGGCCGCATGGGGTCATCATTAATTTCAGAACCTGCAACAATGGGCATCCACTCATCAAGTAGCATGGTCATTAAACGCGCCAAACGCGTTTTTGCCTGACCTCGCAGACCCAACAGGTTTATATTGTGTTTAGAAAGTATGGCACGTTCCATTTCGGGCACTACCGTATGGTCGTAACCATGTATGCCTTCAAAAGAATTTTTGCCAGCTTTAATATTTGCTACCAAGTTGCTGCGCAACTCCTCTTTGATACTTTTAGATTGATAACCGGATTCTTTTAATTTTCCGAGTTTTGTTATATTTGGTTTACTCATAATTTTTTTCTTAGCGCTTTATATTTTTAATGCTGTCTTAAAAGAAGTGATTTCATAAACAAGCTCGAAAGTTTTCGGAATTATTTATAGTACTCTTCAAGACTCTGTAAGTATTCTCCGCTAGTTACCGGAAAAGTTCAGAATTAATTTTTTTTGTTTTTTTTATACAGTCTAATATACCTAATGCTTAGCGTATTCTTTTTTTCCTATTGGTTTCATAATCTTCAAAAATCATTTCTCCCAGTCCTTGCAGACCGGTGTAAAAAGCCTTTCCTTGATTTGCTTTGGTGAATTCCCGCACAAACTGCATTAGGTAGGGATCTTCTGCAATCATAAATGTGGTGATGGGTATTTTCAATTTTCTAGCTTGCCTGGCCTGATCGTAGCATTTATTTACGATATACCCATCAAGTCCCATACTATTTTTATAGTAATAACCATCGGCTTCGCGCACACAACTGGGCTTACCATCGGTAATCATAAAAATCTGCTTATTGGTATTGCGTTTTCGACGCAGCATATCCATACCCAATTGCAGTCCGGCGACGGTATTGGTATGATAGGGACCAACTTGTAAATAAGGTAAATCCTTGATTTTTATAGGCCAGGCATCGTTACCAAAAACTACAATATCCAGCGTATCTTTGGGATATCTGGTTGTTATAAGTTCGGCAAGGGCCATGGCCACTTTTTTGGCAGGGGTAATCCGGTCTTCGCCATATAGAATCATGCTATGGC
>DRGP01000020.1 GCA_011050015.1 Leeuwenhoekiella sp. | reverse complement strand
TGTCAGTTCGAGTAAAATTCTGGAAGAATTTTGTATCGAGAACCTCACTTTTGATTGAAAATGATCTTTCTCGATACGATTTTTTGCAAAAATCACTCGAAATGACCATTTTCAACACAAGATTATTTTACATCGAACTCAGGTTAATAGATGGCAGCAAAAAGATTACACCGTTTTAAAATTCTATTTTATCAAGAAATAAACTAATTAAAATGAAACCTATTTATACCTATTGGTTGCTATTCTGTCTTTCTCACCTTTAATCCATCTGCTTAAACTTATTGAGTTTTAAAATTTTGACAATAAATATAAGCATCTCCACACTTCCAAAAAGCAACGCGAGCTGAATGACCAAAGAATCTAAAGTAGCCTCTTTTTTGAGGAATAAAATCACTCCTACTATTAAAAAAAGTAGGGCATAAAGACCGTTTTGCCACTTCGATTTGTAAAATATGCTGTTGGATTTTAGGTTGGTGTCCGCAATAGACGGATTCTTTCGGATTGTTTTAAAGAGAAAAAGAATCAAATTAAAACTTCCGATAAATAAACAAAGTTGGGTCACTGGTTTGTAGATACTAGCGCTATTTTGAATCATAAAGATGAATGCAGCCATTAAAAAAATACTTGCATACACACCACACTCCCACTTACTTTTCCAGAACATTTAATCGTTTTATAGGTAAGAAATTTTTACTCAATATAAGTAAAGCAAGCTACTTTACCAGTTGCTGTAAATATTACACCATAAATTTCGCAAAGCGAAAACGTTATAATAAACATCAATACGCTTATGGAGTAGAATCAATTATTTAACAAAAAGGTTAAACATTTATTAATCACGGCATAAACCTTACAGACCTAGCATTGAAGTCTTAATTTCGAGTAAAATTTAAAATATGAAAAGATACATACTTCCGCTGGTAGTTGCGGCAATAACTTTTAGCTGTAAAAACGAAAAAAGTGTTTCGAAGGATGAGAAAAAAGACCTTGCAGACAATGCCAGCACCACCGTGCAGACTGCCATTGGCCCCTTAGAACTTGTTGCTCCCTTTTCTTCCGAATCAGTAAATAACAATAGCGATGTTATAGGATGGCCAGAAGATCTTACACCAAAAGCACCTGCAGGTTTTACCGTAAGCCGTTTTGCCACAGATCTGGAACACCCCAGGTGGACGTATGTAGCGCCCAACAATGATATTTTTGTGGCTGAATCAAATACCAGTAACAGTGCAGACCGTATTACACTACTTCAAGATACTGATAATGATGGTATTATAGATGAAAAAAAGGTATTTCTGGACGATTTAAATCAGCCTTTTGGGATGCTTGTTTTAAACGGTTATTTCTATGTAGGCAACACCGATGGGCTATACCGATTTCCCTATAAAGAAGGGCAGACTGAAATAACAGCAGAAGGTGAAAAAATAGTCGATCTTTCTGCAAGTGGGTATAACAACCACTGGACCCGGAATATTATAACTAACAAAGCCAAAGATAAAATTTACATTTCTGTAGGGTCTTCCAGCAATGTAGGAGAAAACGGTCTGGATAAAGAAGAGCGTCGCGCTAACATTCTGGAGGTTAATCCCGATGGAACCGGCGAAATCATTTATGCAAGTGGATTACGTAATCCTGTAGGTATGGACTGGAACCCAACTACTGGAGATCTTTGGACCGCAGTAAATGAGCGTGATGAACTGGGTAACAACCTGGTTCCCGATTATGCAACCAGTGTAAAAAAAGGAGGCTGGTACGGATGGCCATTCAGTTACTATGGGCAGATTGAAGACCCACGATGGTCTGACGATCCACATCCTGATATGGTAAAGAAAGCGATTGTTCCAGATGTACCTCTAGGGAGTCACACCGCTTCTTTGGGATTAACCTTTTATACCGCAGATAGTTTTTCTCAGGAATATAAAAACGGTGCATTTATAGGACAGCACGGTTCCTGGAACCGCAAGCCATTTTCTGGGTATAAAGTGGTATTTATTCCCTTTAAGAACGGAAAACCTGAAAAACCACAAGATTTTCTTACCGGTTTTATAGACAGCAATGATGAGAGTAAAGTGTATGGTCGCCCGGTTTGTGTTGCGGTTGCGCCAGACGGTTCTTTACTGGTCAATGATGACGACAGCGGGATTATCTGGAAGGTAACAGCAGATAAATAAAAGCAGTCATTTATTGAGGTAGTGATTGACCTCTTGTAAAAGTTTAGGTAGATGAAATGTTATTATACCCCATAATATTGTTTCATCTACTTTATCATATCCATGGCTTATCCAATTTCTAGTATCAATAATTTCACGTGAATTGCTTATTTTAAAATGGGGATCAACATTTAAGATTCTTTTAGTTGCCTCTCCAATAATCTCAATTTCACGTTCTATAGCCCTGCGGAGTAATTTATTTTTTGTGAAAGTATTAAAATCTGTTTGTTTACCTAAATAATCATCAATTGATTCAATAACATTTTTAATATCAAACAATGATTTTTTTATTTTTAAATTCATAAATCAATTGCTTGGTATCGTTAATACTTTGTATCAAATAAGGATTAGTGAGTGACCGCTGGGTAATAAGATCAATTGATCTTGTTAAAAGATTTTCCAATCGGTATTTAATTTCAAAAAAATAGGAGGTGTAATTGCGTACGCAAAGATCTTCTCTAAAAATCAGCAAAATATCAATGTCACTTTTGTCATTAAAATTTACCCCTACCACAGATCCAAATGCGTACATGCGCTCTACCTTGAACTGGTCGCAAATAGCAATAATGGCAGTCTTATTATGTTCTATTAACTCATGCATTTCATAAATTTAATCAATCTTAACCTAAGAATCTGCAGATTTTAAACTAAAATTATAAACTTGAACTACCGTCTTTTTACACTTTTACTTGTTATATTTTCTATCGCTGCCCAAGAAATTCAGGCTCAACAAAAAGATTCCTTAATCTTAAATAAGGAAAATGATCTGCCGGAAGTACTAATCCAAAGTACGCCCATCGTAGATAAATTGCAGCGTATTCCGGCGGCCGTAAATGTGATCAACGCTACAGATCTGCAACGCGGGGATCAACTTTCAATCGCTAATGAGATCAACAAAAACCCGGGCATACAAATGCAGCAGGGCGCACTGAATACCAGCCGCATAAGCATCCGGGGGCTGGGTGCCCGTAGTCAGTATTCCACAAACCGGGTCAAAGCGTATATAGAAGGTATACCGCTCACTACCGGTGAAGGGGAGACTACATTAGAAGATATAGACCTCAACCTTATAGAACGCATTGAGATCATAAAAGGTCCTGCGTCCAGCAGTTATGGCGGGGGTCTAGGTGGTGTGATGAATATCTCAATTAAAAAACCCGAACCGGAAAGCGCCTCCATTCAACTTAATGGATTGGCAGGCTCTTTCGGTACGTTTAAAAGTGGTGTTACGGCATCGCTGGCTTCGGGAAAAACGGCGGGCCTGTTCAGTTATAATCACCTAGAAAGCGATGGTTACCGTGCCAACAGCAATTACGATCGCGATACGTATACCGCTTATGCAAAAACTCAACTTGCACCCGCACATTCACTTACGTTTTTTGGAAATTTTACCAAATTGAAAGCTTTTATCCCCAGTTCTATAAATCTGGATGACTTAACCAATAATCCACAAAAAGCAGCATTTACCTGGGGCCAGGCAAAAGGTTATGAATCGTATGACAAAGCCATCGCCGGACTTTCATACTCCTGGAAATTCAGTGATAATTCAAATTGGACGACCAGTATTTTTGGTAATTACCGCGACGGTTACGAGCCGCGGCCTTTTGATATTCTGGACGAGAAGTCATTTGCCTTTGGTATACGCAGTAATTTTAAGACTGCTTTTAAAATCTTAAATATTCCGGTTAAAAGCAGCCTGGGTGTTGAATATTTTGATGAAAGTTACGACGCAAAGCTTTTTGAAAATCTGTACGAGAGCAACAACGGCAACGGAACTTTGCAGGGAGACCGCTTTAGTGACCAGCACCAAGACCGCAAATACCTTAACCTTTTTGCCCAATTTAGCTTACAGTTTACCGACAAGTTGAAAGGCGAAATAGGATTAAGTTATAACCACAGCCGCTATGTACTGGATGATATTTTCAATGAAAATGATGTAGATAGATCGGGAAAATATACGTATCCACGCCAGTTTTTACCACAAGCGGGCCTCACCTACGAAGTCGCCACAGATAAATTTGTCTATGCTACTGTAAGCAAGGGATTTTCGTTGCCTTCGGTTGCGGAAACACTGACCCCGGAAGGCGCCATTAATACCGATCTCAAACCCGAAAACGGGGTTAATTATGAACTAGGGCTGAAAGCCACCTGGCTGGATAAAAAACTCTATACCGAGATCGCCCTATACACCATTCAGGTAGACAACCTCATTGTGGCAGAGCGCATTGCAGAAGACCGATATGTAGGCCAAAATGCTGGAAAAACCGACCATAACGGAATTGAAATTTTAGTGAATTACAATCAGGAAATCAATACACACTGGCAGTTAAAACCGTATGGCTCGATCACACTGAACGATTACAGTTTTGATGAATTTATAGATAATAATATGGATTATAGTGGCAACGACCTCACCGGAGTTCCTGATCAAATTTATAACATTGGGCTTGATGTGTTGCAAAACGCAGGTTTTAAATTCAACATCAATTACCGCCATACCGGCATGATCCCTTTGAATGACGCGAATGCACTTTATAGCGATTCTTATAATTTATTGAATGCACGGGCAGATTATACATTTTCACTTTCGCGAAAGTTAAAACTGAATATTTACGCGGGCGCCAACAATATTACAGACACTAATTATGCCGCACAAATCCTTCCCAATGCCACTGGTTTTGGTGGTGCGGCACCCCGTTATTATTATCCCGGCGATCCTGCCAATTATTATGGTGGCTTACAGTTAAATTATAGTTTATAAAACGAGTAAAAATGGCCAAAAAACCACCAGAAAATAACTTAGAAGGTCAATTTTTGGCCTAAAAAACCGGTTTTTAGCCTGATTAAGGAGATTTTGAGAAGGAATTTTACATTTCTAGGCTAATATTATAATTGTAAACTGTGGCCAAACCTTTAAAAAATCTATGATTCAAAAAAGATGAACTTTTCAAGAATCAGCATAATTTTTTAGGTTTTCCAGAACTTTTTGAGAGAGACGCGTTTTGGTTTCAGCAGACCAGCCAGCGCTTTCTTCGGAATAAATAATATTGGTGTTTTTTAGAATTCGGCCATCTATGGCGCTTATGGCATCGCCGTCAAAAATGGCAAAATTTGCCGGGTTTTTAATCCACTTTTTAAAAGCAGCTTCACTAAATGGAAGTCCCAAAGACGTGTTGATCAAAATTTTCCCTGCGCCCAGCGCGTCAAATTCTTCCAGTTCTAAGATTTCTACATTGTTAGGCAGGTGAATACTGATGATCTCAGAATTTTGTAACAATTCCTTAAGCGGAAGGTATTTTACTCCCTGCGCTTCCCATTTCTTTTTCCGGCTTCGGCTATAATAATACAAATCTGCCCCCAGCGGTAACAGACATTTTGCCAGCAACTGACCGGTAACGCCAAGGCCAATAATCCCTATTTTACGGTTGGTAAGTTCCCGGGGCATCGTTTTCCATTGCTGTTCACCAAATCCGTGCAATAAGCGCACGAGTTCAGAAAGTATAAATTCTATAACCCCGGGGTCGCCATAATCCCGAATACCGGAAACTTGTATTCCCTTTTCGCGGGCAAAACCCACCGCCACATTTGCAGAAGCTTCATCATACAAAGTGCAGCACATGCCTATGTATTTTAAATTGGGGCATTTCTCAATAATTTCCTGATCTATAGCCGTGCGCCAAGAAACGAGAACAGCCTCGGCGTTGCCAATTCGCTCCAGTATTTCCTGCTTTGAAGAAGGATTATCAGCGTAAATTTTCACCTCTTCCCTACTGTATTCCTTTAACTCCGCTATTGCCCAGAACTCCAGTTTAGTATGGTCTACAGATACAATTTTATTGAATGTTGACATCTACATTTTTTTCGAAGATAAAAAGCAGCAGGTTTATAGTCGGCTATGTTTAGATTTTCTTCACTAAAGGCTGTATTTACTTCCAAAATATGTGGTCAGCAAAAAATTAAGGGTAATTTCTACTGAAATCTAAATAAATGCATATTGCTATGTGCTAAGGAATTCGAAATCAAGATTAAATTCTTTAGATTGTAGGTTATAAGCAAAAATAAACGCAGTGGTATGTTTATTTTTATGTTGGCAATGATTAAAAAAGAGAAATGAAAGAAAATGAAAAAGCTGTACAAAAAGAGCAAATAACTGATTTTCTTCTTTTGATACTCCGAATTTCGGAAAGTGAAGTTAAAAACTCTACAGATTTTAATGAAGCTTTTCGCAAGAGATTAAAATTTCAAAAAAAAACTGATTACAAAAGATTCAGAGCAAGCATAGATTTACTTGATGATACAGAATATGGAATTATTAGTGCTTTTACTTATCAACTTGGGGATTTAAAAAATAAAAACGACGATATCGGCGAACTTAATTTACGGTTGTATGGAATATTAAATGCTGTTTATTTACAAATGAATGCATTTGAAGAGATTGCAACTCTATTAAACTATTCAAGTAGAAAAGAAATTCAGGAAATTTTCACTCAATTAGATATTTATAAATTAAGAGGTATAGCTGGATCACATACAGTGGATTACAAATACGATAAAAAAACTCTATTAGACAATCCTCTGATACATAAAACAACCAGTTTCAGAATTGTTCAAACTTATTTGGAAAAAACCGGGAAGAAAATAGCTTTTGTTGATGAAAATGATTTCTGGGCAGAATATAACTTGATAAATGTCTTATGGGAATATGAAAAAATAGCAACTGATTTGTTAATTAACATTATTCGATTTGCAATTAAGAAACTAATCCCAAAAAAACAGGGTAGAAAAGAAATCGAGGATAGATTAAATGAGTTAATCCCGAAATTAATTGATTACAAAAAACTTGATAAAAACCAAAATTATGGTCAGAAAGAATATACAACACTTGTAAAAAAATTAAGTGCACAAAAGAAGTAAAAGCTGCTGCCAATACTGTAAAAATGCATGGCAAGTAAATACTAAATTTAGTATTTCGGGCATATTTGGGAGATCATCAAATGTTTTGATTTGTCTTATTGAAAAAAAAAGATAATAAGGAAATTAAGCTACGAATTAAACTAAAAATCATAAATGCTAAAACAAAAAAGGTATAAAAGCCAGCACACAACAACGTATCAAAAAGCGGTTAAGTTGTTTCACCGCCAATTAAAATAAATAGCAAAACAAATCACAACAACACATAAAATTCCGTTACTTCTTTTCTAAAAGACCCTTCCACGTTAGGGATTGCAGTGGAAATCCTTTTTGCGAGGCACGAGCAAAAAGATTGAAGCGCAAAGCCCGACCCGCAGGGAAACGCCCAAAAACCGGTAAAAACACTCAAAAAACAGCTAAAGACACTTAAAAAATGGCCGTTTTTCAACTAAAATCAGGTGAAATAGTTTTAGCGTCAAAATTCCGAATGGCCAAAAAATTACCTGCAAAAGCCTAAATTTTTGATAATTATCATACTGAAGTGGTTGCAAAAAATAATTATTTTTTGAATTATTACTATCTTTATTATTAAAAACCACTGAGTAAAGTCCTCTTGAAAATCTCGAAAGCGATTTTAAAAACACTCAAATTAATAAAATAAACCAGCTATGAAAAAAAATGTTTTATTCTTTGCACTAACTATAATGCTCACTGCCGTAGCGTGTAATAATGGCAGCAAAACAGATCCTAAAGAGATTGCAGATACAAAAAATGAACAGAAGGAAGAAGCCGGTACCCTGAACAAGGAGATTGATGACGATGCAAAATTTGTTACAGAGGTGAGCGGCGGCGTATTAATGGAGATTGAACTTGGCAACTATGCACAGGAACACGCCTCTTCAGATGCGGTCAAGCAATTTGGCGCCACCATGGTCAAAGACCACGGCAAAGACCGGGAAAATTTAAAAGCCCTGGCCGAAAGTAAAAATATTACGATCCCATCAGAACCTGGAGATGATTTTCAAAAACATATAGCAGAGCTGGAAAAATATGAAGGTGCTGAATTTGATAAAAATTATATTAGTTTTATGGTGAGCGATCACAAAGAGGATATAGACGAGTTTGAAAAAGAAGTTGATAATGGCCAGGATCAGGAGATCGTCGCCTTTGCCACAAAAGGATTGCCTGTTTTAAAAGAACATTTGAAAATGGCCGAAGCCATTGATGATAAGTAAACTAAAAAATAGGTTCTTTTATAAACGCTGCCCTGGCGCACTCAAGGTCCTTTTTGCTTATAAAAAAAGGGCCTTGAGTGCTCTAATGGGTTTCCATTTTATAAAGCAACCATTAGCTAACTCGAGACAATTCTAGTTATCTCGGATCATTGCAATGTGCTTTTGACAGATCAATTTCTTTAAAAAAACCGCAAGATTTACGCAAGAAAAAATAGCATCGGGCAATTTCAGCAATAGCAGTGGTACTTATAAGAGGCACCGTTTGCTTCATTAGACATCCTGAGAAGTTTTCGTTTTTTCTTTCCTATATGGATATGGCCGTGAAGTTGAAATCAACTACAGCAAGTATATCCTCTTAAAAATTCTCAATCCCTTCCCGTAACCAGGCCAGATATTCTTCCGCATCTGGATTATAGGCGGCAGGAGCATTTAAGTTATTGCCGTCGTGGTCTATAAGCACATAGTATGGCTGGGCATTGGCTTTGTACTTTTCAATCTGAAAATCACTCCATTTTCCACCTACGGTGGTGATTTTTTTTCCGCTGGCAGCGGTATACATTTCTTCTTGTGGCAGATCGCGCTTATCATCTACGTACAAAGAAACCAATACGATCTTATCTTTGAGAATCTCAAGAACCTGTGGATCTGGCCACACGCGTTCTTCCATCTTACGGCAATTTACACAGGCATAACCGGTAAAATCAAGCATTACAGGTTTGTTTACTTTTTTAGCATACGCCATTCCTTTATTATAATCTTTAAATACAGGAATATCATGAGGGCCAAGTTCTGCATGTTCGGGAAGTGCTGTATTATTTGTCGCGCCACCACGGCTATCCCCTACTCCGTAAGGCGATTCACTGTATTGCAGGGGTGGCGGAAAACCACTGATCCACTGCAGGGGAGCACCCCACAAACCTGGAATCATATAAATGGTAAAAGTCAGTACAATCATGCCCAGGCTCAAGCGTCCCACCGAAATATGGGGAAGTGGCGAATCATGCGGCAGGGTGATTTTTCCGAAAAGATAAAAGGCAAGTACGCCAAAAATGGCGATCCATATAGCTAAAAATGTTTCCCGTTCCAGCAGGTGGTATTGCATCACCAAATCTGCATTGGAAAGAAATTTAAAGGCAAAAGCAAGTTCTAGAAAACCCAGTACTACTTTTACAGTATTGAGCCATCCACCTGATTTTGGTAAGGTATTCATCCAGCCGGGAAAAGCGGCAAAGAGCGCAAACGGTATGGCAATCGCCATTGAGAATCCCAGCATCCCAATTACAGGTGCAATTCCACCGTTACTAGCGGCTTCTACGAGCAGCGTACCCACAATAGGACCCGTACAGGAAAAAGAAACAATGGCCAGTGCCAGCGCCATAAAAAAGATGCCCACAAAACCACTGCGGTCTGCGTGAGAATCAATTTTGGTACTCCATGAACTGGGCAGCACAATCTCAAAAGCGCCCATAAACGAGACCGCAAAAAGAACCAAAATCACAAAAAATATCAAGTTGAACCACACATTTGTAGAAAGGGCATTAAGGGAATCTGCACCAAAAACCAAGGTGACCAGACTGCCCAGCAATACATAAATGACGATAATAGAAAGTCCATAAACAATCGCATTGCTTATCCCTTTTGCGCGGGTTTTACTTTGTTTTGTAAAAAAACTCACCGTCATGGGGATCATGGGAAACACACAAGGCGTGAGCAGCGCGGCAAATCCCGAAAGAAAAGCAATTATAAAAATGCGCAGAAGACCTTGGTCCTGCTGCGAATCTGTAGCATTGTCAACTTCAAGTTCTTGCTTTTTAGCGGCTGGGGCTGTTTTAGAGGGGGTAGAATCTTTTTGCGAAGCAGCAATGTCAATACTTGTCCCCTTTTCAATATAACCGGGAAACGCAAACATCAATTCTTCGGTGCCGGGGGGAAGGCAGCGCGCGTCATCACAGACCATAAAAGTCACATCGGCCATTACTTTTATGGGAGCTCCGGCATAACTGATCTCTTGGCGGAAATCGACCTCATCTTCAAAGTAGGTGATCTCCATATCAAAAACAGGATCCTGTATGGTCATCCCCTCGCCTTCGGTGGTTTCGCCTACAATATCATAAGCTGCGTTTTTCTGAAAGTTAAATTCGGTCGCAATGGGTCCGCCGTCGGGAACTTCTTGCGAATAAAGATGCCAGCCCTCTTCTATCGTAGCGGTGGCGATGAGGGTGTAGGTAGAATCGTTTGTTTTTTCAACCGAAGTGGCCCAGGATACAGGATCGTAAATCTGGCCAAAGGAACTCGTGGTAAGCAATAAACCTACCAAAAGAAGTAAATATCTCATGCTTTTTCTGCTTTTATAGCTGCTGGAAAATGGTCAAAACAAGCCAAAAATCGACTAAAACACCGTCTTTTTCCGCTCTGCGAAATTAACGAGTTTCTGCCAACTGCGCGTACAGAAGTACTGTTTTATATCATCTTTAGCGAAAATGTATCTCAAAAAGATCAAAAACCGCTCTTAATTGGTCGATTTCTCTAATAAATCCCGGAATTCTACACTATAAGTAACTAAAAGATCCAGTAGTTGAAAATGTTTGTCTTCAGCGATCAAGTGGGCATCCATATTTTTAGTTGTACAGAATTCAAGAAAAAGAGGGTGATTTTCTTTTGATATTTTTAGCTGTTCCTTCAACAATTTTTCATCAAAAATATTTTCTGCCTCAAATAGTTCGGTCAACTGTTCGTAGCTTATAAAGCCTGCCTTTTCTTTCGCATTCTTCTTTTTAAACAGGCTGATGGCCTTACCTATAATCCATCCTATATTACCGCTAGCTCCCTTTCCATATTTGCCAGGATTTGCTTTGTAATCTTCGTGAAAAGATTTTAACATCCCCTCTGAAGTTCCACTCATATCTATTTCTTTCGGCCGATTATCAGAAAGCCGAACCTCGCCCAGCTGGTTTAAATTTTCCTTGAGTTCCACAACCCAAACTTCGCTAAGTTGATAGGGTTGTACCGCAAATTTCTGCGTAACGTAAAACGGAGCGGTAAAAACGAGTGAATCGCCCACTTGCGCATTCAGGGAAAAATCGCCCGTTTTGCCGGTAAATTCGGTTTCTCCCCGTGTTATATTCTGCACAAAAACATCTTCTAGTACGCCTGTAGCATTATAGACCTTTCCCGTGGTTTTCTGGGCGAAAACAAGGCTGCTTTGAAAAATAAGAAAAAGCAGGAGTAGATTTTTGAGCATGCCTATAACTGTGGTATTTTCTAAGGACTTTTAGTCGGAGGATGTGTTGCACTTATGTGATAAAGTGGGTGAAATTATATTTTAGTTTAACTGTTTTGATAGCGGGGTGAAAATGTTTTTTTTGAGTAACATTTTATCCGGGTAAAGTACTTATATAGCTCTAATGCGCTGTATATATGTGTCTTGATTTTTTACGGCTTATATACGCGGATAATTGCAAGGGTATGTATATAGTTTTATTAAATTGCTGATATACTTACTTTAGGCACAATATCACAACAATCCGGTAAAAATTTATGGAAAGTGAATCAGAAATAATTGAAAGAATACAAAATCTTTTTGAAGAACTTGACTTTCAAATAAGTGACATACAAGGTGGACCAGGTAACAGAGGAACGGATGTAATGGCCATCAAAAGATTAGAAAATAATAAAACCTATGGAGTTGCGATAGAACTAAAATCGAATAAAAACTTAAACGAAGCATTAAAATATGGAATTGCAACGTTAGAAAGAGTTGATTCCCAAACCAATTTTGATAAATTATTACTTGTTGTAAATAAGAAAAGTCAGATTGAAGATACAGATGCAGAATTAATAAAAAAGTGTCAGCTACGACAACCGACAAACATTGAGATAATTAGTATTAATGATTTAGAAACTTGGGCTCAAGATTTAAATGGAATACTTGAAAACAAAGAAGAAAATGAGGTATTTGTACTAATAAGGAATTTCACTAAAAAAGTAATCTCACTAATTGCTAAAAATCCTAACAATCTAATGAATCTTGAATGGAGGGATTTGGAAAGAACAATACACGAATTATTTAATGAAATTGGATTTAAAGCGACATTAACACCACCAAGCAAAGATGGAGGTAAAGATGTCATTCTGGAATGCGAAATTGAGGGAATTCCCAAGTCTTACATCGTTGAAATAAAACATTGGAGGTCTCAACAAAAAGTTGGAAAAAAAGCAGTCAAAGAATTTACTAAAGTAATAATAAACGAAAAAAGGCTAAAAGGACTTTATTTATCAACTTATGGTTATACACAAAACTATTATGAGTGCTTAACTAAAACCGAACGAAATCTCGTTGGATTCGGCGAAAAAGAAAAAATTGTCGAACTATGTCATACATACGAGAAAATCAAAAATGGATTGTATTTGCCAATGAATTCTCTTGAAGATATATTATTTCAAAATGTTAACTAAATAACTAGCTACAACACAGAACTGAGGTAAAAAACAACTCTTTTCTCTATTAAATTTGAAATATAATTTTCATGTTCCAAAAGCTTGATTTTATAGACTTTGGCTTTTTAATTTTATTACTTTTTTGGACTATCCGTTTGACCAGGACAGACACATAATTCTCATCGTAGGGCAATCCAGATTTTGCTATGGCAAAGGCCTGTTTTAAAAGCTTGTTGGCCACTGCGATCAATGCCAGTTTGTTGCTCTTGCCCTTGGCTACGATTCGTTCATAAACAACCCCGCAGCCCTTATTGTGCTTGCAGGCATTGAACGGACACAGAAACACCAGTTTCAGCAACTTCTTATTGCCCACTTTACTGATCCTGCTACTTCGCTTACGTTGACGAAATCTAACGCTTCACCGCATATCTTAACCTTAATCCTTCTTTTGTTCTTTCTTATTATATACTAATTTAAAAAGAATCAAACTTAAGCCGTGTATAATTTATTGCTTTGGCAAGTGCTTATTTGGAAAAAAACAACCCAACCACCCAAGACTCATTTTTTAACAAATGGTAATTGTACTATGCTAATTCTTCTTGTCATTTGTACAAAAAATTATGGACAATAAAAGAGTATTATTGACAGGTGTAACAGGTTTTCTAGGTTCACATACTGCTATCCAGCTGCTGAACAAAGGTTATCAAGTTGTTGGAACATTGAGAAACAAAAACAGGATAAACTCTATTAAAGAAGTTATCGGTAAACTCACGCCAAACATTAAAAACCTAACCTTTGCAGAAGCAGATCTTAATGACAGCAATATCTGGCTTGAACTTAGCAAAAATGTAGAGTACATACAGCATATTGCATCGCCTTTCCCGAGGACTATGCCCAAATCTGACAATGAACTTATAATTCCCGCTAAAGAAGGAACTTTAAATATACTGAAAGCTGCAAGGGCAAACCATGTAAAACGGGTAGTGATGGTATCTGCGTTAGGGGCAATTACCTACGGAAAAACAAAAGAAGAATTGAAGAGGGTTTTTAATGAAAATGATTGGACAGATGTATCGAATCGTAAAGACACAACACCCTATTATAGAAGTAAAACAATCGCCGAAAAAGCAGCTTGGGATTTTATCAAAACAAAAAAAACGGAGTTGCAGCTGACCACGATTTGTCCTGGAGCAATTTTAGGCCCCGTAATCGATACTGATTTTGGCACATCCGCCAACATAATCATTAGCCTACTAAATGGTAGTCTTCCTGCATTGCCTAAAATTGAGTTTGATATTGTAGATGTCCGTTCGGTTGCAGACTTACTGATTAAAGCTATGGAAATGCCACAAGCTGCAAATAATAGGTACATTGCAGCTTCCGGGCATTTCAATTATGCAGCAATTGCACAAATCCTAAAACAGGAATATCCAGACACAAAAATACCTTCTCTAGTACTTCCCGATTTTGTCACAAAATTATTTTCTATTTTTCAACCCCTATTAAAACCTGTATTGCTTGAAAATGTGAGAAGAAAAATCAACACGAGCAAAGCAACCAAAGAATTAAATTGGCAACCCTTATCATCACAAGAAGCCATACTATCTTGTGCCGAAAGTGTTTTAGAAAACAAAATTGTAACGTAAAATGGAAAAATTAAAATCGGCTTTATCATTTGGAGGTATCCTATCGGAAGGCGACATAACCATAATCACATCAGCGTTCCAACAAAGAGAACTAAAACCAGACGAATATTTTCAAGAATTCGGCAAAATAGCAGACAAAATTGCATTTGTGAACAATGGTGTTTTGAGGGTATTCTGTACAAATGAACAAGGAGATGATGTAACAAAATATTTTGTGAGAGAAAACCAGTTTTTTGCAGATATGATAAGTTATTACTCAACACAGCCTGCCACAGATGCCATTCAGGCAGCAACACCTTGCAAAATATTTTGGATTTACTTTTCTGTATTTGAAAAACTATATGCTGAAATACCAGGTCTTACTATTTTTTTCAAAAGCATTTCAGAATCTACGTTGTTAAACAAAATAAAGGATAATGATTTTTTAAATTTTGGAAATGCCAAAACAAAGTATTGTGAATTTGTAAGACGTTATCCTTTATTAGCGCAACAAGTCCCGCAACAATATATTGCTTCTTATCTAAAAATCACTCCGCAATCTTTAAGTAGAATCAGGAATGAACTCGTAAAAAAGGACAAAATGGGATTATAAAGCCCAACTGCCAACAAAGTACTGAGGTAAAAAACAAGTTAAAACTCATTAATTCTTCAATATACTATTATAAGTATCGTCATAAATCAATGCCAGTTTTTTACTTTTTCCCTTGGCCACGATGCGCTCATAGATTTCCTTACAGCCCTTGTTGTGCTTGCATGCTGAAAACGCACAGAGAAAAAAAGATGTTATAGTAGAAAACCTGAATAGAATACGCACCGTACAAGCCATAAACTAAAGACCAAATTCTTCATTTTGGTTACAGCTTCACGCACTATAGATACATTTTGTTTTACTTAAATTTTGAATTTTGTACAGAACGAAAACAAAACAAAATGAACTACAAGATTTTAGGGAACACAGGATTAAAAGTCTCAACACTAGGTCTGGGAACAATGAATTATGGTGGAAAAGGATTTTTCAGCCATATGGGCGATCTAGGTCAGAAAGAGGTTGACGAGCAGATAAAAACGGCAGTTGAGGCTGGCATAAACTTTATAGATACTGCAAATATTTATTCAGAAGGACTTTCTGAAACAATGATAGGGAAGGCGATAAAAAATCTTTCCATAAAAAGGGATGACCTCGTTCTAGCGACAAAAGTTAGAGGGAGTATGGGAAAAGGCGAAAGAATATCTGACAACAACTTCAAAATCGATCAGCGAAATTGCGTATCAACTTGGTTTTGAACACCCACAATCATTCAATAGGCTTTTTAAAAACAAAACGGATGTATCGCCTTTGGAATATAGGAACTCGTTTAATTGACAAACGTAGTGGAAACCATTGCGGCTAATAATGATATATAAGACGCCACGGCTCATTCAAAATGAACAATGCCCAATTTACAATCCACATTTCCTCCCAACGCGCGTATATTGCACTGATAAATCAATAGTCTTATGAAATTAAACTTATTGTCCTGTGATGCGCAGCGGCCTGATAAAAGGGCAATCGCTAGGTGTATAACGGAAGTTTCGCTCAGCGCAAATGAATCTTTATCCAATGAACTTACCGATATCCTACTGGAAGGAGATGCCGTAGATATTGAGGTGGACGATAAAAATTCCGGCTCGGCTTTAAGAGCTTTACGAAAACTGGGTATTGAATATGAGATTATAGAGTGAAACCAAATACGGTCAATAATTTTCTTTAACGTTATAAAATAATCACGTTCTCAAACCCGCACCTCATCGGGTACCAGCCCGGTATAATCGCCCTTATTGCGAATCACATCGCGCACAATAGAAGAAGAAATGTAGCTTTTCCCCGAAGAGGTGAGCAGAAAAACGGTCTCGATTTTGGCCAGTTTCCTATTGGTATGTGCTATGGCCTTCTCAAACTCAAAGTCGCCCGGATTACGCAGGCCGCGTAAGATAAAAGCGGCATCGTTTGCCTTGCAGAAATCTACCGTAAGCCCCTCGTAGCGCATCACTTTTATTCGGGGTTCATCTTTGAAGGTTTCGGTTAAAAAATGTTCGCGTTGATCTTCAGAAAACATATATTTTTTTTCGGCGTTTATGCCTATGGCCAGTATAATCTCGTCAAAGAGGGTCAACCCACGCTCAATAATATCATAATGTCCCAAGGTCAATGGATCAAAAGATCCTGGAAAAACGGCTTTGTTCATGGCTGTAAATATTGGTTCAATGCGTCGATTTTTGGCGGTTTTCACCCGTTTTTTCGTTGTGCAGCACATTATTGATCATTGCGCCAAAGAGCTCTTGCAATGAAATGCCGGCAACTTTGGCCTGTTGCGGGATGAGACTGGCCGGGGTAAGGCCTGGCGTCGTGTTGACTTCCAGAAAATGAGGTGTGCCGTTGTGAAAAATGAATTCGGCGCGAGTAATCCCTTTTAATCTCAACACCTTGAATATGGTTTCCGCTTGTGCCTGCACTAATTTGGTTTGCTCCGGGGTTATTCTAGCGGGTGTGATTTCCTGCGATTTCCCTTCATACTTGGCATCATAATCAAAAAAGTCATTCTCACTCACGATCTCGGTCACCGGCAGCGCCATGGCCTTACCATTATAGGTAACCACGCCTACTGAAACCTCAATGCCTTTCAAAAACGACTCTATGATAACCTCATCATCTTCCTTAAAGGAGACGGCAATGGCTTTCTTGAGATTTTCTGCTTTATACACTTTGGAAATACCAAAACTGCTGCCAGCCCTATTTGCCTTTACAAAACATGGCAAGCCCACCCGATCAATAATCGCCTTTTCATCCACAAAATCACCCTGATTGAGGTAATAATTGGTGGCGGTTTTAATACCATAAGGTTTTAAGGCACTGATGCAATCGCGCTTGTTAAACGTAAGCGCGGCCTGGTAAAAATCGCTGGCCGTCTGGGGAATATCAAGAAGTTCCAGATACGCCTGAAAAAGTCCGTTCTCACCGGGCGTGCCATGTATGGTGTTAAAAACCGCATCAAAAACGATCACTTTATCGTCAATCTTCAAAGTGAAATCGGCTCTGTTTACCGGTATTTTAGATCCGTTTTCAAGCACGCAGCACCATTCTTCCCGAAGCACCTCAATGGCGTAAGGCTCGTAGATCGTGCGGTCGAGGTTTTCAAAAACGGTGCGCCCGCTCTTTAAGGAAATCAGGGCTTCACTGGAATACCCCCCCATGACAATGGCTATATTTTTTTTTGACATATGCATAAACCTATAAGCGTTTAAAAGTACAAACATTGACTGAAAACCAAAGGTATTTTTAAAAATTAAGGTCGTTTTACCCTCATTTTACGAGCTTATATTTTCAGCGTAGCCAAACAAAAAAAGATTCGCTCTAAAAAGCGATTCAATTTTAACTAAATTTGCAGCTATAAAAAAGGCACGTCAATGGGTTTTATACGTTTTATTTTCAGTAAATCATTCTTAATTCAGCTTGTTCTCGCAGTCGTTCTTGTGGTAGCGCTGGTTTTTCTTTCTATGTACTGGCTTAAGGGATCTACCAATCACGACCAGCGTATTGCCGTACCCGATCTGGGTAAAATGAACCTGGCGCTTGTAAAGCAAAAGCTGGATGAATCTGATTTGAACTATGTGGTGATAGACTCTTCAAATTACAATCCGGATTTTCCTAAATACTCTGTGATTGAGCAGACACCTGCCCCGGGAAAATTTGTGAAGGAAAACCGAAAGATCTATCTCGTACTCAACCCCTCTGGCTATCGCCAAATAGAGGTGCCCAATGTGGTGGGAAGAACCCGCAGACAGGCAGAACCTACCCTCATCGCCATTGGCTTTAAAGTGGGCAACATTACCTACAAACCCTATATCGCCGAAGATGAAGTGCTGGAAATGCGGAACGAAGGCAAAAAACTGGAGCCCGGCACCCGTTTGAGAAAAACAGCTACCATAGACCTGATTTTGGGCGACGGCACCCAGTAATCAATTCCTTCACGGCAAGCCCTCAAGATAAGATTCCAAATAGTAACTCGACTTCGTGGTTTTAATAAATCCACGGGTGGAATTTACAGTAAAAACAAAAGCACAATGCAGGACAAGCCCAGCAGTGATAACGAAGACCAGGACGACGAACTTTACGAGCATTACAGTTTTACTGCCGGCAAGGGGCAGGAACCGCTTCGAGTAGATAAATTTTTAATGAATTTTATCGAAAAAGCGACCCGTAATAAGATTCAAAAGGCCGCAAAAAGTGGCAACATACATGTAAACGGTGAGGCGGTTAAACAAAACCATAAAGTTAAGCCCAATGATGTAGTG
>DRGP01000019.1 GCA_011050015.1 Leeuwenhoekiella sp. | reverse complement strand
CTATTACTATACTGTTACGCGTACCACCGGTCTGTATGCCCAGTGCGTTTACTGTAAAGTTGAGCTGGCCTGTTGATGGGTTTTCGGGTAAGGTGAGCCAGTCGTTAGTATTTAGAAGTTCTTCATTTTGGGTAACCATATCATCTTTAATAACCAAACCAATAGATGTGGCCCCGGCACCAGACAATGTGCTTGATAGAACACCTTGTTCTTCGCCGGCAATCAAGTTGAGGTTTTTACTTTGAGGATTAAAACCAAGTACACCATTCACGGCATTTTCATCGTCTACGATTTCATGTACTTCAATATAATCTATTTTACTATTATATCCTCCCAGACCACTTATGGTTAGGATTTCATCATCTACCTTAACGAGCATGGTTATCGTTTTGGTTTCCCGGGGTTGTGGCTGAAAAGCAGCTATTATGCTATAACCTTCTACAGTAGCGGTATGCCTGCTGTCTGTATAAATACCCATATCGCCCAGACCTAATGTAACTTCAAGATACCCATTGGGTACTTCTAGCTCCCAGTATGCTTCATTACCGCGAGGCTGACCCTGCCAGCCAGCTATATGATTTCCTTGTAAATGAATAAAAGTACCGGCTAACTTTTCTGATGAGGTGGCCGAATTATACGTGTTTCCCAATCTATTTCTACCGGAACCATCTCCATTTCCGGAAGCTTCTTCAGAAATATCAATGGGTGCTTGAGTTGCTGCATTTTTCCATCCATACTTAAATGTACTACCTATAGCGGAAATGGTCGCATTACCAAAACCCTTACCATAATCTTTATTATATCCGCTTGGAGGGGATACCGCAGAATTTTGAAAATTTATTAAAGCGCTATATAACTGGAAGGCAGACGTGTTGTCATTTTTTGGGCTCTTCTTTACAGGCGCGGTATTAAAACTCAGCGACAAAAACGCGCCAGCACATAATATGAAGCGGAATAAGTGAATAATATTAAATTTGAAGTATTTTGATTTCATCTAAATGGGATTTTATAGATTAAGTGCGCAATATATAGGTTTAAATACACTATTCCTATAAAATATTAAGTATTTATTGTGTTTTGTAGAATTGTAACTTGATACGTGGTAGATTTTATTATTGTTTTATTCCTTCAGCGGGTCTAATTCCTCGAGACTTGCAGTAGAGTTGAAAAAATAATTTCCGATTTATATCTCGCGGTCCTGTCTGCCGACAAAGAAATGCTTGCCCTGAGGTTTGTTATTTTTTGAAGTATTTGTCAAAATTGAAGAAACCGTAGCTGAATAATGATTTTTCAACTATTCTCTGCCTGAAAAGATTTTCAGCGGCAGAAGATTATATTTTTGCGTTTATGCAACTTTTTTTGGCTACTAATAAGGATCAATATAATTTAAGATTAGGTACAAAAAAAGTCCCCGTTCGGGGACTTTTAAAAAACTGTTTATGCTAAAATCAATAATTTTTAATAATCAATCGTTCTATATATTCATTACCAGCTGCATCATCTATAATGATCACGTACATACCAGCAGCGAGAATAGGTAATTGTACATTGTAGATTGTCTCTTTCTGGTCTTGCGGAGGGTTATAGGTATGAATAATTCTTCCACGAGCATCTACAAGTGTTACGGTCTCTACTTTGGCAGGAGCATTTTCCATTTGTATGGTTACCTGGGTCGTAGCAGGGTTAGGATACACCATGATGGATAATGGGCCATTCTGATTAATTTGAATACCGATTGTTTCACTATCCGTAAGCCCTTGAGCATCGGTTACCGTTAAGGTTATTTCATAGTTGCCTTCCTCATTAAATGTGTATGTGAAATCAGGATCTTCTGAGATGACATTACCATCTATCATCCATTGATAAGTGGTTATCGAGTCATCATCAGTAGAATTACTGCCTGTAAACATCACCTCCAGTGGTGCATTACCGGTAACTTCGGAAGCCGCGATGATCGCTTTGGGAGGTTCATTACCATCAGCACTTGTGACGGTAATATTTAAATTTGCACTGTTAGATAAACCTTGCGCATCGGTTACGATTAACGTTACCAAATAATTGCCGGCTTCCTCAAATACATAGACAAAGTTAGCTTCACTGGAAACAGTCTCTCCGTCAACTTGCCATTCATAATTTACTATACCCTGATCATCTGTGGAATTACTACCGGTAAAAGTAACTTCAAGTGGAGCAGGTCCCTGTGAAATGTTTGCGGTAGCCACGGCATTTGGCGCTGTATTGCCATCAGGGCTAGATGCGTTAATGGTCAAACGAGCGGTATCTGTAAGTCCATCTGCATCGGTCACGGTCAGGACAACGCTATAATTATCCGCTTCTACAAAGGTGTATTCAAAGTCTGGAACGGTGGAAACAATAGAATCATTTACCATCCATTCATAACTTTCAATTCCTACATCATCTGTAGAATTACTCCCGGTAAAGTTTACCGCTAACGGAGCTATACCAGAATTTATGTCTGAAGTAGCTATTGCATCAGGAGGATTGTTACCTGTGGCACTGCTAACTTTGT
>DRGP01000018.1 GCA_011050015.1 Leeuwenhoekiella sp. | reverse complement strand
TCAGTAAGCACAAAAACGCTCAGCTCTATACCGTCAAGAAACTCTTCGATCACCACTTTTTCACTGGCTGCACCAAATTTCTGGTGTGTGAGCATCTGTTCAAGTTCGCTTTTGGCCTCTTCCAAATCCTTCAGGATTACCACACCTTTTCCAGCAGCGAGTCCGTCAGCTTTTAAAACATAGGGCGACTTCAGGGTTTTCAGAAACTGTTTACCCGCATCTAGGCTTTTTGCGGTAAAGCTATTATAGGCAGCAGTGGGAATGTTATACAGCCCCATAAACTCTTTGGCGCGTTCCTTACTGCCTTCCAGCAGCGCACCGCGCTTTGATGGGCCAATGACGTTCACATGCTGCAGCTCCTTATCATCCTGAAAGAAGTTAAAAATACCTTGTACGAGTGGCACTTCGGGCCCTACGATAAGCATTTCTATTTGCTCAGCAAGCACTAGTTTTTTTACCGCTTTAAAATCGGTGGGATCCAGGTCATAATTGGTTGCAATGGCCGCGGTACCTGCATTACCCGGCGCCACAAAAAGTTTACTGCAATTGTTGCTTTTGGCTATTTTATGGGCAAATGTATGCTCGCGGCCCCCAGAGCCCAAAATGAGTATATGCATAATGCGGAGTTCTTTTTTTAATATTCATCAAAAATAATTGTTTGTAACTTGCCTTACTAATTTTAAGCCTTTGAATCTCTTTGATATTAGTTTGCGACTTTCGGGCTATCCCATTGCTGCCGCCCGCCAAGAACTGCAACAGCTACAAAAGCAAAACGCCAAAGAACACGAGCGGTATATAGCCGAAAAAAAGCTTGAAATCGCCCATTATCACCTCAAAAACAACCGTTTTTATGGCAATTTCACCGGTTTAAAGCAGCTAAAATCCTGGGAAGAACTGCCCATTCTTTCCAAAAGTGACCTGCAACAACCGCTGGGAAACATGCTTTCACAAAATTTTTCTAAGAAAGAGGTGTATCTGGGCAAAACCTCGGGATCTTCTGGGGAGCCTTTTCAATTTGCTAAAGACAAGTGGTGCCATGCGCTGTCGTGGGCGTCTTTTTACGCACATTATGCCAAGTGCGGAATTAGTCTTTCCGGCGACCTGCAAGCGCGTTTTTATGGTATTCCGCTACGCGGAAAAAATCGGATTAAGGAGCAGTTTAAAGATTTGCTCAGCAACCGGTACCGTTTTCCTATTTTTGATTTAGATCCAGAACGGTTTGAAAACTTCCTCTTGAAGTTCAAAAACACCCCTTTTGCCTATATAAACGGCTATACCAGCAGTATTTTACTTTTTTCCAGGTTTTTAAAGGACAAAAATGTGGTGCTGAAGTACGTCTGTCCTTCCTTAAAACTGTGTATCGTGACCAGCGAGATGCTTTTTGAAACGGATCGCGAACTTATGGAAAGGCAATTGGGCGTCCCTGTGGTAAATGAATATGGCGCTTCAGAAACCGGCCTTATTGCCTTTGAAAATGACCGAAAACAGTTATTAATTGACGAAAAACTGCTCTACGTGGAAATCGTGGATGCAGAGGGGGAAATTTTGCCTCATGGCGAAAAAGGACACCTTGTTATCACTTCGCTTTATAATAAGTCCCAGACTTTTGTGCGCTATGCGATAGGCGACCTGGGCATTTTAAACCGTGATCACGAAACAGGGAACCTCTTTTTACAGGAATTGAGCGGCAGAAACAACGATAATGTACAGCTGCCAAGCGGCAAAGTAGTACCCGGGCTTGCCTTTTACTACATTATCAAAAAAGCTATAGAGAAAACTGGAAATGTAAAAGAAATGGTGGTTGCTCAAACAGCAATCAATCATTTTGAAATCACCTATGTAAGTGACCGGCCATTGAACAAAAAAGAAGAAGCTGCTGTCACAACTGCAATGGTAGATTATCTGGAAGGAGGGATCAACATTGTTTTAAAACGAGTTCCCGCATTGCAACGTAGCCCCAGCGGCAAGCTCAAACAGTTCCACTCGCAGCTTTGATGACTTTGACCTGGCGGCGTTTTATAAAAAATTGTTCCCATAAAAAGCGCAGCATCATCCAAGCGCTTTTTAGCCTTGAAAATTCTAAATATTGATTGTAAACGGCAAAATTATACCGCAACATCTTCCATTTATTACCAGAAATAGAGTCCTTGCGCACCCGGTAGTAGGCCAGTGATTCTGAAATTCCATAGGCTTTACCTGCTTTTTTTACAAGATCTAACCATAGGGCCCAGTCTTGCCGTTTTCTCAGGGCTGGGGCGTATTGTTTACCCAAACGCTCCACATCATATAGTGCGGTTAGATTTCCTATATAATTTGCACGAAGCAGTGTATTAAAATCCAGTACGGGCAGTGCCTGTACTGCTATATTAAGTGGTTTACCGTTTTCATTCATCAAGGTATAACTGCTGAAACAAATGGACGCCTGATTTTTTTCCATAAACTGCAACTGCGTAGCGAGTTTATGCGGTTTCCAGCGGTCGTCTGCGTCCAGAAAGGCAATTTTGCTGCCTTTTGCCTGTTCTATCCCTTTATTTCTGGCAATGCCGGTGCCGCTGTTTTGCTCTAACGTAACTATTGTGATGCGTTTATCGGCTTGTGCATATTTAAGAGCAATGACCGCGCTTTGATCTGAAGAGCAATCGTCTATGAGCAGGAGTTCCCAGTCTACATGGGTCTGTGCCAGAACGCTTTCTATGCTTTCGGCCAGAAATTTTTCAGCATTATAAAAAGCAGTGATTATAGAAATCATGATAATTTAATAGGCTTTAGCGTCACCTTTTAGGGATTTTACCATCGTTTTTGCGATGATACGCAGATCCATCAAAACAGACCAGTTCTCGATATAAAAAATATCAAAGCGCACCCTATTTTTGACATCGTTTTCAGTTTCCATTTCGCCGCGGTAACCGCTTACCTGAGCCAGACCGGTGATGCCTGGTTTTACCAGGTGCCTTACCATAAATTTATCAACTTTTGCGGCATAGAGATGGGTAATGCTTACCATGTGCGGCCGCGGCCCTACGACAGACATTTCTCCCAGCAATACATTAACGAACTGTGGAAGTTCATCAATGCTGGTTTTGCGTAAAAAGCGCCCTACCTTTGTAATACGCTTGTCGTTTTTGCTCACCAGTTTAGAATGCGCCCTTTCGTTAAGATGCATCGATCTGAATTTAAAACAGTAAAATTCTTTACCATCAAGCCCATTACGCTTTTGCTTAAAAAATACAGGGCCTTTAGATTCTATCACAATAAAAATAGCGACAAGGGGTGCCAGCCAGGACAAGATAAAAAAGATCACCAGCACGGCCATTAAAATATCAAGCATACGCTTTAAAAAACGGTTTATGGGCTGTTCCATAGGTAAGGAACGCAGGGAGATAATGGGCGTTATGCCGTAGTACTGATAATCTATTTTTTTTGTGAAAATATCTTTATTATCAGGAAGAAATTTTAGGGTTTTAAGGTTATTTTCGGCAAAATTGACCAATTGTGCAAGCTCTTCATTTTTAAGTTCTGCGATGGAACAGTATATCTCATCTATTTTACTGTGCAAGACAAAGGCCTTGATTTCCTCAAAGCTTTTATCTTTTTTTTTTAGGTCGTACATCTGTACAAATTCATACCCATAGGCAGGATTCTTTTGAAAAAATCCCTTTAAACGATGTGTTTTTGCGTTTTTTCCCAGAATAATGACGCGCCGTTTATTCAGCCCCATCAAAATCCTGTATTTTTTGAGCAGGTTAAAAACACCTATCTTAATAAAAGCAATAGCTATAAAACTGCAGCTTATATACTTGCCGATTTCCAAAAGCTGGAGACTCACGTTTTTTAGTACCCCATAAAAGGCAAAAATGACCAGCGTAAAAAGAATAACCTGGCGTAATAGCAGGTAGATGAGCTTTAATAATGTAGTAAATCTATAAACCTGATAGAAGGAGTTTCCCACAGTAGTAATAAGCCAGCTTACTGTAATGTATATATATAAAACAGGCCGCACTTTTGCTGGCAGGGATATAAAAACCGTAGCCCCAAGCAATACGACCAGGTCTATTGCTATAAGTAACGGTCTAAGTAAGTAGGAATATCTGCCGGCTCCCGATGCCATTAATAGAATCTGATTAAATTATTGATCTTCAAAAATCAAGTGCTTATTTATAGTGGAAGATTTAGAAAAAAATAGATTCTAAAGCCTTGAACTAACGCTAAATTATCGTGAAATATAGGTATTTTTTGAAGTTTTGATAATAAGTAAGCACTAAAGTTACCTATAAGCTGATTTTTATAACCTAATAGGCTTTTTCATCTCCCTTTACAGCATTGATTATGGTCTTTACCATAATGCGCAGATCCATAAGGATTGACCAGTTTTCAATATAAAAGATATCAAAACGTACCCGGTTTTTAATATCCATTTCGCTAGCGACCTCTCCTCGGTAACCGCTTACCTGTGCAAGCCCTGTAATACCTGGCTTGATAAGATGCCTTATCATAAAACGATCTACCCGTAAATGATAAAAATCAGTTTGATAGAGCGGGTGTGGTCTGGGCCCCACGGTTGACATCTCGCCCTTGAGCACATTGATGAATTGTGGGAGTTCATCAATGCTGGTTTTGCGTATAAACTTACCTATTCTTGTTACCCGCTGGTCATTTTTCTCGACCTGCTTTGTCGATTCTACTTCGGCCATAGAGCGGTATTTGTAGCAGTAAAATGGCTTGTTGTCCAATCCGGAGCGTTTTTGCTTAAAAAACACGCTCATTCCCGACTGCCGGTAAATGAGAATGGAAAGGATGATGGTCAACCACCATAAAACCCCTACAATAACCAATAATGCTATAACAATATCCAAGCTACGCTTTAAGAAAGCAAATAGTGGGGCATCCAGAGGAATATTGCGTAATGAAAGTATGGGTGTTATGCCATAATATTGATAATTGAGTTTACGGCTTAAGATCTCTTTGTTATCGGGTAGAAATTTGAGGGTTTTTAGGTTGTTTTCGGCAAAATCTACCATCCTGCTTATTTCTGTATTTCTCAGCTCTGCGATAGAACAATAGATCTCGTCAATGTCCTCATTGATCACAAATTCTATTACCTCTTCTATTCCTGTTTGCTTGTTTCTAAAATCAAAAGCTTTTATGATCTGATATCCATATTCTGGGTTGCCGAAAAAATCTTTGAGCCTTTGAGTTTTGGCATTTTCACCCAAAATGACCACCCGCCGAATATTGCGCCGTATCAAGATACGGTATTTTTTAAGCAACACAAATAATATGATGCGTAGTAAACCCACGCACCCAAAACAAACTAATACATACTTTGCCAACACATATAATGAAGGGTTATACTCTTTGTAAACCCCATAAAATGCAAAAACCAACATGGTAAAGACCACAAATTGTTTAAGCAATAAATAGCTTATCCTGAGCAGTGGTGTAAAACGGTACACTTTATAAAAACCAAGTGAAGTGGCCGTAATAAGCCAACTTGCGATCATATAACAGCAAAAAATAAGATACTCGCGGGAAGTGATCATAAAGACTCTGGCCAGGCTTAATATAATAAGCAAGTCCAATACGTGAAGTATAGGCCTTATCACAAAAGAGTATTTCCCAGAACTGGAATGCATGCTCAATTAGTTATACTAATACTTATAAAAAAGAGGGGGCGCGAAGATACCGTAAAATTAAAACATATTAAAAGAAACCTGTATCTCAAAACCTTCACATTCATGGAACAATTAACGGGTTAGCGATAATGCGGGATAATTTTAACCTCTAAAACTAAACCGAAAACCCAATAAGCGGATATAAGCAGCATATTATCTAAATACTAAGGCTCAGGTTTATAGCCTATCCCGCATCTTTAAAAAAAACAATACCTTCGCGGGAATCAATTTTAGACTATGCAAAAGTTAAAAGTGCTTCACATCGTTGAAGCATTAACCGGTGGTATTTACTCCTATTTCAGAGATCTTTCTGCAGTTTTAGATCAAGACGATACACTACAGACCACCATCATTTATAGTGGAAAAAGAGAGGGGATAGATCCCAGTAAAATACGTTCAAAAATAAGCTCAAAAATAAACCTCATAATGGTTCCCATGGACAGGGAATTATCACCGCGTTCAGATTTTAGGGCATTTCTCAAACTTAAAACCATAGTAAAAGATCTTCGCCCAGATGTGCTGCATTTACATTCTTCTAAAGCTGGAATTTTAGGACGTGCCGCACACTTGTTTTCGCGGTCAAAAGCTAAGCTTTTTTATACTCCTCATGGTTATTCCTTTTTACGGAAGGATGTTTCTCCATCTACCCTTAAAATGTACTATGCCATTGAAAAAACAGCACAGTTTTTTGTAGGGGGCACTACCATAGCCTGCGGCGACACCGAATATAAATTCGCTCAAAAAATAGGACCCGCAAAACTGGTGCGCAACGGTGTTAATATCAAAAAATTACGTGCGCATCATGACTCTTCTCCCATTCAAAAAGATATTGTGGTTGGTGTTTTAGGGCGTATCATGCCCCAAAAAAACCCTTCGTTATTCAATAAAATTGCCCTTGCAAATCCTAATATTCAGTTTTTATGGATCGGTGACGGCGAATTAAAAGAGGAACTTCATGCGCCAAATATAAAAGTGACCGGATGGTTTACCTCAAGATCTACAGGTCTCAAACAGTTGGCCGGTATAGACATTTATCTACAAACCTCTGCTTGGGAGGGCTTGCCTATTGCCCTGCTGGAAGCCATGGCACTCGAAAAACCCATTGTGGCGACCGATATTATGGGTAATAACGATATTGTGGTACATGGTAAAACCGGTTTTTTATGCAATGATCTCGATGCATTTAATAAAGCACTACTTCAACTTCTAGAGCCCCAACAACGTGAGACAATGGGCAGGCTGGGCCTAGAGCACTGTAAAACATATTTTGACAGTGAAAAAAATTATAGAAAACTGGTTGAAATCTATAAGGATGCTTCTCTTAAATCAGTTGAATAACAAAGCCTTCTGGCCAAAACGCCCAGGAATATCCCAAAAAGATAGCATCCCAGCTGGCGGTAAAGCAAAGCTTCAAAAACAAAGAAAAGAAAAAACATCCCAGCCAGCACTTTAAGGTCAAAAGGTACTTTTCGCGAAAAAAAAACGTTCCCAAAACCTAACAAAAAAAGAACCAGTGCACTTAATCCACCCAAGCAGAGCAGGTGCAAAAACTGATTGTGAGGATTAAATTTTTCGTCCAAATAATAGGCCTTTTTTGACGGGTTACCCATTATGCTTTCTGAATAACAAGTTACCAGCCTCTTTTCCAATTGATCATTCCCTTGTAGGCCAAACAGGATTTCCATGGGGCTGTTTAGTGTTGTAAATGTACAGGGCCAGATGACATAGCGCGGTTCATAATCAAGTGCCTTTGCGATGCTGTGGTCGAGATTGCCCTGCACCTTAAATCTCTTTTTTAGGTTATCATTGCTGAACAATGCTATTCCACATAAAACCAAAGCACCCAGCACCAGGGGAAAACGCCATTTCTTTAAAGGTTTAAGAAGGTGAAAGAGCCACACCAGCCACAACAGTACGATAAGTCCCAGGCTAAGCCGTGCTGCAATAAGGGCGCAAAAAACGCTGGCAACAACGGCAATACCATAGTACACCATACTTTTATGGCGCAAGCATAAAAATACCACGAGGGCCAGTAAAAAGCCAAAATACGGCCGTTCTATGCGCAGCAACTCATTTACGGCAGCGGTATTCCCAAAAATAGAAAAGGATAGTTTAAAATCTTCAAAAGCCAATACATTAAAGGTGGCGATTAATATGGCAAGTACGGTCCCGGCGAGAAAAGCAGTTTCCAGATATTTTAAGCGATTGACCTGTGTTACGGAAACCAATAATAATAAGCTGATAAAAATGCGGGAATAGAAGTCAATTTCGGCAAAAAACCGCCATTTTATGATCGCCAGCACTACTAAAAAGCCGAGGGTTAATACAAAAAATAGTACGGGTCTACCATAAATAGCCTTTTTACTAAATTTAAAAAATAATAGAATGGCAATGGGAATGAGCAACAAGTTAGGGATCGCGCTTGACAGCGGAAGACAGCATGCCAACAATGCCAAAAGGACATCGTAAGAAAAACCAAGCCGGTCTGTTTTAAAATCCTGGACTAACTTCACCTCAGTATTTTTTTTATATTATAAATTAAGACATACGGCAGTTTACTTATTATAAAATTGCGCACTAAACCGTAACAGGGATAAAAGCCCCAGTAAAATTGCTCCTTTAAAATCTGCATCCTGCTGACCAATTGTTCTTTTCTCCGTTGAAGCGAAATACCGCCCGCATTAATCTCACAGGATACAAGGAATTGTGGAATATTTGCAGCCTTAAAATGCTCAATGATCTTAAAAAAAAAAGCAAAATCCTCTGCGGCCTGATAGGTCGTGGGATATAACCCCACCCGTTCTACCACTTTGGTTTTGAACATGATGGTAGGATGAATAAACATGGCGTTGACGTGCATTTTCTGTTTGATACGGGCATAGCTGGTAGGGTGTTTTAGATCATAAAGCCTACGGCCACCGCTGTCAATAAAATGCGCATAAGAACCAACCAATCCTAGTTCAGGGCGGTCTTCCATAAACTTTTTTTGGGTAAAAAAGCGACCCGGAGCACATAGATCTCCACAATCCAGACGGGCGATATAGGTATAGCTTTTTGATAGAATATGCCGTAAACCAGCATTTAAAGCTTCTTCTATTCCTTTATTTTTTTTGAGATACAAAAAATTAAGCTGGAGGTGAGCAGACAAATTTTCCTGCAAACCAGCTTCATCTAAACCCTTTTCTTCACTCCCGTCATCTACAATAAGAACGTCAACGCGGATTGTTTCCTGTATCGACTGCAATGATTTGTTTAAACCCTGGGGATTATTGTAATGCGGTATTAAAACGATGATTTCAGCAGTGCTGTTCACAGACAAAATTTTTGACTATTTATGTACAAGTTCTTGAAAAAACAAAAGGCGCTCCCTTTCTTTGGTTCTTGAATCTATTTTTTTCAATTCTTCATGGGTGACCTGCCTACTTTTATTCTTTTCTATAAAAGCCTTAATTGTAGCGGAAGGTAATAGCTTATGCTCCTCATCCGTAATTTTAAGAAGGAAATCGGCATTGTGAAAATCTGTATCGTGATGACCCAAAATCACAGGCAGGCCATTGGCCAAATATTCTAGCACTTTCAAGGTACTATCTGTTTTCTTTCCTACCAGATGATTGCCAAAGGAACCTATGCCCAGATTACTTTTTTGATAAAGCTTTTTTAATTGTGCACTGTTTACCCAGCCGTGAAAGGTGACATTGGGCGGGATATTTTCAGCAATATCCTTTCGTTCATAACCCACAATGTCAATAGTATAGGCTGGAAACTTCCTGGCTAGCGCAAAAATTTTTTCAAGACCGTGCCAGTGCATATTAGCACTTCCCACAAAGATCAGGTTTGTTTGTTCCTGATCGTGATCAGGAATCTTTGGAATATTAAATTTACTAAGATCTATACCGTTGGAAACTACTTTTTGTGGAATTTTATATTCTTTATAATGATCTAAAATATCTGGTGATACGGCAACGAGTCCAGAAATAACCTCGAGAAGTCGTTTTTTGCCCCATAAATACACTTTTTTCTTCAGGTTGGAATAGAATTCCATTTCCATATAATCTACCGAATTGAGCTCCATAACGGTCTTATAACGCCTCAAAACGCCAGGCAAACCCGGATACCAAATATTTTGGCGGATGTAAACCAAATCAGGATTAAAGGTATTCAGTGCTTTTTTTACCTGTTTTATCCTCGTTATTTTAGTCAGATAGGTATTTAAAAAACCTTGTGGTAAACCGTCCAGTAAGCTGTTTGAAAAATACCGACCTTCAATGTATTTGGTGGCTTTACTGGTAGAAGCCTTCGGCCAAAGAATGAGTGTTTGTACCTCGTGTCCCTGCTTCCGCCAGATCAAAATCTGGTTGTTTATCTTTTTTATGATCCCAGAATGCACAAGGGGATCTACTTCTACTATATAAGATAATTTCATAAGCTGTTTTTACCGAAGAAAGAGCTGTGCGCTGCCCCAAAAATGTTTAAATCCCACCCATGGGTTTTATTCCCGGATATTGTGGGAAAAATTCTAAAATTATTTTAAATCATACTTTGTTTACCTGTCCCAAACTAGTTAATTTCTGCTGCGAAAATAGTGGAAATACATCACAAAAAGGGCGATCATCCCGGGCAGAATTAACCTTCAAAATGATTAGTCCACATTATTTACATATCCGGGAGGATGCTCCAAATATTTTTCTCTAAACGGAATACAAAGTATGGCGATGGTTAACCAAAAACCGAACATTCGGAACGCATCTATCTGCAACCAGTTAAACGCAAAGCCCACCACCGAAACCATAGTGATCAGTCCTAATATTCTGGCGGGTCCCTCCGGTTCACGTATCAACTTTAAGGCTCTGTAAATAGCTAAAATTAGAATGGCGAGAAATGAGATAAGCCCTACCAGACCAGACTCTGCCATAATCCTTAAATAAAGGTTATAACTGGGCGGAAATGAATCTCGCCGCTGGTTCATGTAATTCATCCTGAACTCATAATTATTGGTTATCGCCCAGGCGGGATAATATTTATATCCCTCATAAGTAAGCTGCCCAAAGCCCACTCCTATCACCGGATTATCTTTAAAAACCTGAAGAGAGGCGTACTGCATGCCAAAACGGCTTCGGTTGGAAATGCTGGTCAACAGGTTCTGTTCAAAATTAAGGGAGTCTAATTTTGCCTTTGCTTCTTTTATAAGTTTACCGCCGCTAAAAACAAGTGCCACCCCTACGACCAGTGCAAAACCAGAAAAAAGATACAGGATATTCTTCCTGTATTTCTTAAAAAACAGTAACACTCCAAAAAAAATGAGATACTGTAGGCTGATAACGACCAGACCGGTACGCGATCCTGCAAAAAAGGTGAGTTCGAGTACTAGAAGTGCCGGTATAAAACGCCATATGCCCTTACCGGTTATTATATAACTCAGCATCCAGCCGCAAATCGTGATAAGATAAATGGCTAAAAAAGGCGTTTCAAAACTCACCCCAGAAATCCGATCACCAGAAAAATGAACCTCAGTAAAAGGAAAGTAGTTAAAATAAAGAAGGACCGGTTTTAATTGCGCCAAACCAAAAACCACGATAAGGGTCTCTAGAGCGCCATAAAAAGCAACCACAATAAGTGAAAAAAGGAATATTCTTCGTACTTGCTTTAAAATAGTCGTAGCGCTTAACCTACTCAGTACATTTATAAAAAAAACAAGAAAGAAAAACCCAATAATCAATAGCGAGACGTACTGTCTAAAAAAACGCTCTACACCGGTAAGGCCCTTGTATAAATAATGGCTTACGGCCCCCATGTTTAAAAACGTAGTAAAAAAACACCAAAACAAAAAAAACAGCACTGCACAAAAAACTCCGTTTTTTACGGGGAAGGCTATGCTTTTCGTTATTAAAATATCTATGCCTAGCACTGCCGTTCCCAACAAGAAGAAAAGTGTGGCAGACTCCCTGCTATATTCACCCAGTACAGGAATACCTCTATAGGAATTAAAAGGTATAAAAAACAGACCCAGCAGGAATAAAATCGTATATAAGGTACGTAAACTGGGTGGTCTCATGGCAAATTGCTTCAGGGTGTCTGTACCCAGAGTTTCATTTTTCGATAAAAAGCGATCAACACTAAAATGAGCGCAAAAACACCAATGAATAGTAAAGGCACAAATACCGTTTTATTTCTTATCAGGCCGTCCTGTTCCAATATTACCGGCTTATTTGTTAGGGTGACCGGGGCTTTGAGTTCTTTCAGCTGGAGTGTAAGTGTTTGTACTTCCTTTACCAGATCATTCCTGAACTGAAGAAGATCAAAAACACTCGTTGCCCGCTGCTCACTTATAAACGCGGCAACAGATCCACTAGAGCTTGCCTGCTTTAAATTACCGTTATAATTTGTTATTAAAGTATCGATTTTTGAGATCGAATTCTGATCTTCGGTAATGCGCTGTCTATAGGACTCCTGCTGTAATTTATAAAGATCCTCATAATAGGGGTTGCTGTTTAAAAAAGCCAGAAAATCAGGTATCGTGTTTTCGTCAAAATTTTTACCGAATCTTATAGCGATCTTATGCTGGCTATATTGCGATCTAAAAAACTCTGAGGTGAGCAAATCTTGCGTGCTGGTATTCAGTATTAACGTCTCCAGGGTTCTGGAGTCATCATTTCTAAACGTAGAAAGCAGGTCCTCCATATTGGCCATAGGCGTTATCTCAATACTCTGTAACTCCTGACCTGTAAACCCGTTTTCTTCTAAATAAAGTGTATCCCCAAGGTTTTGATTAAGGTTGTCTATAATGTTGTACACATACTCTGTACCTGCCTGAAAAGTCCTGATCTGTAAAACCGACTCATAGCGTGTTTCCTTGATCATATCCAGGAAAAAACCAATGGCTACTCCTACAACAATAAGTCCAAGAAATAGTAACTTTTTTGACCAAAACAGGCTAAAAACCTTAAAAATGAGCCTAAAAATGCGCTTTATAAACTGTTTTAGTTTATCAAAGACGTCATCTACGTAAACATCATTATCATTTCTCATTATGCATTGAATATTTGTTCGAGAATCTTTTCGGTGATCAGGTAGGTAGGTTTTACACCAGAGGTTCCCAGACCGCCACTGGCAAGCGTACTTCCTGTTTTTAATGGGTTGTCTGAAGCATAATAAGCATAACGTACTTTTACCTTATCGCTTATATTGCCTCTTAATTTAGCTGCCGCCTGAATAGCTTTCTGATAATGAGCACCTTCCATCTCAAGGCCTATCACGTTCCACGAACTTTCATAGAAAAATTTAAGGATATCCCGGTTTTGCAGCGAAGTGCCCAGTACGGTAATCATTGCCCCCTCATACACCGATATGCCATGCCCTTCAAGATCTTCCTTCTGCAGTTCATTATCAAAGGGATAATTATCTGCCGTACCTTCAAAAAGGTGCGCCTTAGGGATCATAATGTCTCCCTTATCCCCTTCCAGAATACCGGCCTTGCCCATAATGGATATAGACGGAAAGTCCAGATAAATGGTCTCCCTGCCCTTCTCATAAGGTTTTAAAAGCTCTTCCATAGTCTCATAGGCCTGCTCTCCAAAAGCATAGTCCATCACAATTATGACAGGTTCCTTTCCCTTTTCATAATCTGTTTTGTGGCAAAAATTATTTAGTGAGATCTCCAGTTTTGAGGTATCAAATATTTGAATATCAATATTGGTCCCACTTCGGTCTGGTAAGAAAACCATCCCATTGGCCAAGGCGGTTTTTTCTACGCGGGTTCGCAATTTTCCGCTAGAGGAATTGCTTAAAACTTCGTAAATCTCCAGATTTGTTTTTTTCTTCATTTCCTTTTCCAGCGCTACAGGAGCAAAAAGGGTATTCATCACACTGTGCATATTTGCACTGATGATATGCAGCGGCCGGTTGATCAGGCCGTTTTCTTCCAGCGTTTTTTTAATATTGTCTGCCCAGACTTCACCGTGTATATGGTGGCCAAGGCGCTCACGTAGTACAGGGGTAAAAGTAACGATGCGCTTATCGCCTTCCAGCGCTTCTTCAATAGCGCGTTTGCCCAGCCAATACACGATTTTTAAAAAGCGCTTGTTGTTTTTTGCGGTTGCAAACTTGCCATAGATAGTACTTACCTCTTGAAAAGTCCTTCCGAGTATGTTTGCCGTATGTGTAAGCGCTACCTCCCGCTCTGCCTGTGTAGGTTCTTCTTCACTAAGAACCATTTTTTCTAGCTTTTTCCAGTCCCTTGTAGTGTTTCCTTCTTCATTAATGATCACACGACGCATGATTTTATGCGATTCTATAAACAAAAAAGTAAGGTGCGTGAGAATGTCATAGATCTCAGAACGGCCACGCGTGATCTCGATGTTCATCTGTTCTTCATCGATGCGGTAGCAATTTCTGCGCCTTTTAGGCGGAATTATGGGCTTAAAATGCGAATTTTTATAGCCCTCATCACTGGTAAGATTGATATACCGGCACTCTTCAATACCGTCTGGAAGACGGTCTATAACGTACAACAGGCCGTCAAGTTCCACTTTTTGTTCTCCCACGGCACCATAAATCTCCGGTCTTAAAATAAGCAGAGATTCGCGCAGGGTCTCCCCAGATACGCCCATGGGCTTGTAAAAACCACGGTTAAAGAGATGGCGCATCGTAATATACATGCGCTCTATTGCGCTAGAACTTTCCTGCGCTCTGGTTCTTTCGTCAGTATTTGTTATGCTCATAGGGGTCAAATATACCTATTTTAAAAATCGGTTACAGGTAAAGCATCGGCAATTTTTCGGTCGTTGGCGAGGCGCGGTAATTTGTTCTGCCCGCCCAGCTTACCCTGCGTGCGCATGTAGTCGTTAAAACCACCCCGCTTTACCATGCTTATCTTTAAAGTTTGCAGCACTTTTCCGGTTATCAGGTCTTTATAATAACTGTTCTGTTCCTGTAGTTCTTCATCTATTGCTTTCGCGAAAGCGTGCATGTCCCGAGGCCGTTTCTCAAACTCGATAAACCACTCATGATAAGGGAGTCCTTCAGGAGGAGTTATTTGTGGCGCCACCGAAAATTCGGTCATTTCCACTTCATGTTTTTCAATAGCCAAAGCAATCGCCCGTTCTACCTCATTACCGATTACATGCTCACCGAAGGCTGAAATAAAATGCTTGATACGCCCGGTTACCATTAACCTATACGGGGACAAACTGGTAAATTGAACTGTATCACCCACATTGTAGGCCCACAGCCCCGCATTTGTTGAAATGATCATCACGTAGTTCACGCCAAGTGCTACCTCACCAATGGTCAAGCGCCGCGGATTTTCATCAAAAAACTCATCGGCTGCTATAAATTCGTAAAAAATACCGGCATCAAGCAACAGGAGCATTCCCGGCTCTTTCTGGGTGTCCTGATAAGCAAAAAAGCCTTCGCTTGCGGGATAAAGCTCTATACTAGCTACCGCCCTCCCAATAAGGTTTTCAAACTTCTTTCGGTAGGGTTCATAATTGACACCGCCGTAGATAAAAAGGTTGAAATTCGGGAAGATTTCACCTACTTTTTGACCGGTTTTTTCCATTAGACGTTCAAAATACATCTGCACCCATGATGGGATTCCACTTATGATACTCAGGTCTTCCTGCATCGTTTCTGTAACAATCGCATCTACCTTTTCTTCCCAGTTTTCGATACAGTTGGTTTCCCAGCTGGGCATACGGTTTTTTTGTAGGTATGACGGTACAAAATGCGCTACAATGCCCGAAAGCCGACCTAATTTGATACCGTTTTTTTCCTGTAAAACCGGGCTTCCCTGTAGAAAAATCATCTTTCCGTTTACAAAATTGGCATTGCCCGTTTCTGCTATATAGCTTAAAATAGCGTTTCTGGCCGCTTTAATATGCGTGGGCATCGATTTTTGGGTGATGGGGATATATTTTGCTCCAGAAGTCGTCCCCGAGGTTTTGGCAAAATAAAGAGGTTTTCCCGGCCAGAGAATATTTTCTTTCCCTTGAACCATTAAATCCACATATTCCTTTAAACCTTCATAATCACGCACAGGGACTTGAGAAGCAAACTGTACCGGTGTTTGTATCTCATTAAAATGATGATCTTGACCAAATTTGGTTTCCGACGCTGTTTTTATAAGTTCCTGAAATACCTTTTCCTGTGTTTTAATGGGCTGATCAGTCCATTTTTTGGTTTTTGAAACGGTATAACGCGCAAAAAGACGGGCTGCAAAAGATTTTAAGGACATGCGCTACTCAAAGTTTATATAATTAGTGGGATTTACGGGATATCCACCGCTCCACAATTCAAAATGTAAATGTGGACCCGTACTCAAAGTACCCGTGGAACCTACCGTTGCAACGACCTCACCCGCTTTTACTAAATCGCCTTGCTCTTTGTTCAGCGTGGCGTTATGCTTGTACACAGAAATCAAATTCCCAGCGTGCTCAAGGATGATAACATAACCGGTATCTGCCGTCCATTCTGAAAAGATGACCGTGCCATCTGCTGCTGCTTTTACGGGTTCATCCTTAACCACGGCCACATCAACAGCATAATGTTTTGTGTCGATGTTATAGGGTTCTGTAATCGTGCCCTTTACTGGAGGAAAAAGCGTGTTGGCCACCGCAGCGGTTGCGGGATTAAAAAGGTTGTAACGATCTTCCTGAGCCACTTTTTCGCGTAATACAGAATCTGCCCGAGAGGAGCGCACATCTATACTTGGCGTCTGGCCCTCATTGGCATCGATGATTGAATCCCTGTTAAAATCTACCGCGAGACTGTCGCCGGTAAGTACTTTGCGTATGCTGGCGTAATATTTTTTATTGATCTCAAAACTGCGTTTGAGCGAATCGGTCTCAAACATGAGCTGGGTGGCTTGTTTTCTGAGCTGCGTAGAAGGATATCCCGGTATATATTCTCTTAAAGGAGTGTAAGCAATCAAGAAAAATGTTAAAGCAATGATAGCAATTGTAGAAAAACCAAAAAGAATAAAAACATTGAGTCGGGTAAGCTTAAAAGAAACATGTTCTTCAAAGGTATCCTCATTAAGAATAACCAACCGGTATTTATGCAGTAGTCTTTTCTTGAGTTTTTTGTCTTCTTTTTTCTTTTTTGTCATCACAATGAATAAGCTAAGACAAATATAAAATTAAAAGATAGGATGGCACATGCTAATTTTTCTTAAGAAAGGGTTGCGTTTGTACTTTTCTTTTTATATTTACTTTCTAAATAAAAAGTTATGAATGCATTGACAATATTTTTAGGAATGGTGGGACCATGGCAAATTGGTATTATTGTTCTGGTTATACTACTTCTTTTTGGAGGTAAAAAAATACCAGAGATGATGCGAGGTCTCGGAAGCGGAATAAAAGAATTTAAAGATGCTTCTAAAGAAGAGGATAAGCCGCTAAGTGAAGAAAAAATCGAAGAGAAAAAATCTTAGGTTAGGTTCTAAACTTTTGAAATTATAATAAAAAGCCCAGTCATAAATTTATGACTGGGCTTTTTTAGCTGGTGTTCCTTTATTTCTCGTCTATAAAATGAACAGACCGCAATATAGATTCCAGTTCAAACATATTATCCCTCTTGTTTGAAGAAGGTTTAAATACAAAACCCTCCAGCACTAGATAGCGCTTATTCTTTTCATCCTTTATGGCATAATTTACAAAGGGTCCGGCCATAAATCTGCCTTTAACATCCCACGTTCCTTTGGTTTCCCAAGCGGTTTTTCCATCTATTGTAGTTTTTTTGAGATATGGGGCATACGCCGGTTCTGTTCTAAAACGGGTACCCTCATCTGTGACAATATTATCACCACTTATACTGTCTCGCATGTTGATGATCGCAGCAATAGTATTAGTATCACTATCTATAGTAGAAAAAGGCACTTCATAGACCGTAATATCCATATCGCCGTTAGGAACATCTTTACGTATCCAGAAAAAATCATTTTTAGTTTCTGCGTAGCGGTAAGCGTCTGGGAATTTCATGGAAATACCGAAATTTTTTCTCAGCATATCATCTTCCTGTGGAGCGAGATTCACCCGTCGCAACTTCTCCTGCCGCTCTGTGTTCTTAAAGGTTTCTACGATGGTCGCGCTATCCTTTTTTAGCAGGTTGATAATAGCATTTACGTCAGGACCTTTCACAATAATCCCGGTCTGCGGCCTTGCATAAGCATTTTTTACAATTTTAAGGTTTGTTGTATCGCTTTTTTCAATGCGCAAAAACGTGCGTTGTTTGCGCATAAAACCGGTAAAAGCCTCTGCTGGCATCTGGTTAATGTCAAATAAAGGTTCTACCTGCGGCAAGCCCTCAACAGCCCCGGCAAAATTTGCGCGTATGGTTTCTCCCAGGCTGCCTTGCCACAGCTCATTGGGCATCACCACCGTAAGTTTGTTGAGGCCGCCAGATGAACTGCTCAGCACGCGCTTACCGGGCTTATCGTTACAGGAAATCAGTGCGGCGCATAAAAGGAATGCCAAAAGTAGTTTTTGCATAATAGGTTCTTCTTTCGTTAGTTGTAAAGTGGTATTATTTACCGAATTCACTACCAAAATCGTTCCAAAATGCAATAGAATCGTTCCCCCGATGAAATATTCATTATCACCCGAGCAAAATTATATAACTGAAAAATGAATCTTTCCCGTTAATAATAATAAAAACAGGAAGTTCTTAGAAACTTAAGAGGGAAAACGATTAGCGCCCCGAAGTTTTGTTAGGATAAATAAGCAACCGCTGCCCTATTCGTAATTTATTTGATCGCAGATTATTCCATTGCTTGATCTGGGAGATACCCACGCTGTACCTTTCTGCAATTCTTCCCAGAAAATCACCGCTTTTGACCCGATAATTGATCCCTGCGGCCTGTTCTAACAGCTCTGGAAGGGTTTTTTCATGCTTATCTTCTTCTGCCATTACGGTTGCATAGATGGCGTCCTCATTATAGACAAACTTACCCACTTCTTTTCTGGGTAGTCTTAGCGCATATTGATCATCTTGGGTTTTAGGGATGATATTGAGCTTGTAAACCGGGTTTAGATATTCCAGTTCGGCCAGCGAAACCCCTGTAAATTCTGAAACCTTTTCCAGACTGATGGTTTCTTTAATATGAACGGTATCAGTAAGAAAATAGTTAAATGGTGGTGGTTCGGGGTGATAACCGTGTTCATTGGCATATTCAAAAATGTACATAAAAGCAAAAAACGCCGGTACATAACCAGCAGTTTCCCTGGGTAAATACGGTCTTAAATTCCAGTAATTTTTATGCCCGCCACTGCGCCTTATGGCTTTTGAAACATTACCGGGGCCAGAATTATAGGAAGCCAGCGCAAGGTCCCAATCGTCAAACATCTCATAGAGCCTGGCCAGGTATTCACTGGCGGCTTCGGTAGAGCGCACAGGATCCATACGCTCATCTACATAAGAATTGATCTTCAGGTCGTGAATTTTTGCGGTAGCATACATAAATTGCCACATGCCCGTAGCCCCTGCCCTAGAGCGCACACGCGGTCGCAATGCAGATTCTACAATGGCAAGATACTTAAGCTCAAGAGGCAGATTGTACTTGTCTAATGTTTCTTCAAAACCAGGGAAATAAAACTGGCTAAGGCCCATAAGGCGTTCCATAGTGGGTCGGTGCCGTTTCAGATAACTTTTTATTACACGCTCTAAATAGGGATTATATTCTAAATTAAAGGGCGTAATGGCGCTCAAGTGAGCAAGCCTTTTTTTCAAGGTATCCGTGGGCAATTCGGCATATTCTACCTCACTTAAATCCTGATCCTGCACCATTTCAGTGATCGAATCATATAAGGTTTCTGTGGTGAGCTCTTCAATCCACATAGAATCAAGCGCGGCAGCATATGAATTATCATCAAGCTGATAGACCATAGAATCGCCTTCTTTGATCTTCTTGAGAATAAGGTTTACTTTCTCATCTTTATGTAGATCCTTGAGTTTTTTGTACTGTACGGTAGAATCGCCATAACGTATCACTTCACGTTCCCCAGAATCCCTTAAGATAGCATTATCGGTTTTCTGGGCATGCGCGTTAAAGCATAATACACTATATAGTATACACAAACCTAACTTTAATACAATTCTGTTTTTTGGCAAAAGGATAGCGATTACTTAGTGATTTATTAATCTTGAATGGCAGCGATCCCGGGCAGGGTCTTACCTTCAAGCATTTCTAGCATCGCCCCACCACCGGTAGAAACATAGCTTACCTTATCATCAAAACCAAATTCCTTTACAGCAGCAACACTGTCACCACCACCTACGAGCGAGTACGCGCCATTAGAAGTAGCTTCGGCAATTGCTTCGCCCAGTTTTATGGTACCTTTTGAAAAGGGTTCGATCTCAAAAACGCCTAGTGGGCCATTCCATAATATCGTTTTGCTTTTCTTTACGATTTCAGCAAAATGTTCTAAACTTTTTGGTCCCGCATCCAGCCCTTGCCATCCATCGGCAATCTTATAGATATCTTCTACCTGGGTGTTTGCAAATTCAGAAAAAGCATCTGCCGCAATCACATCTACCGGCAAGTGAATATTCACATTTTTCTCCTTGGCCTGTTTTAAAATATCCAGGGCAAGATCCTGTAAGTCATCTTCACAAATAGAGCTTCCTATGTTTCCGCCCTGCGCCTTTATAAAGGTATATGCCATACCGCCACCTAAAATAAGGTCATCTACTTTGTCGAGTATATTCTTGATCACGGTAATTTTTGAAGAAACTTTGGCACCGCCCAGAATGGCAAGAACCGGCTTTCTGTCACTGTGCATTACTTTATCAAGGCTTTCTATTTCCTGGGCGATGAGATAACCGAAGCATTTTTTATCGGGGAAGAACTGTGCCACCACCGTGGTAGAAGCATGCGCGCGATGCGCAGTACCAAAGGCATCATTTACATAAATTTCACCCAGTTTTGATAATTTTTTAGCGAAATCCTTATCCCCTTTTTCTTCTTCTTTGTGATAACGTAAATTTTCAAGTAACAAAACCTCTCCTGGTTTAAGGTCTTTTGCAGCTTTTTCGGCTTCTTCACCTACGCAATCGGTCACAAATTTGACCTTGACACCCAATACTTCAGAAACTTTATCTATAATATGTTTGAGAGAAAATTCTGATTCTTTGGCCTTTGGTCTTCCTAAATGAGACATAAGCACGGTAGAACCTCCATCATCAAGTATCTTTTTAATCGTGGGCTTTGCAGCTTCTATACGCGTTGTGTCAGTCACCTCATGATCATTATTGAGGGGCACGTTAAAATCTACACGTATGAGCGCTTTTTTATCTTTAAAATTAAAATCGTCAATCGTTTTCATGTATGTTTTTGGTTTTTTATGATCGCTGTTCTAGGTTGGTTTTTCTTACAAATCGTACGTGTAATAAAGTTTTGGCTAATATATTGACTTTTTGTGATGATCACAGCCATATACTGCATACAATTAGCCCTATTCAGCAAAACAAATATAACAGATGGCTTTAAAGAAACCGTTACAATTCTGTTATATTTGAGCCATGCAATTTAGTTCTATTATAGGTCAAGAATTTATAAAAAATCATTTGACCACCAGTGCAACTGGTAATCGCGTGGCCCATGCCCAGCTTTTTATTGGTAAGAGTGGCAGCGGGGTGCTACCCATGGCCATTGCTTTTGCCCAATATTTAATCTGTAATAACGGTGGTGGTGAAAATGAAGGTGGCCCTGTGGCCTGTAATGTCAAGTTTAAGAACCTTTCCCATCCCGATCTACATTTTGCTTTTCCGGTGGCAACCAATGAAAATGTCAAAAAACACCCGGTTTCAGCCAATTTTTTAAAGGAATGGCGGGATTTTGTGGCGAAAAACGCCTATGCAAGCCTTTATGAATGGCATCAGCACATCGGTATAGAAAAAAAACAAGGTCAAATAGGGGTAGATGAAGCACTAGATGTGGTTAAATCTTTATCCCTTAAAAGTTATGAAGGGGGTTATAAGGTCATGATTATCTGGATGGCCGAAAAAATGAACACAGCTGCTTCCAATAAACTGCTTAAGCTCATAGAAGAACCGCCTAATAAAACGGTTTTTATCCTCATTGCGGAAGATGAAGATCGCATTATTGACACCATCAAATCGCGCTGTCAGGTGCTGCAATTTCCACCGCTGGGCGAAGCGGCCATTGAAGAAGCACTTAAAACGAATGAAAACTGTGATGCTGATCTTGCTAAAAAAACCGCCCACCAGGCCAATGGTGATTATAACAAAGCACTGCAAATTCTAAATCATGATGGGGAAGATGAAGAATTTGAAACCTGGTTTATCGCTTGGGTACGCACTGCTTTTAAGGCCAAAGGCAATAAAAAGTCCATCTTGGATCTTATGTCCTGGAGCGAGCAGATTGCCAGCAAAGGCCGTGAAACCCAAAAAAAATTTTTAGATTACTGCGTCGATTTCTTTCGGCAGGCACTTCTGCTTAATTATAAAGCAGAAACTCTTGTGTACCTTAAACCACAGACTCAATTTGACCTAGCCAAATTTGCGCCATTTGTACATGGAAACAACATAGAAGATATTGTTAAAGAGCTACAGGACGCGGCCTATCACATTGAACGCAATGGCAATGCAAAAATAATCCTGACCGATCTCTCCATAAAACTTACCCGCTTGTTACACCGTCAAGCAGCATAAAAAAAGCCCGATAAATCGGGCTTTTTAATTGATTTATTGCCTTTTTTGGCTATTTAATGCTGTCTTTTTCTGTTTTATTCAGCGATGCGATCACGTCTTCTGTAACGTCATATTCCTCTTTACCGTACATAATACTTCCGGCATCATTCTGCCCATAGATAAAATCGTACCCGTTAGCTTTTCCGTAAGCCTTAACTTCACCCTTAACTTCTTTAATAATAGAATCTATAGCTGCCTGACTCTCCTGTTGCAACTGGCGACCACGCATTTGCTGCTCCTGCTGTAACTGCTGGCGCTGAGCCATAAGGTCTTGCTCTGTTTTTTCACGCTCAGAAGCGCGCATAGAACCCTGATTCTTCTGGTACTCCTCTACCTTTGCCTGATAATCTTTTGCTTTTTGCTCTAGGTCTGCCATGAGCTCATCGTTTTGCTTGGCATACCTATCCTGCGTGGCTGCCATTGTCTTATATTCCTTGACAATTTTTTCAGTGTTTACGTACCCTGTTTTTTGCTTATTACAGCTTAAAAACGTTAAGGCCAAAAATAGACCTCCAATTATTTTTTTCATGATGATGTGATTTTGTGCAAAAGTAAAAAGTAAGTTGCATTTTAAAAGGAATACCTACAAATTCTTATATATAAGTATTTATTATATAAAAATTAAAATTGATTGATTATCATTATTGGCTAAGGCTTATTTTAAACACTTCTAAGCGCTTTTAAAAAAGAAGCAAGACCTAGTAGCATTTATACTCTTAAAAAACCTTAAGTATCTTTTATATTGCTTTTTTATGCTTTAAAATATAAATTTGAGAAGAATATTGCTTTTTGCCCCATGCAGAGATATTAGAATATAAACCTGAAAGCATTCCTCGTAAAAATTGGATCTTACTACCTCGATATTTTTCAGAGAGCAAGCTTACATAAAAGGAATCAAAATAAAGCGGTTTAGTTTCAATTAATTCGAAATCAACATTAGCAAAAAGCTTTTGAATGGATTTTTGTGAGAAATGATAAAGATGCCGGGGTACATCATAAGCTGCCCATTCTGAACCATATTTTATCGCATCATAGCTTTTAAAGTTGGGCACTGCGATTATGAGAATACCGTTTTCAGCTAAATGGGTTTTTAAAAACTCCAGGTAATAATCTAAATCATAAACATGTTCCAATACATGCCAAAGCGTTATCACTTCAAACTTGCCAGAAATTTCTGATAGGTCTGTATTGAGGTTTATACCTTTTGATTTTGCCAAATTGCGCGCTTGCGCATTAGGCTCTACACCAGAAATAGACCACCCTTTCTTGTTCGCTTCGACTAAAAAATCGCCTGTTCCAGCACCTAGATCTAACAATCGACCCTGTGTTTGATACTGCTGAATGCTTCTGAATTTATAACCAAGCATCCATTTTTTCACCCATTGATACAGCTTGTCAGTTATAGATGATTTTGCATCGGTATGCGAAATATACTCTTCGCTTTCATAATAACGATCTAATTCATCTTTTGCAGGTTTGGGATATGTTTTAAACATATCATAAGAAGCGTCATATCTTAATTCAAAATCTTCTTTACTTACCGAATGATCTTTTACAGTAAAGGATTTATGCTCTGAAAATTTCACCAACTATTACTTAAACGGATTAAAAAACACTAAAAAAGTTCATTTTTGAGTGCTTTTGAAGATATTTTTGAAAGTACAAGCATTAAATGTTTCACGTGGAACACTAAAAATTAACGCCCCATATATACGAGCATAACCGATATATCACTCGGAGAAACCCCACTTATTCTTGACGCTTGTGAAATGGATGTGGGCTGGATTTTAGTTAATTTTTCACAAGCTTCATAAGACAAAGATTTTAACTTTTTATAATCAAAATTATCAGGTATTCTTATGTTTTCCAAACGCTGTAATTTATCAGCATTTGCCCTTTCTTTTTCAATATAACCAGCGTATTTAATCTGGATTTCTGCTTGTTCTAAAACTTCTCGGGACAAGTGACTTTCTTGAACATATATTTGAACGTCTTCTAGTAGTAACATATCCGCCAGGGAAATCTGGGGCCTTCTAAAAATCTTGGCCATCTTATCAGACTGCTCCATCAATGAAGTCTTTCTTTCCTCTAAGATAGGATTCATTTCTTCTGGCGCCACACTGGTATCTTCAAAAAACTGAATAAAGTCTCTTGCCTGTTCCTTTTTTTGTTCGACGGCATTTAGACGCTCTTTACTTGCCAAACCGATGGCATATGACAACGGTGTAAGACGTATATCTGCATTATCCTGACGCATAAGCGTTCGGTATTCAGCCCGTGAAGTAAACATCCGGTAGGGTTCTTCAGTGCCTTTAGTGATGAGATCGTCGATGAGCACACCGACATATGCTTCACTTCTGGTGAGAATAAAAGCTTCCTGCTCTTCTACTTTTAAACTTGCATTGATACCGGCCATCATGCCTTGACAAGCGGCTTCTTCATAACCGGTTGTTCCATTAATTTGTCCGGCGAAATACAAGCCGGAAACCAGTTTAGTCTCCAAGGTATGCTTTAACTGTGTGGGTGGAAAGTAATCGTATTCTATAGCATATCCAGGTCTAAAAAACTTCACTTTTTCAAATCCTTTTACATTGCTTAAGGCTTGGTATTGGACATCCTCTGGTAAGCTAGTAGAGAACCCATTGATATAATATTCTACCGTATTCCAGCCCTCCGGTTCTACAAACAATTGATGACGGTCTTTATCTGCAAACCGATTGATTTTATCTTCTATGGAAGGGCAATAACGCGGGCCGCTGCTTTGAATATTTCCATTAAACATAGGCGAGCGATCAAAACCAGATTTTAAGATCTCATGAACCTCATTACTGGTGTAGGCCATATGGCACGACCGTTGGGTTTGCAGGGGTTGGGTTTTATTGCTAAAACTAAATTTTTGTGGATCTTCATCCCCAGGCTGTTCAGTCATTTTACTGAAATCGAGCGAACGACCATCTACACGCGGTGGCGTACCGGTTTTCATCCGTCCAGATTCAAAACCCAAGTCTACAAGTTGCTCGGTGATACCTTTAGAAGCACGTTCTCCAGAGCGGCCACCGCCAAAATTCTTTTCACCAATGTGAATGAGTCCGTTTAAAAAAGTACCGTTAGTTAGGACAACACTCTTCGATTTAATTTCAATTCCCAAAGAGGTTTTTACCCCTACTACTCTATCACCTTCCACTAGCAGCGAACTCACCATTTCCTGATAGAAATCAAGGTTTGGTGTTTGTTCTAGCATATGTCTCCACTCTTCAGCAAAGCGCATACGGTCACTTTGAACACGCGGACTCCACATGGCAGGTCCTTTTGATTTATTGAGCATTTTAAACTGAATTGCGGTTCGGTCTGAAACCATACCGCTATACCCACCCATAGCATCAATTTCGCGTACTATTTGCCCTTTGGCAATCCCACCCATGGCGGGATTGCAAGACATTTGAGCTATAGTCTGCAAGTTCATAGTAACAAGAAGTGTTTTGCTGCCCCTATTCGCGGCAGCGGCAGCGGCTTCACAACCGGCGTGCCCCCCTCCTACTACAATAACATCGTATGTATCCTGAAATAAACTCATTGTTCCACGTGAAACATTTAATTCATAATTCCTTTAAAAATGGGCGCAAAGGTACTAAATATAAGGTAAATAGCTTAACAAAAATCCTATTTGGTAAATAGACCCATATAATACGATTCCTTTTCACGCATGAGTTCTTTTTCTATATCCTCTTTATCCCCATAACCACATAAATGAAGCAAACCATGTACCATAACGCGCCGCAATTCCGTATTCGTATCAACTCCAAAAGATATCGCATTTTCAGCTACCCGTTGTGTACTAATATAAATTTCACCCGATAGATTTTTATCCACACAATAGTCAAAAGTTATGATATCAGTAAGTGTGTCATGCTCTAAATAACGCTGATTGATATCCAAAAGAAAGTTATCTGAACAAAAAACATAGCCCAAATCCTGAATCTCATGATCTTCTTTTTTAGCCACGATACTCAGCCAATTTCTATATGTAGCTTCGTTTGCTAATACAAAGTCGTTTTGGCTATTAAATTCAATCATTGCTTCCATTAAAATAGCTTTGTACTTTTATCTTATATTCCCCATTAAGCGGTAATGGCTCGCGGTTCAAAAGTTCTTTAGTATTAAAATACTGCTTGGCTTCTTGTTCTATACGCTTGCCCTCGCTCTTAAATGTTTTTCTGTTGGTCTGTGCTTCTCGCTTTTGCTCTTGCCCTTGTTCCTGCTCGGCATTCTTGAGTTTCATAAGCTCATGCTTTAGATTTTCCATGCGCTTTCTTGCTCCTTCATCTATCCCGCCATCCAGCAATTGATCTTCCAGTTCTTCCATTTCCTTAACCAGATTTGCCGCATTATCACCAAGTCCTTCTTTTTGCATAAGATCTTCAAGTTGCTGCCTAATCTGTTGCTGTTCTTTAAAAATTTCGTATTGCTCAGCGCGTTGCTCTTCACTTAATCCTTCACCCCCGGACTGACTTTGCTTTCCCTGACCCTGACCAGACTTTCCATTTTGACCAGATTGACCGCTTTTCCCCTCTTTACCATCCTTTCCTTTTTCTCCTGATTCACCTTCTTTTCCGTCTTTAGATTTGGGCTTGCCCTCACCCATCTTTTTAGAAAGTTCTTCTTGCGACATAATAATATCAGATAATTGTTGCCCCGCTCCACCGGCACCTGGTGTAGGCTTTCCTCCTTTCCCACTACCACTTCCTGATAGCTGTTGTTGCATATTATTTAAAATAGAAGAAAGCATATCAGCCAGGGTATTTGCGCCCGTAATCACATATTGCTGACTTGCTACTCCTTGCATTACCTGATTTTCTGAAAGCCGGTCTAGAGACTGGCTCAAATTATAATCCACATTGGTAAGTTCTTCACTAATTTTCTCTCCCAGCTTAGGAACACGCAGCGAAAGGGCAAACAAACTGTCGTCTACATGTTCAAAATTCTCGCGCAGCATATTTTGTTGAACTAATTTTTTTGCATAGATGGGATTCTTGTCATCCATATCTTTGAACACATTCATAAGATCCTCCTGATTGAAGGAAAAAAGCAAGAGGTTATCCAAAATTTGCCGTAACATTTCTACATCCTCTTCTAGAGTTTCTGCCCCCGCCTGATCCATTTGTGATTCCATTTTCTGGGCGAGCTGTTTCATTTTTTTAGCTGCTTTTTGTTGCTTCTGTTGCGCTTTTTGTTTACTCGGATTATTTTTGTCCTGCTTCTCTTTTTCTTCGGAGTTTTCTTGTTCCTGCTCTTCGTTTTTATCCAATTCCTCTTTAGCTTCTTCCTGCTCTTTTTTGATCTCCTCTTCTAATTTTTCCTCTTTCGGGAGATCCATTGGTTTGACTAACTCCTCATTTTCTTTATCAAGTTTATTCAGATCCTCTTGCAGCTTTTTGAATTCTTCATTCAATTCTTGCTGTTTTTCGGCCGAATTATCCGGTTTTTTACTTAATTCTTCCTGTTTTTCACCTAACTCCTTGATTTCCTCTGCAATACGTTTCATTTTTTGTTCCACGTAATACCTTTTGGTGAGTTCCAGCAATTGCTTTAATGTCTTTTTAGAATTTTTATGCTGCTGGCTCACTTTATCCAGCTTTTTACTGAGCTGTTCCTTATTAAGCTTTTCACGCAGTTCATCAAGCTCCTTGAGCATTTGTTCCTGCTCTTCCAGCTTTCTTTCATTTTCTTCAAGCCGTTCTTGCAATTGTTTACCAAGTTCTTCTTCTGGCTGATTTTCCTGCCCAAAATCCTTGAGATTCTCCTTGAGTCGTTTAGAATATTGCTTCATCAATTGATCCTGCTGCTGTTGGTTATTGAGGAAGTTTTTCAGTTGTTGCTGTTCGGTATAATTTAAATCCTTTTTCTCCTTCTGCATTTGAGAGATTTTTTTTAACTCTTCATCACTTTTCTCGCTTCTTTCAAGGGATTTATCTAAGTTTTTTATACTCTCCTGTTGCCGTTCTAATTGTTCATCTTCCAGCTCTTCCGCAGTTAACTTTTTAAAAGTGAAAATATCTGAGCGGGCGCTTTTGTACTTATTTACCGCGTCATTGTCGGTTACTTCAAAATAATAGGCATAAGCGGTACCCGGAACCAAATCTAGAGTATCTGGAAAAGCCGCTATAAACTGATCGACATTTCCCGATTGTAACGGCAATTGTTTGTACTGTTTATCTTTTTCTTCACTTTCCTTGTAGTACACGAGACGCAGCGAATTAAGTCCGTAATCGTCTGAAACCCGACCCTGGTGATACTGTTGCTGGCCATTTACCGTATCTTTTTTCACAGAAACTTCGATGGTAGGATACGCGTCCCGCACCACCTCAATGCGATAATCGAGTGTTTCATAATCGGCAAGTTCTGTATTACTGGTACTGATGCCGTAAGCAATGGTCGTGCTTAAAATCCGCTCAAAACTGAAAAAATCGGCCTTTTCCTGGGTGAAATTGAACGTAGTATCAGATGCAATCCATGCTATTTGTTGAGTATTTGCGGCTTCTAGGTTCCAAGTAACACGTGTTCCTTCGGGCACGATAAGACTTCCCGTGTTGCTTACCGTTTCATCTTTTTTTAAAATATATGCCGGATAATCAAGGTTCATCTTAAAATCTACGATAAGCGGTGCTTTTATGACCGATAAGGTATAATCCCTAGACTGCACCCCATTTGCCATTACGTGGAAATCAACATTGGCATCAGGTTGTTGTATAACATAACTGAAGTTACCCGCTCCTTCATTAGTCATGTAAAAGGCATTTCCATCAATAAAAACCTGCACATTTTCAGGGATTTCACTTCCGGAAGCTTTAACCTTTATGGTATAATCTTTATTCTCGATCGTTTTTAAATCTCCGGCGTTAATTAAAAAGGAAAAAGGCGCCGGCGGCGCGTAGGCTTTATCATAATTGACCATGCGCTCATAACTGCTATTAAAAATAGGTTCGCCAGCGGCAAAATTGATCACTACAAACACAACTAAGGGGATAATTGCGTATTTGAGGTATTTAGCATTCTTACGGTAATCTATAGCCAGTGAAAAATGGATGGGTTCCAGTTCTTTTTCCTTTTGCGTGATACTGGCCAGCACCAGATCAGAATCACTGCCCTGTGCTTTCAGCTGAAGTGTGTTGACCAACTTATCGCTCACCTCTGGAAAATGGATCCCAATCATATGTGACGCCGCCGTAAAATCAATACCCTTTGCTAATTTGAACAACCGCGCCAGTGGAATGCCTATAAAACGGTACAGTAAAATGGCTTCCACCAGAATAAATGACCAAAACAAAAAAGCTCTGCCTGCAGGCCGCAGCCATAAAAAATATTCGATAAGCAGCACGAGCAACAAATAGCTCACCCCTATCGCGATAAAAAACAGGAAACCACGCAACAACTTATTTTTGTAGTATTTGCTGATAAAAGCTTCTAGTTTGGCCTCTATTTTAGTACGACTGTTCATTAATTGAGTATTCGAGTTATTGATTTAACGCTGTTTCTACTTGCAGCAAAAATCTACGAGCTTCAAAAGCCATGCATACAAATTTACACGTTTTCAACTTAGCTTGCAGCAAGTTAAGCGACCGTAGAGATTAAGATAAGCCATTCACTCCTCATTCTACAATAAAGATGCCCAAAAGCGCCACTCTGAACCTTCAAATTTGTTGGCACCACCCTGTCATAAATAGGTCATCGCTCAAAATTAATTTACCTTTGCAGGCCAAAACCAAAAACCATGTCTCAAAATCCCAGAGTGCGCTTTGCGCCCAGTCCCACCGGTCCACTTCATATAGGCGGCGTACGTACGGCGTTGTACAATTATCTTTTTGCAAAAAAAAACAACGGTAAATTTATTTTACGTATTGAAGATACAGACCAGCAGCGCTATGTGGAACGTGCTGAAGAATATATAATTGATGCGTTGAACTGGTGCGGGATTCCCTTTGATGAAGGACCGGGAAAAGAAGGTGGTTTTGGTCCCTACCGCCAGAGTGAGCGCAAGGAGAACTATTTTGCGTTCGCCAAACAACTTATCGATTCAGGCAACGCGTATTACGCCTTTGATACTGAAGAAGCGCTTGAAAAACAACGCCAGGAACACGAAGCTAAAGGAAAAACCTTTATCTACAATTGGCACAACCGCAATAAATTAGATAATTCGCTGACTCTGGATCCCGCCGAAGTACAAAAAAGATTGAATGCTGGCGAAGAACATGTAATCCGTTTTAAATCACCGGCAGATGAAACACTCTATCTGGAAGATATAATACGTGGTGATATGGAAGTACAGACCAGTGTACTGGATGATAAAGTGCTGTTTAAAGGCGATGGTATGCCCACTTATCATCTTGCCAACATCGTAGATGATCACCTTATGGAAATCACGCATGTAATACGCGGTGAAGAATGGTTGCCATCGCTTGCTCTTCATAAATTACTTTATCGAGCCTTTGATTGGGAAGCTCCTCAATTTGCCCATCTTCCCCTTATCCTGAAACCAGTAGGAAAAGGAAAATTGAGCAAGAGGGATGGCGAGAAAATGGGCTTTCCCGTTTTTCCTTTAGAATGGAAAGATCCAAAATCAGGAACCATTTCGAGCGGTTATCGCGAAGATGGTTATCTCCCGGAAGCAGTTGTAAATATGCTCGCTTTTCTGGGCTGGAACCCGGGAACGGAAAAAGAAATTTACGCACTGGAAGAACTGATCGCCGATTTTGAGCTGAAAAACGTCCATAAATCTGGGGCAAAATTTGATCCTGATAAGACCAAATGGTTCCAGCAGCAACATTTGCAACTCGCCGATGAGTCTGTGCTGGTTGCAGGTCTTATGGAAATTCTGAATGATAAAAAAATAGGTTCTTCGCAGGATTATGTGCGCCACGTAGTGCAGCTGCTCAAGGAACGCGCTGTTTTTATCTCCGATCTATGGGAATCTGGCTGGTACTTTTTTGAGCGGCCTACTTCCTATAATGAAAAATCAGCTAAAAAAGCCTGGAAAGAGGGTACCGGCGAATTGATGAGCAAACTGAGCGAAGTTATCAATAAAACCGAACCATTTAATGCTGAAAATCTTACCCACGCTGTAAAAGGATGGATTCAGGAATCCGGGCTGGGATTTGGAAAGGTCATGCAGCCCTTCCGCCTCAGTCTGGTGGGAGCCATGGAAGGTCCAGACGTTTTTGAGATCGCTGCTGCCATCGGAAAGGAAAAAACACTGGAACGTATTCGCTTTGCCATAGAAAGCCTTTAAAAGGTCTCTTTTTTATCGAAGAAACTAAACAATAGTCTATTAAGTTAGAAAATATGAACTGGGAATGGTATTTTTAAAGCCATTACCCAGTTTTTTTGTGTTCACTTAAAAAAATTCATCATGTACGTGATTCCTGTAATTATTGTAATAGTCCTCATACTCCTTTTTTCTTCAGTCTTTATTGTTCGACAGCAAACCGCTGCAATTATAGAACGCCTGGGGAAATTTACCAGTGTGCGCAATTCCGGTATTCAGTTAAAAGTACCTTTTATAGATCGTGTTGTAGGCCGCATGAACCTGCGCATCCAGCAACTGGATGTCATTGTGGAAACCAAAACCAAAGATGATGTTTTTGTACGCCTCAAAATTTCGGTACAATTTAAGGTGGTAAAAACAAATGTGTATGATGCCTTTTACGCACTTGAAGATCCACAAAACCAGATTACTTCTTACGTTTTTGATGTGGTACGCTCTGAAGTGCCCAAGATGAAACTGGATGACGTTTTTGAACGAAAAGATGATATCGCGATCGCCGTAAAAAGTGAACTCAATGAAGCGATGACTGATTATGGTTACGACATCATAAAAACCCTCGTGACTGATATAGATCCCGACCAGCAGGTAAAAATCGCCATGAACCGTATCAACGCTTCAGAACGTGAAAAGGTGGCAGCAGAATATGAAGCAGAAGCAGACCGGATTAAAATAGTTGCTAAGGCTCGCGCAGAAGCCGAAAGCAAGCGTTTACAAGGTCAGGGTATAGCAGACCAACGCCGGGAGATTGCACGCGGTCTGGAGGAATCTGTAGAGGTTTTAAACAATGTGGGCATTAACTCGCAAGAGGCTTCTGCGCTTATCGTGGTCACACAGCATTACGACACCCTGCAATCTATAGGCGAAGCTACCAATTCTAACTTGATACTATTGCCCAATTCGCCACAGGCGGGCAGCGAAATGCTGAACAACATGATCGCCAGTTTTGCGGCATCAAATCAAATAGGCGAACAAATGAAAAAACAGAATGAAGAAAAAGGCCTGGGTAAAAAAATTAAAAGAAAACCCAGAACGGACGATCAGGGTTATGATTCCACAATGGAATAATTTTAATAAAGCATATTTAAATAAAAACCCTGGATTTTACAATCCAGGGTTTTTATTTGTTCTATTTTCAGAAGACATTACTTTTCGTAATCTGCATTCTTGACTTTCTTAATGCCCATCAATTTATCAAGTGCTTTATATACAAAAGCTTTCTTAGCAATAGTTCCTACGGTACTCGCTATGCTGCTTATAGGATTAAAACCACCTTTCACATCGTTAAAATCTGCTTTTAATTGCTCTTTATCGATCTGTTGCTGCAGTTTTAAGATTTTCAGGTCGTGCTCTATCTGCTCAAATGAAGAATATACTTTCATATCAATCTACTAGTTTTTTAAATTCGTCATCCAGCACTTGCTTCTGGCTATCTTCGTTGAAAACCACCTTTGAGTATTTGGTCAATACTTTTTTGGTAATGATTGGTTTGCCAAAAATGAGCAGAAACAAGAATACCAGAAAGTAAAAACCAGCAACGATGAAATAACCGGCACTCATACTTTCGAGCGACTCTCCTATAACGATCGCTACAGCTACCGAAATAAATAGCAGAAAAACGAGAAAAGCACTCCCTATCACCAGTAAATTGACCAGTGAAACGGCACCTTTCATGAATTTTCCAAAGAAATCAAGTTTGTAAAATTCAATACTGCTTTCAAAGGCAGTATGAAAATCGTTACTTAATGTCTTAAAATTTTCAGATAAATTAAAAATGGACATAGGCAAATTACGCTTTTGCACCCTTAGGGACATTCATATCTTTTACATCATCAACGACATTCTCAGCCTTTTCTGTTGCGTTTGCGTTTTTTCTTCTTAGATCTTCTAGTTTTTTCTCCATCGCTACTAGAATATCATCAGCTTTTCCGCTTGCGCTGCTTAATGTCTCCTCTAGTTTATGATCAAAGTTTTTTTTTGCTTTCTGAGCAGAATGACTCAATGATTCTGAAGTTTCCCTAATCTGCTTGTCCAATTTTTTCTTGGCATCTTTAGCACCTTTTGAGATTTTTTTGCGTGTTTTATCCCCACTTTCTGGAGCATAAAGTAATGCAACTGCAGAACCGATAGCAGCTCCTGTTATTAAAGCCAGTAATGTATTTCCTGTTTTTGACATGGTTATTGTTTTAAATAATTAGATCAAATATACAGGGGTTTGTTAAATATATCCGTTAACAACCGGTTAATAATTAACAGATATGCTTAAAAAAGTGTCAAAAACCCCTGAAAATCAGCGCGAGTCACTTAAAAACAAGACTTTGGTACGTTATAATTGAGAAATACAACAAGTTGTTCCCCTAAAAACTAGAGATTTTTAGCCGAATTCACCAGTAACTCATCGCTAGAAGTCTTCATCTCTTCAATAAATTGAGCTACCTCTTCTTTTGTACGGTCTGCTTTATTCATATCAATTAAAACCTTTAGGGTTTCCAAAACAGCTAGGCGCGTACCAATTTTTTTAGCCGAAGTATTAAACAATTCACAAAGCTCCTCGTAAGCAACTTTTTTGGCATGTTCCTGAATCTGAGCGATCGTATTAAGGCGCTTGGCTTCTGGAAGATTGGCCAGCTTTTTACCTGATTTTTTAATATGATCAAGTGCAGATCTTTGTGGCATTTGCTGTTTAGGCTTGGCCATTTCCTTTTTTGCGGCCGGTTTATTTTGAGAAACCTTGGCCCAGGTATCGCGCAGTGGAACCGTTCGATTAAAAACAAGATGAGCTGCAGTACTTTCCTGATCTACATTAAAATAACCGATGCGCTGAAATTGGAACATCTCACCGGGCTGTACCTCCTTAAGACTAGGCTCTAGATAACCGGTGATTTTCTGAAGGCTTTGTGGATTTAAGAATTCCATAAAGTCCTTTTCTTTATCACTATCAGGGGATTCACTGAGAAAAAGCCGGTCATAAAGCCGTATTTCCGCCTTTATGGCGTGATTTATAGCAACCCAGTGCAGGGTTCCCTTTACCTTCCGCTGGCTGGCTTCTGTGCCGCTACCGCTCAGGGAATCTACATCGTAACTGCAATGAATTTCGGTGGTGTTTCCAGCTGCATCCTTAATTACAGATTCTCCCTTTATGATATAGGCGTTTTTTAAACGTACCTCTTCCCCAAGGGTTAATCGAAAATATTTCTTGCCCGCGTCTTCCTTAAAATCTTCGCGCTCTATAAACAATTCTTTAGCAAAAGGAACTTTCCGCTCCCCGGCGTTTTCATCTTCAGGATTATTTTCGGCGTCCAGCCATTCTACCTTTTCATCGGGATAATTTGTAATTACCATTTTTATGGGATCCAGAACGGCCATTACGCGCGGCGCGGTTTTATTAAGATCTTCCCGTATGTGAAATTCCAGTAGGGAAACATCGATCACGTTTTCCCTTTTGGCCACGCCCACCGCATCTATAAAATTACGAATTGCATTGGGCGTGTACCCCCTTCTACGCAATCCAGAAATGGTAGGCATCCGTGGATCGTCCCAGCCGGTTACCGCCTTATCTTCAACCAACTTGAGCAGTTTACGCTTGCTCATTATTGTATAATTAAGGTTAAGACGGGCAAATTCACGTTGTTTGGGCTTGATTTTGCTGCTATAAACTTCGTTTACGAGCCATTCATAAAGTGGACGGTGCGGTTTAAACTCCAGAGAACATAAACTGTGGCTAATCTGCTCTATATAATCGCTCTCCCCATGCGCCCAATCGTACATGGGATAAATAAACCAATCGTTGCCGGTACGGTGGTGTGCTTTTTTAATCACACGGTACAACAACGGGTCACGCAGGAGCATATTAGGCGCCTGCATGTCAATTTTTGCCCTTAAAACATGCATTCCTTCGTCAAAATCGCCGTTTTTCATTCCCTCAAAAAGCGCTAAGTTTTCCGCGACACTGCGTTCACGGTATGGACTATTAACACCAGGACTGGTGGGCGTTCCTTTTTGGGTTGCCATCATCTCGCTGCTCTGTGAGTCTACATACGCCTTACCGTCATTGATCAACTGCACCGCCCATACATATAACTGCTCAAAATAATCTGAAGAATAGCACACCTTGTCCCATGTAAAACCCAGCCATTCTATATCGCGCTTTATGGCATCTACATATTCCTCTTCCTCTTTAGAGGGATTAGTATCGTCAAAACGCAGATTGACCGGTGCGTTATATTTCTCGCCCAGGCCAAAATTGAGACAAATGGCCTTGCAATGCCCTATATGTAAATAACCGTTGGGTTCCGGTGGAAATCGAAAACGCAGATCATTCGTTTTGTATTCATTTTGCAGATCCTCTTCTACGATCTGTTCTATAAAATTGAGTGCTTTATATACTTCAGCCATGATAATTTGTGTGAAGGTGTAAAATTACTAAAAATAGGTCGTTGCGGTAGATTTAAAGACTTTTTCTATGGGGTTTTCGCCGAAGGTTTTACGCTTTAAAACTTTACAATAGTACAGTTAGTATTATAAAGGGTCTAATTTTTTGCTTCTGCTGAAAGAAATCCGGCAGAAGTGATACCTTTGAAATATGGGAATAATACGTTTGAACAACATCAAAGTTTACGCTTATCACGGTTGCCTGGTCGAAGAAGGACAGATAGGATCTGACTACCGCGTAGATCTCAAGGTCTGGGCCGATCTTACCGAAGCCGCTATCACAGACCGGCTTGAGGATACTGTAGATTATGTGCACCTCAATATCATCGTAAAAGAGGAAATGGCCATACGCAGCAAATTGCTGGAAGAGGTCTGCCGCCGTATCTTGAGCAGATCATTCAATGAAATTCCCATGATTAACAAAGCGCGTGTAAGAGTGAGCAAATTAAACCCACCTATAAATGGCGATGTGCGCGCAGTAAGTGTAGAATTGACTAAAAAGCGTTAATCGCTTTAAAATCCCAATAAAATAGTTAAATTTGCACCCTTATAATAAATAAGGTGTCGTGGCCGAGTGGCTAGGCAGAGGTCTGCAACACCTCGTACAGCGGTTCGAATCCGCTCGACACCTCTCTTTTACGCAAAGCTGTCTCTAGTAGACAGCTTTTTTTATGCCTTATTAATCCGTTTTTATACTTTTAATTTAGCGTATCCAGATTATTTTCCTGCTCTTCAAAAGGCGTTTCCGGAGTAAATTGTTCAAATTTCTGCTCAATTTTAGAGATTTCTGAAGGAAAAGTACCTTTTACAATAAAAACAAGCCCAAAGATAAACAGCACGATACTTATAACTTTCTTGATTTTTGCCACGCGGGTGGGCGTTAATTTGCTGCGTAGTTTTTTGGCAAGTAAAATTTTAAAAATATCAACGATAAGATAGGTAGCAAGAACTACCGAAAAGAAAAAAAGGAGCCTATCTGGATTCATATCCATCGTAGGACCAGCCGATATGAGAAGTACAAGCCAAAAACCGAGTACGCCGATATTGATAAAATTCAGCAAAAAACCCTTAATAATCATACCCAGATAATTTCTGCGACTCATTACTACAATGGGATGTTCTTCTTGATCTTCTGTATTTTTATTTTTGACCCGCAAAAAGCTTATAATGCCATACATGGCCAGCAACATACCCCCAAATATGAAAAGACCCGGATCGTCTTTAAGTTCGTTAAGCAGTTTATTAGTACTAAAATAGGCAATTAAAATAAAAAGAATATCGGCACTTATCACACCTAGATCAAATAACAAAGCCGCCCTAAAACCCTTTATGGCAGCTGTTTCTAAAAGCACAAAAAAAACAGGCCCAACCAGAAAAGCAAGGAAAAATCCTAAAGGTATGGCGGTAGAAATATCTTGAAGCATCTAAAAAGTAGCATCGTTTGCTACAAATGTAGCAGTTTTAGTACTATTTAGCGCATAATCTTGATAGTGCCTCCTATGAATTTGTTTTCTTCTACTTCTTTAGGATTGCCGTACACGTGGATATCACCCCCTGCACGCACTTTTATTTCGGCTGACTGGCTGGCATAAATTGCAGCCTCTCCCCCAGCCCGAACACGTATAGCGGTGGTTTCTGTATGCAGTTCTTTACCTTCAAAGATACCACCGGTATTGATTTCTATATGTTGATGTGCAGCACGGCCATTCAACTGGATAATCCCGCCGGTAACAGCACGTATTTCTGCATTTTTTACCTCTAATCCTGCTTCTATCTGTGCACCTTCCTGCGCCCTGATCTCAATATCATTCTGTTCTATCAATTCATTGGCCACAATGCGTGATCCCTCATTACCATCTATCACTTTTAGTTTGTTGTAAAATACCTTTACAAAAGTACGGTCACCGTCAAAAACCTTATCAATGTGCATCCTGATCTTGAGCAGACCTCCCTTGTTCACAAGTTCTATATCGTCTATATCCCTTCCTGAAAGTTCTACTTTATTTTCGGTGGATTTTATCAAATTTACGTGCATACGATCAAAGACTTTTACTTGACTAAAATCTCCCATATCTCTTTCTTTAGGATTCTGGGCGTATACACCGCAACAGAACAATAAAAGACTTACATATACTATTTTTTTCATGGTAATGGTTTTTTAAACATTAAAAAAAGGGAATACAGCTATCGCTATATTCCCTTAAAAGACAAATGTTATTTTATTTTGTTACGCTTTACACATCATCAATTTCCTCTTGTTTGCCCACTAGTGTAAAATCGAGGTTCTTTTTAACAAGATCTGCGTCTTTTACCCGTACGTAAACTTCATCACCCAGTGTAATCACTTTTTTAGTCTTCCTACCAACGACCGCATAGCGCTCTTGATCAAACTCGTAATGATCACCCTCAATATCACGTACACGTATCATGCCTTCACATTTATTCTCTACAATTTCAACAAAAATGCCCCAGGTGGTCACTCCCGAAATTACACCCAGAAAGATTTCATTTTTGTGATCTTGCATGAACTTTACCTGCATGTA
>DRGP01000017.1 GCA_011050015.1 Leeuwenhoekiella sp. | reverse complement strand
GGCCTCCTTGGTAAAACCGCGCTCCTTAAAATAGCTCAGGCCTATGGCCTTACCTTCTTCGGAATTGAAAAGTGTATTTTGAAAATATTCTTTAGCGTATTCACTTACCACATACATGCTCTCGCGCTCATCTGCGGCTTCCTTTTGCTCATCGGTCTGCTCGGTTTCCTCAACCTCGATGTTGTACTTTTTAGCCAAATATTTTATAGCCTCAGGATAGTTAAAATGCTCATGCTCCATAAGAAAAGCGATCGCATTACCGCCTTTCCCGCTGGAAAAATCCTTCCAGATCTGCTTTACGGGAGAAACCATAAAACTGGGCGTGCGCTCATCACTAAATGGGCTCAACCCTTTAAAGTTACTGCCCGACTTTTTTAACTGCACAAAATCCCCAATCACCTCCTCTACCCGGACGGATTCAAATACATTGTCTATGGTGGTTTTTGAGATCAAGGCTTACTTAGTGTTGAATCGTTGAAAATTATTATATGCGCGGTTCTAAACAAATTCCCTGCTCTTTTTCTGTCGAAATAAGGTGGAAATTGTTTGTAAAAGTAAGATTTCAAAAGTGGAATTTTACTGAAAATGAGCACTAAAAAACAGCTGATTTAAGGATAAAAACGATCAAAATTGACCTAAAATCGGCATATTCTAGTTGCTCTCAACGCGCAGACCTGACAAATTTCAAAAACCTGTCAGGTCCTTTAACGTTTTAGCACGTTCTAACTTTTGGCTGGCAAACTTAAAACAGGGAATAAAAAACAGGTGATTACAGGTCGAAAACGGTCAAAATTGATTGAAAATTGGTCGATTTTAGTTGAAATAAAAAGACTTCACAGGTAGAGATTGCTTTCTGTGTTGCAATACCTGTGAGGTCTATCTTTACTTTTCAAAAATCCCCCCTTTAGGGGTTAGGGGGATTAATCAAAATCAAAGCGCACGCCCAGGGAGACATTGCGCTGGTCTATGGGGTTGTCTTTAAAAATAGTATTGAGATCGTACTTGAGATACACTGCAAAATCACCCACGCCCACATACCCTGAAAGGCCATAAATAAAGTTATTGGTGTTATAATCGCGCTTGAATTTGTCTTTCCGGTTATTGCCTTCTTCTTCGTACTTCAATTTTTGGATGGTCAATATATTGAGTCCTGCGTAACCGCCAAGACCCAGTTTAAACTTACCGCCGGTGTTGTAACGTATGCGGTCTTCCTTGACCACTTTTTTTGAAGAACCGATTTCAAAATGTATGGGAATGACAAGATTGTCAAAGCGTATTTTTGATTTATCCAGATCAAGTGGAAAAGTCTCCAGAACCGTCTGGTCGCCACGCTCTACTAAATATTGATTATTTTCCATTTTAAGCCCATTAAACTGAAAGGAAAACCCATACCGAAACCGAAGCCAGTTGCTGTTATCAAAAACGCGGGTCTTCCATGCCCAGCCCAGTTCAAAAAAGCGGCTACCCCCTATTTTATAAGGAGAATCATCAAGCGATTGGGCTTCTATAATAGCATTGTTTAAACCTACAGCGACCACGAGGGAAGAACTGGTACGCTTGTCGTAAGTAACCTTTTCTACGGAATTCTCATCATTATTATCTCTAAAATCAACCCCAAAAATACGATCAGTCCCGGCACCGAAAACTAAACGAAAGCCACCCTCGTCAAGTTTTAAATTTTGATCGCGTTCAAGCAATGCGATCTGGTTGTCAATAATAGCTGTTCTGTTTTCAATATTTTTTGCGGCAATTGTGGCAAAATCCATTTTTTGCTTTTCAGCCTCTTCTGTGGTAATTTCATTGGAAGCCAATTGATTTTCAATAGCACTTAACTTTGCTTTAAGCGCTTCTTTTTCTATTCGTATGAGACGTTCTTTTTCCGCTTCAAGTTCTGTGATGCGGTTTTGGTTGGTAATTGTATCCCTTTTTACGGTTGGTTGCTGCTCTTGAGAAAAAGCGGGTTGACTGAGCAGACCCACGATCGCGGTGGCGATACTTAAAATAATAATTCGCATAGTGATTTGATTTAGTTTCCTCAACGCGTTGCCCACGAATGGCCGTGGGCAGCCGCATCAAAGAAGATTGATGAATGAATGTTTAAATTTATTTCCTTTTTTTAATCGTTTCTGGAGGCGATCGCTTCCCGGGCTTTAATAAAACGGTCTTTAAGTGCCTCAAAAATCCGATCCCTAAACGAGCGGTCCAGTTCCTGTTCTACATCCTGCAACAGGGCGGTAGCACTCAGGCTCTGAGTTTGCTCTTCATAAGCACGATTTTTTATTAGTACTACCCGTGCCTGAGCCAGCAGCGCATCCACCTGGGCATCGGTGACCTCCATACTGTTCTGCCCCATGGAATCTACTTGTGCCAATAAACGGTTTACCTCTAGGTCAATGGAATGCTCAATACTTGGATCAAAATTTTGATTGTTTTTTATTGGAGTTTCAGCCTCAACCATTTGTTCTTTTGGTTGAAGCGGAATATCCAATCTTGGTTCCGGCTTCACCGGATTTTGAGCTGTATTCTGCCGTTTTAACCGCTGATTTATCAATTTTTCGTCCTGATTTTCAGTGATTTTTAGCTGATTTTGACGTGTTTTTGGCACTATTTTTTCTTGCGGCTTGGTTTTTGGACCTGCTTCTATTTCATTTGCGGCGTCTACAATGGGCTGGATATCGGCTTTTTCAGCGGTAAAAAACAAGCCTCCTGCAAGAATCAAGACGCCGATAAAGCCAGCAGCAATAAGGCCCCAATATCTAATTTTTGACGAACGCCGTTTTGGTTTTTCGTCCAGCTCCGATGCCACACGTTCCCAAGCTTCAGCAGACGGCTTGATTGTTCGGCTGGCCAACTTTTCTTTCATATTTTCTTCAAACTTCATGGGTGCCATCGTGGTAAGTATTTAAAGCGTTTAAATGGTGTTGTAATTTTTTACGTGCCTTGTGTAATTGTGATTTTGACGTGTTTTCGTTAATATTTAGTAGGGTCGCGATCTCACTGTGCCGGTATCCTTCTATAGCGTAGAGCACAAATACGGCACGGTAGCCTTCGGGCAATGCATCAATGAGCCGCTGTATCTCTTCAACCTCAAGATCAGCGTTTGCAGCATCATAGCTTTGCAGGTCGTCTTCGATTTCTACTTCGGTGAACTTCAGATTTTTTTCGCTGCGCAGGTACGAGATGGATTCCCGTACCATAATGCGCCGTACCCAGCCTTCAAAACTGCCCTCGTGCCTAAAGTTTTCCAAATTTTTAAATACTTTTAAAAAACCGTTGCACATGGCCTCTTCTGCACGTTGTACTTCTGGCAGATACTGCCTGCAAACGCTCAGCATTTTTGGGGCGTGCAGCGCAAACAGACGCTGTTGCGCAGAGCGGCTCCCATGGCTTGCTTTCTCGATTAGCTGTTTCTCACTGCTGAAAAAAGTAATGACTTTCACGTTTTTTTACTTTAACAAAGGCTTCTATCTATATAGACGCAGATTTATATGAAATGGTTGCCTGACACTTCAATATTTTTTTTTAAAGTAAATTAATTGGAAACACCTCAACATTAGACAGCCACTTAGCAAAAGTTCACAAAAATTAGAAATTTCGGCATCATTGCCCTATATTATATTTAACTTCTTATTAAGAATTGAAGATATGTATATGTTTTCCATTAGTTTTGCAGCGTAAATCCAACTATGAATAATACAGCCCAACATTTAAAGGAGGCTACCCAAGATATCCTTCTAGCCTGGGAGGCTCTGGTAAAACAGCATGTATCAGCCTCAAAACACGCAAACACCCTTGTACTTTATGACCACTTGCCCAATATTATCAATGATATAGCTGAAATTCTCAACCGCACTAATAATGGGGATGATCTTCACAATGATGACAAGTTTCAGGAGATCGTTGAAAACAGTATCTATCACGGAAGGCACCGGGCAAGCACGTTACAATATACGGTAGAGCAGGTCATCCACGAGTATATTTTATTTCACCGTGTACTTACAGATGAGCTTACCCGGGCTAATCTTTATGACAGAAATATTGCGGACGCCTTAAAATATATCATAGAAACCGCCATTTTAAAGTCAGCCGGATCGTTTTCCAATGCCATACAGGAGATGCAGGAAAAACTCATAGGCACCTTGGCACATGACATACGCAATCCACTAGCAGCTGCACAGTTATCGCTACAAATGATGGACACTGCGAGGCATGACGGGAATTTTACGAGAATGATGTCGGCGGCGACCCGAAGTGTGAAAAAAGCGCTCAGTCTTATAGAAGGTCTAATGGATGCTATCACGGTAAGTGCCGGTGAGGGTATTACCCTTACTTTTAAAGAGGTGGATATTGCTGAATCTGTGACTTGGGCACATAACGAGGCTGCAGAAATTTATACACAAACGTTAGACATTAAGAAGCCGGAGGGCAAAATTATGGGTGTTTTTGATGAGACCGCCATCCGCCGTCTTCTGGAAAACCTCATTACAAACGCCATTAAGTATGGTGATGGGAAATCTCCTGTAAAGATTAACCTTGAAGATAATGGCAAAGAGACCATTACGTTGAGCGTATTTAATAGCGGCAACCCAATTCCCGTCGAAAAACAAGAGGACATCTTTGATTTCCTGCTAAGATCAAACGAAAAATCAGCTCATTATAAAAGCTGGGGCATGGGTCTTGCCCTTGTGAAAATGGTTGCCGAGGCCCATGGGGGCATGGTACACCTTAAAAGTGATGATAACGGTACTGTTTTTACGGTCATACTGCATAAAAATAGTAATCCTCCCGGCAAGAAGAAAACTAGACTGTACGATAAAGCTTTTGAACAGGAACAGGAAGAAAGTATCATTTAAACGCTCCCAGTTACTTATTGCGTTCTATAACATACGTCACCATTTCAACAAGCGATTCTTTATAAACAGAGTCTGGGTATTTATCAAGATAAACCAAGGCTTCCTGTTGCAGCTCAATCATCCTGCTCACCGCATAATCCAGGCCACCCCTTTCTTTAACAAAAGTAATCACCTCATTAACGCGCTTTTTATCTTTATTGTGATTTTTTACGGAATTGATCAGCCAGGATTTTTCTTTTTGGGTAGCATTGTTAAGGGCATAAATTAAGGGCAACGTCATTTTTTGCTCTTTAATATCTATACCGGTAGGCTTTCCTATTTTTTTTGACCCGTAGTCAAAAAGATCATCCTTGATCTGAAAGGCCAGACCTATAAGTTCGCCAAATTTACGCATGGGCTCTATATCCTCTTTGGCATGTACCGCACAAGCACCCATGGCACAGCACGCTGCAATAAGTGTAGCCGTTTTTTGCCTGATAATCTCAAAATAAATATCTTCTGTAATATCAAGTTTGCGGGCCTTTTCGATCTGTAACAGTTCACCCTCGCTCATTTCACGCACGGCGACCGATATAATCTGCAGCAAATCAAAATCTTCATTATCTATAGAAAGGAGTAAACCTTTAGAGAGTAAAAAATCTCCGACGAGCACGGCAATTTTGTTTTTCCAGAGCGCATTGAGACTAAAAAAACCACGGCGGCGGTAGCTTTCATCTACCACATCATCATGTACCAGCGTAGCGGTATGTATAAGTTCTATTACCGCAGCACCCCGATAAGTACGATCGTTAAGATGCTCCTTGCCCAGCATTTTTGCGACCAGAAATACAAACATAGGTCGCATCTGCTTGCCCTTTCTATTTACAATATAATGAGTGATCCGGTTAAGCAGGGGCACTTTTGATTTCATGGAGAGTGAAAACTTTTTTTCAAAAAGCTCCATCTCCAGGGCAATAGGTTGCTTGATCTGTTCTACTTTCTTCATAGGCAATTGTAAAGATAACTTAAACGGATAAATTCATGCTTTCAACCTTATAAATTCAGGTTTAACACGTTAAATATAGAATTACTAAAAATCTTATTATTTATTTGCAGGATTAAAACCTGTTATGCACATTATATGAAGACTATTTTTACTTGCTTTTTAGTCCCTTTCTTTGTCTTTTTCAACACCATGTACGGGCAGATTGCATCGGCCGACTTTAATGATGGAATGCTTCCCGAAGGCTGGTCTAGCGTGGTGCATACAGGCCCCTGCGACTGGAATTCATTTACGAATGACCCCCCTCGAGGTTTAAATTTTCGCTCTACAGCACTTCTTTTTGACGATGATAGTTGCGGTGATAATGACTCACCCAGCAACGTATCTTTATTAACCCCAGTTTATAATGTGGTAAATATAAGTCCGCTTTTATTAACGGTGGAAATAGGTATTTATGGAAACGGTCAAGGAGAAAGTTTACGTATTGAAGTTTACGATGGTTCATCCTGGGTCACCATTAAAACATTTGACGAAAACTGGAATCCCTACATCTATCAAGCTGATGTAACTCCATTTGCCAATGCACAGTTTAGAGTGCGGTTTACCTATGACGATAAGGGGGAATGGAGTTATTATGCAGGTATAGATAATTTCTCACTTACCGAAGAAGAATTACCCAATGCGCCTGGTCAGACCAGTTGCGCAACCGCAGAAACCATTGCGCCGGGAACACATACCGTAAAAACGATACAACGCGGGGATACGCCAAATGTTTGCAATCCCAGCAGCAGTGCAAAAGGTGCGGCCTGGTTTACCTATACCGCAACTCGGGACGGTATTGCGACCGTGAGCAGCGAACTGAGCCAGAATGATGATATAGATACAAACCTGAACATTCTTACGGGATCCTGTGGCGATCTGCAATGCTATGCACAAAATGATGATCGGGCCGGTAATGTACAATTCTCTACCGTAAGCTTTGAAATTGATGAGGGAACTACCTATTTTATCGTTTTTGACGATAAAAATGATAATAGCGGATTTGACTTTAGCCTTATTGAAAGTGAAGAAAGTTGCAATCCAGGGGATCAAATTGCAGTAAATTTTACGAATCTGGAGGAATTTCAGGCATGCCACACTACGCTAGATGCAGATGGTGACGGCAATTCATGGATTGCAGATGCCGCCGATTTTAAGAGAAATGGGAACATCACCTATTTTGCATTGAACAGTGCCAATCAAGACCGGGATAAGGAAGACTATCTATTTTCGCCAAAACTTACACTTACCGCAGGCACTACCTATAACTTGTCCTTTACCTATAATGGTGGTGATTCGCCTTTTAGCGATGCTCATGAAGACCTGCAAGTACTCATGGCAGATGCTCCTGATACCACTGCTACGATGACACTTATTTATGAAGATACTGATATCGTACAAAACGGCTCTTCAGAAAACAGTTATGATAACGCCATACATATCACAGGGCAGGAATTTACTCCGGAAACCAGTGGTGATTACTACCTTACTTTTAAAACAACCTCAGCAACTCCCAGCGGATTTCTATTCTTATTCGATTATTCGTTTGAGCCGAACACGTTGAGTATTCAACCATTGGAACGGGCTACGGTAGATCATTTTTACGATACACGTACCGAAAATCTAACGCTAAAATCCAATGGTTTATTAAAATCTATCGCATTTTATACCATACACGGACAAATGCTACGTGCTGAAAAATTAGAAGGTACCGCTACGCAAATAAATATGAACGGAATTGCAGACGGGATTTATATTGCAGAAGTAATAACCCAGCAAGGCAGAACGAGTTTTAAGATTTTAAAACGCTAAAAAAGATTCGATATTCGCTGAAAATCAACGCTTGTTTGCCAGTTGCCCACAAGCAGCGTCTATATCCTTTCCGCGCGAGCGGCGCACGGTTACGGTAATTCCTTCCCGCTCTAGGGCATTAACATAGTTATCGATGATTTCTGGGGAGGCTTGCTGAAACTTACCATCATCAATGGGGTTATATTCAATCAAGTTTACTTTACTGGGTATGGCCAGGCAAAAATCTACCAGCGCATTGATATCTTGCTGACGGTCGTTGATTCCTTTCCATATTATATATTCGTAAGAAATTCTTTGCTTTGTTTTGGCATACCAGTACTTTAAGGAATCTTTTAATTCTTCAAGGGGCATTTGCTCGTTAAAGGGCATAATATCAGTACGCACCTCATCAAGAGCAGCGTGTAGGGAAACGGCCAAATTAAATTTCACATCATCATCGGCCATTTTTTTAATGATTTTAGGCACTCCAGAAGTGGAAACCGTGATTCGCTTTGGCGACATACCCAGCCCATCTGGACTTGTGATTTTTTCTATGGCCTTTATCACATTTTTATAGTTCATCAGCGGTTCGCCCATGCCCATAAAAACAATATTAGATAGCGGACGGTCGTAATACAGCCTGCTCTGGCGGTCTATGGCAACCACTTGGTCAAAAATCTCATCGGGATTGAGGTTGCGCATGCGTTTTAAGCGTGCCGTGGCGCAAAACTGACAGTTGAGACTACAGCCCACCTGTGAAGACACACAGGCCGTTGTGCGTTTGCTGGTAGGTATCAACACTGATTCTACCACGAGATTATCATGAAGTTTTACAGCATTTTTTATAGTGCCATCATTACTGCGCTGCATTTGATCTACCTGAATATGATTGATCACAAAATGTGCATCCAGAAAAGCACGGGTTTCTTTAGAAATGTTGGTCATCGCGTTAAAAGAATGCGCGCCCTTGTTCCATAGCCATTCATACACCTGATTACCGCGAAATGCTTTTTCGCCCTTGGCGGAAAAATAGTCCCTAAGTTCTTCGCGGGTCAATGCCCGTATGTCTTTTTTTTCAGTTGCTACCATAGTGCAAATTTACAATTTATACCGACTTAAAATAAGCTGTATGAGCCAATTGGCCGCATAATTCCTGCCAGAAACCCTAAACATGCCGAAATAGCTGCCTTAAAGACCAATAATCGCCAAAATCCCCCGATTTTCCGGCGAATAAAAAAGGCTGTCTGATAAATTCAGACAGCCTTTTTTATAAAATATTTAAGTATTTTAGATAATCAACATCGCATCACCGTACGTGTAAAACTTATACTTTTCTTTTACTGCTTCTTCATATGCCTTTTTCATAAACTCGTGACCTGCAAAAGCAGAGACCATCATGAGCAATGTAGACTTTGGCGTATGAAAATTGGTTACCATACAGTTGGCAATAGTAAAATCATACGGTGGAAAGATGAATTTGTTGGTCCATCCGCCAAATTCATTAAGTGTATGGTTAGAGCTTACCGCACTTTCAAGCACACGCATCGCCGTGGTACCTATTGCACAGATACGTCTTTTTTCGGTCAGCGCATTATTTATGATTGCTGTAGCAGGCTGGTGTATATAAGCTTCCTCGCTATCCATTTTATGTTTGGAAAGATCTTCAACCTCAACGGGGCTAAAGGTTCCCAGACCTACGTGCAGGGTAACTTCGGCAAAATCAATACCTTTTATCTCCAGTCTTTTCAATAAATGTTTAGAGAAATGCAGACCTGCTGTAGGCGCGGCAACCGCACCTTCTTCTTTAGCATAAATGGTCTGGTAGCGCTCTGCATCGTCAGGCTCTACCTCGCGTTTAATATATTTGGGCAAAGGGGTTTGACCGAGTTCGGTCAATTTGCTGCGGAATTCTGTATAAGTCCCGTCATATAAAAATCGAAGGGTTCGTCCACGAGAAGTAGTATTGTCTATCACTTCTGCCACAAGACTTTCATCATCTCCAAAATAAAGCTTGTTACCTATCCTTATTTTACGCGCAGGATCTACAAGAACGTCCCACAGGCGTGTTTCAGGATTGAGTTCCCGAAGTAGGAATACCTCAATGCGGGCCCCTGTTTTTTCTTTGTTCCCATATAATCTTGCAGGAAAGACCTTGGTATTGTTAAGAACCATGACATCCTTGGGCTCAAAGTAATCAATAAGATCTTTAAATCGCTTATGCTCAATGGTTTGTTCTTTCCGGTTGAGTACCATTAACCGAGCCTCGTCCCGCTGCTCTGAAGGGTATTCGGCCAGAAGTTCTTTGGGCAGGTCAAAATTAAATTGTGAGAGTTTCATTCCCATGGAAGTCTGTTTTTTGTGTTTTAAAAAAGAGTGCAAATATACAACCTCAAGGTAGGGGTTGTCAAGTATTTGAGCAATAAATTTAAAACCAGTCTAAACAGATGAATTTTTAATGCCCAAAGCCGAAAAATCGTCCCAGAAATCAGGGTATGATTTATTGACTACTTCAGCGTCCTCAAAAATGATGGGAACTCGCAGCGCGAGCGGGGCAAAAGCCATTGCCATGCGGTGATCTTGATAGGTTTTAATGGTCACGTCTGCATTGATCTGTTGGGATGGTTCCAGATGCAAGCTATCTTTAGTCACCTTAATTACGGCACCCAGTTTGGAGAGTTCGATCTTTAATGCTTCCAGCCTATCTGTTTCCTTGATTTTCAAGGTATGCAGCCCCATGAGATCACAACCTATACCCATACCAAAGCAGGTTACGGCAATAGTCTGGGCAATATCCGGACTATTGACCAGGTCAATTTTTTGATGTTTTGGCTTAAAACCCTCCTTTTTGGTAAGTATAATAATATTTTCTCCAAAGGTGGTGCTCACGCCCATTTTTTCATAAATACCACGCAGCACCGCATCGCCCTGTAAGCTTTTCCGTTTATAACTGCTCAGTTGCACCTGCGCTTTTTCCGCCAGCGCGACCAAACCGTAATAATAGGAAGCGCTGCTCCAGTCTGATTCTACCACGATAGACTGTTCCTCTAGATCGGTTACCGGTTCAATCTTTATCTTCTTGTCTTTAAAACTGCTTTCAATCCCCAGTTGCGCCAACAGTGCGCGTGTCATTTCGATATAGGGCACCGAAGTAGCGTCACCCATTAATTTTATTTGTAGGCCTTCGGAAAGGGTAGCTCCTATCATCATGAGAGCCGAGATATACTGGCTGCTCACATTGGCCTGCAAGGCAATCTCCTTTTTATTAAGTGAACGGCCATTAATAAGCAGGGGGGCGTAGCCTTCCTGTTCCATATACGTGATATCGGCACCCAGACCGCGCAGCGCATCAACAAGAATGCCTATGGGCCGCTGTTTCATACGGGTGCTACCAGTAAGCACGGTCTCCCGATCTTTTTGAATGGAAAAGTAGGCGGTAAGAAAACGCATCGCGGTACCGGCATGATGCACATCTACCACTTTTTCCTTAGTGGCCAGCGCACGCTGCATCACATCGCTATCCTCACTATTTGAAAGGTTTTCTATTTTTAACCCGCCATAAAGTGCTTTTAGGATGAGCAGGCGGTTACTTTCACTTTTAGAACCTGTGATTTTAATGGTACCGGAGAGTTGCGGTGCTTTTTGATGTAGTTTAAGTTTCAAGTCTAAAAAAATTTTGAACTGGAAATTTACTTTAATTTATCGTTATTGTGGTGCCTATCGTGATCGCGTTTTGTTTTGAGGTCTAATTTTTTATCAAAAGCCTGCTGCAAATCTACACCAGTCTGGTTTGCCAGGCACAGGACTACAAAGAGCACATCGGCCAGCTCTTCGCCAAGGTCTTTGTTTTTATCGCTCTCTTTCTCACTTTGCTCCCCATAGCGACGGGCAATGATACGGGCAACCTCCCCTACTTCTTCAGTAAGCTGGGCCATGTTTGTCAATTCATTAAAATAGCGTACACCGTGGTCTTGTATCCACTCATCTACGATTTGCTGGGCTGCTTTTATACTCATACTTATAGTTTGGTAAGTACCACCTTCTCACTCTCCTTGGTGACCCGGGTTGCGTAAAAAATTTTCAGGGCACGGTGATAGGCGACAGGAATAACGGGTTTGTTTATGGTAAATTCTACGCTCAAATTTAGCATATTTTGATTAACCACTATTTTATACAGAAAACTACCCAAATCTTCCGGCAAAGCTATATTGATTGACTCCGGCAGACTTTCCACCTGATAGCCTGAAGGTAATTTTAAACTAATCTTTTTAGTCACCACAAATGGCCACGCAAAATTAACAGGAAACTGTCTTTCTTCCAATTTAAAGGGGTTTTCGGATAGTTTTATGAATAACATGGGCGATAAATAAATGGTATTGCCCACTTGGTCATAGGCGTTTTCCAGCTGAAAATCATAAGATTCTATAATGGGTTGATCGAGGGCGTCAACATCTTTGAGTTGCAGGTTTTTTATTTGATCTACTTTTAACGAATTGGTCAGTTCCTGTTTAATCTTTTCCGGCGAACTTCCTTTATTTTTCTTTCTAAATTCCAACGCTTTAACGGCTGTGTACCGCTGCATCATACTTCCACTTATCATACCATCTTCAAGCAAGGTATAATTGAGTAGAAAATCCTGCCGGGTGGGTACTTTGGGGTAAAGATCTACCGTTCTAGAGGTACCATTTTTTTTGACCAAGCGCCCTTCCCAGTTATATACGCGCTGCGGAAGTATATTGGGTTGAGAGAATTTTCTGTGGCATCAAGCAGTATAAGTTCCTCGCCGAGTTCGACCCCGGCAATTACATAATTAAACCCTTCGAGTGTGGGAAACATGGGAATACCATTTTCTTTAGTACTCACCAACACGGGATTTGCCGATACCCCGCAGGCATTTAACATGGCGATTAATGTAAGGTTGATTTCGGCCGCATTCCCGGAACGGGATTTATACACATCTTTCAGATCCTCTTCCACATATTTGCCATAATCACCGTTCCAGGTAAAATTATCGCGTACAAATTCATAAGCATTTTTAAGCAGCAGTTCTTTTCCCGTACCCTTTCTCTTGATATTACCGGCATCTGTATTGAGAAAATTGGTCTTGTCCAACTGTTTACCAAAATGCGCTGCTTCAAAGATTGATTTTGCCACATCGTCCCAGGACGTTGCAAATTTTTTCACACTGCCATCACCGTATTGTACCGAATTGAGTTCATAGACGATCGCGTATCGATAATTTTCAATATTGTCTACAAAAGCTTCTTCCTGAAGTGCCGGGAGATCTTGCAACGTATAGGTATCTATCTGCTCTGTAAACGTCATATTTGCAGATTGGGTATTTATAGATGATCTACCCCCATAACCTGTATTCTTACTTACTACAACGCCATCACTCCGTTTTTTGAACTCGGTCTCCGGCTGCACCTCAAAATATCCCTTTTTTACTCTGTTGAATTTAAACACATTGGGCGTACGTATTACAGCGGTATATGCCGCAACGGGAATATCCTGCTGTATTTCCAGGTCATCTATTTTCCAGAAGGGGGAGTTGAGGGTGTATTCCCATTCGATGATCGATCCTACCTGAACATTGGGCAATGTCCAGGAATAACTGTCCCAATGTTCTGATTCCTGCTGCTCAAAAATGGCTTTCTTACCCAGTCTTTCTTCCCGCAGATGATCATTTTCCAGTGTATAGCTATACCCGTCAATTTTTGTTACATATTCCTCATCTTCATCACGTTTATAAGCGCCTACTTTATGCGTCCCGTATGCCGTTCCTTCCTTTTTTAAAATTTTAATGCGCTCCTGCACTTTGGTCACGATCATCCACCCTTTTGCGCCTTCGTATTTAAAATACGTTTCACGGTAACGCTTTAAGACAATAGCAGAGGCTGTACTATCTGTTACTGTAGCTGCTTTTTCAAAATCATTTCTATCTATTTTTCCAAGTTTAAATTCTTGCGCCTTTGCGGTAGTCACAATCAATAACAAACTGCTTATACATAAAAATATAATACGTGTCATACCGATTAGATTTTAGAAAGCACCACTTTTTCCTGTTCCTTTTCCAGGATCATACTATAAAACTTTTTGAGTTCCTGATATTTTTCTGGCCCCATCATTGGCGTATTTATAGACTGCTCGCAAAGTACCTGGATTCCTGCAGGAGATTTATTTACCCGGTAGCTAAAGGTTCCCATAGTATCAAAAAGATTTACGACGGCACTTTCGGGCAGACTTTCTACCTGATAACCATCTGGAATGGCGATAGAAATGATATAGCGGTTTTTTCTGGGGTAACTAAAATCTATGGGATACGTCCTTTCATCGCTTTTAAAGGGGTTTTCGGTAATCGCTAAGTGAAATAGCGGGGAGATAATCACTTTATCACCCACTTGCTCTACAGCGGTGAGCGGCTCAAAGGAATAGGAAAGCGAAACCGGCTCATATACTTTATTCAAATTGCTCAAGGTAACATCGGCAAGCTCTATACCCTGATTTATTTTTTCCAGTTTTGCCTTTGTATCTTCTGGTGAAAGACCCTGGAAATTTTTGCGGTAATCCATCGCCGAGTAGCCCGTAAACCTACTCTGTGCCGTACCGCTTACATGAAGGTCTGTTCCCAAATCTACATTTACAATAAAATTTTGTACCGCTGGCTTGGGCGATAATAAAGTAGTCCATTCTGAAGTGCCATCTTCCCGCAGTAAACGGCCGTTCCAGTTCAATAAATATTCCTTAAGCATATTAATCTGACCTTGCTTATTGGTCGCATCCATAAGGAAACGCCCATCGCCATCATCTACCGCAGCCACCACATAATTAAAGCCGTTACGGGTGGGAAAAAGCGGTATACCATGCGCCTTAGTACTTACCAGCACAGGGTTTGCATCAAAACCGGCGTAGCGCAACATGGCCACCAGCATCAAGTTAATATCTGCCGTATTGCCCGATTGTTTTTTATACGCTTGCTTAAGACCTTCTTCAGCATAATAACCCGTGAAGCCATTCCAGCTCATGCGACTTTTTACATATTCAAAAACACGAAGTATTTTATCTTTCTCCGTGGCAACTTTTGCAAGCGCCTCATCGAGATCGTCGTCAAAGTAATTGGAACGGTGCAGTTCATCTCCAAAAGCATCTGAATCATAGATCGTCTTGGCCACGTCTTCCCAGGTTGAGGAAACATATTCCAGCGGTTCGCCGGGATATTGAATGTACGATAGTTCAAATTTTACCGCAGTAAGGTAATTATCAAGGTTACCTGAAAAACTTTCTTCTTTTATGGGCGGCACATCACTGGCGGCAATTTCATAAGTGTTTTCTATAAAATCAACCGAACTGTTTCTCGCGGTGGATTGTACGACAGAAAAACCGCTTCCCGAACTACGGTCAAAAGAAGTACCTAGATTAAGTTTTCTGTTTTTCTTACCTTCCTTAATATCCAATTCATGCCATCCTTTTTTATGCCTTTTAAAAACAAAATACTCTGGGAAATAGTAGCGCGCCTCTGCCCTCTTTACCGGAATACGCTCCTGAAAGCGCACTTTATCCAGATTACCCAGGAATGGTGATCGCACCACATATTTGTATTCTATGACCGCGCCCTCCTTTAAATTGGGCATCGTAAACTTTACCGCATCACGGTACTTACTCTGCTCTTCTTCAAAAATATCGTCTTTATCCAGTTTAGTCTCCTCAATTTTTCCACTCACCAAGTTATAAGTCACTGCTTTAAGACCGCTGATGTCTTCTTCAGCATTACTGCTCTTATAAAGTATAATTTCTTTGGTGGCATTCTCAAATCCCTCTGAATTATAGATCTTTACACGCTCTTGAAATTCGCTTACCAGGATAAAACCATTTTGTTTATTATATTCAAAATGGGAATAATTATCACGGTACAGAATAGCTGCATTGGCCTCAGGAAAGCTGGGATGTACTTTTTCCTGCAATTCCTCTTTAGAGACCCTTCCATATTTAAAATCCTGGGCCTCGCTGTGCGAAACCATAAAAACAGTAATAAACAGTACTAGTAAACGCATTATGATTTGGTTTTGATTAATAATTTCTGTGCATCGCCCCGCACTACGTCCTTATAAAAATCCCTGAAGGCCTCATAAACTTCGGGTTGATAAGTCCCTTCATTAAGACTAAAAGTACGGGTGTAGTTTATTTTTTGACCTACGGCAGAAAACTGCGTTTTGTAACTACCAAATGTAGTCTCGATCACAAGAGGTTGCGGCAGTGCATCTATGGTAAAGCCCTGTGGCAGGGAAAAGGAAACATCTATTTTGTCTATACTCCCGCGCTCTAGTGCAAAAGGAGTTTTTCGATTTTCATAACGCGCGGGAATATCAGAACGCGTCATGCCAAAAAAGTTGGGCTTGAGCAGATAATCATTGTTTATATTGGTAAGATATCCTTTTGCACGAAGCTGCAGTTCCTCCTTAAAAACCACCGAATCGCGGTTGTTTTTAAGTGCTATATCCTCAATTTCCAACCTATTGACAGCACCCCACTTTTTGAGATAATATTTTTTGAGCTCCTTGGCGTCCATATGGTTTAGGTACAGTTGGTCTCCATAAAAAATTCCTTCGGAAGATTTGTTTAAAGAACCGGCCACATCGCCATCACTACTTATCTCAAAATCAGCTTGTAGATACTCAATATTGTCTTTTTGTGTATATTTTTTAGTATGCCTTAATTCACCACCGTCAGGAGTGATTACGAGCACGTCGCGATCATCTGTGAAATCACCCAGATACCCAAAGGGAACTTCCTGACTCGTACATTCCAGCCAGGTCATTTGTTGGTCAAGTGGCAGGGCGAGTATGACGTGATTGCCCTGCATGGCAATAAAATCTGTATCTATTGATTTTTTTGACGTATCGCCGTACAGTACCGTATAATAAGCGGGTACACCAGCAACTTCCAGCAGGCTTTTGGTATAATTACTAAGCGCTTTGCAATCGCCATAGCCAAGGCGATCTACATCTGCAGCGTGCAAGTAGGTATAGGCG
>DRGP01000016.1 GCA_011050015.1 Leeuwenhoekiella sp. | reverse complement strand
TGGCTACGGGACGGTGCATACCTGCGTATTAAAAACCTTACTTTAGGGTATACCATTCCGATGCAATTTATTGAAAAAGCAGGGGTGAAGAAATTTAGGGTATATGTTTCTGGCAACGATTTATTCAGCTTTGATAGTTTGCCCGATGGGGTAGATCCTGAGCAGGGAGGTTCCTACTTAATCACAAAGTCATACTTGCTGGGTGTAACAATCAGCTTATAAAATATGAAGGCAATGAAAAAAAATATCACAAAGACAGTAGCATATACGGCATTATTGATATTAAGTGTTTCTTGTAATGACCTGGAACTTGTTCCCGAAGATGCTGCCAGTACAGCTTCCTGGTATCAGACGGACGAACAGTTTAGGCAATCGTTAAATGAAGGGTATCGTCCAGTTTTTTTTCCATTAGATAGCTATGTGGGCGGTGCAGATGGTGGCTGGGATGATGATACCAATTACAGGACGAATCTTTCCGTTATTAAATCGGGAACCATAAATTCTGAATTTGATCAGGGAGCAGATCAATGGTCTAATGTCTATAAAGGGATTACCAGAATGCTCACCGTTTTGGACGAGATTGAAAACCAGAATGGCGCTTTAAACGCTGAGCAAGCTTCGCAATATGAGGGGGAAGCCAGATTTTTACTAGGTGTCTACTGGACCTATATGATCACACATTATGGAGATGTACCTTTCTACGAAAATGTAATTGATGTAGATCAATCTTTTGAAATTGGACGGACTGATAAAGCAGAGATATTGCAAAAAATCTATGCCTATTTTGATTTTGCTGCTCAAAACCTTCCTGAAACCTATGCAAATGAAGAGTACGCCACAAAAGGCGCGGCTTATGCCTTTAAGGCACGCGCAGCTTTATATATGAGTGATTTTGCAACTGCTGCCACCGCTGCGCAAGCGTGTATGGATCTCAATATATATGAACTGCATCCTAATTTTGGCGAGCTGTTTTTGTCAAAAACCAAACAATCCCCTGAAATAATTTTTAAGCTTCCCAGAAGCATAGATTTTTTACAGACGATATCCTATTCTGAAGTGATCAATCAGATTCCCAGAAATAATGGAGGCTTTGGTAGCGTAGGTCCTACTTGGGATCTTTTGGCCTCTTTTGAATGTGTAGATGGTCTTCCCATTGACGAGTCACCATTATTTGATCCTCAAAATCCTTTTAAAAATCGTGATCCTAGATTGCTCGCCACCATTGTTCCCTTGGGATCTTTAGAAGAAGGCGACGGGAAAACGCCGGGAGATGGCAGTAGGTTTCTCAATTTTGACTTTAATTCCTATCCATACGCGACCCGTGTTTTAAATTATAATACTACTGAAGAGCAAGTAAATAATGATACCAAATCCAACCAAAACTTTGCCAGTTTTAACGGTTTGGTTTGGAAAAAAGGAATCGATGAAGATTGGCAGGATCAGCTTGCCGATAATGATATTCTGGTTATGCGCTATGCCGATGTGCTTTTAATGTATGCCGAAGCTAAAATTGAGTTGGAAGAGATAGATGCTACCGTTTTAACCGCAATAAATACCGTACGTGATCGAGCCTATGCCAATTCTACCTTTACAAATCCCACGGTGACTACTACAGACCAAGCGCAATTGCGCTATGTGGTGCGTAATGAGCGCCGTGCCGAGTTTGCAAATGAATCGCACAGATATATGGATTTGATACGCTGGCGCACCGCACAGGAAATCATAGACGGCGGGGCAACCTACGGCCTTGCACCCATAACAGCAAACATTGATCCCGAAATTGTAGATACGCAGTCCCCACTTATTCAGAATGTGGTTGAACCTGGCCTATGGTTTTGGGGGATGACCCCACAACTGGATGAGAACGGGACGGCAGATTTTGAACCCTTGCGGGCCGCTGGTCTATGCCAGCAGTTGACCACCACTTCCTTCCCGGCAAGGCAGTATTTATGGCCCATACCTGCCGATGAACGTAGGTTAAATCCCAATTTGACCCAGAACGAAGGATATTAAAATTCTTCCTCCTGACCAATACATGTCAATTTTCAAGTCATTGTATTGTCTTTAAAAGTGGCATTTTTGGTTAAAAAATGGGATAAAAAGAACGTTTTTAGAATGAAATAGGCAGTTTATGGTTAATTTTCAAACTTCAACACTCAATTTTTAACCTTTGGATCAGGAAAAACTCATAGAGCTTGCGCATTATAAAATGCCTTTTGGTAAGTACAAAGGCAGCTACCTGGTGGCGATTCCTGAATATTATTATGTGTGGTTTAAGCAAAAAGGCTTCCCCGAAGGTAAACTGGGCCGGCTCATGCAGGAAATGTATGAGATCAAACTAAATGGGCTAGAGGAACTTATTTATAAAATCAAGAATAATTTTCCGGCACCCACTTCAAAAAACCGTTCGGCCAAACATTCTTAAAATTCTCTAAAACGGTTCGCAGATTAATCCCTAACTTTGCGCCCCGTAAACGCGCCTTAAAAATTGCATTTGGGCAAGAGCGCATTCATTCTAGAGTTCACATGGCAGACACAAAATACATCTTCGTTACGGGCGGGGTCTCTTCATCATTGGGTAAAGGCATTATCGCGGCTTCACTGGCTAAATTGTTACAGGCCCGTGGCTACCGGGTGACCATACAGAAGCTAGATCCTTATATCAATGTAGATCCCGGCACACTCAATCCCTATGAACATGGCGAATGTTATGTGACCGATGATGGCGCAGAGACAGACCTTGACCTGGGGCACTACGAGCGTTTTCTCAATGTAAAAACCTCTCAGGCAAATAATGTGACCACCGGGCGTATTTACCAAAGCGTAATAGAAAAAGAGCGACGTGGTGAGTTTTTGGGAAAAACAGTACAGGTCGTCCCCCATATTACCAATGAGATCAAAGACCGCATACAGATACTGGGCAACAGTGGTGATTATGACATTATACTTACAGAAATAGGGGGCACCGTAGGTGATATTGAGTCATTGCCTTATATAGAAGCAGTACGGCAATTAAAATGGGAACTTGGTGATGACAATGCCCTCGTGATTCATTTAACATTGATTCCATTTCTTTCTGCTGCCGGTGAACTCAAGACAAAACCTACCCAACACAGTGTAAAAACCCTCATGGAAAGCGGTATAAAAGCAGATATTCTGGTATGTCGCACAGAGCATGATCTCAATGACGATTTGCGTGAAAAACTGGCTCTTTTTTGTAATGTGCGGAAAGAGGCAGTCATACAATCTATAGATGCGTCTACCATTTATGATGTGCCTAATATGATGCTAGAAGAAGGCCTTGACACGATCACCCTTCAGAAATTAAAGCTTTCTGAAGGAACGGAACCCGTACTTACCCGCTGGAACGAATTTTTGCGCCGTCATAAAAACCCTAAAGCAGAGGTGCGTATTGGTCTTATAGGTAAATATGTAGAACTTCAGGATTCTTATAAATCTATTCTTGAGGCATTTATTCACGCTGGCGCAGAAAATGAAGTGCGTGTACGCGTAGAACCCATACATAGCGAATTTATAAGTCAAAAAGTCATAGACAACAAAGTTTCAAAAATGGACGGTCTCCTGGTCGCTCCCGGTTTTGGCGAGCGGGGTATAGAAGGGAAAATCAGGGCAGTGCAATATGCGCGTGAACATGAAATCCCTTTTCTGGGTATTTGCCTGGGCATGCAGATGGCGGTTATAGAATATGCACGCAATGTGGTAAAGCTTCACAAAGCAAACTCTACCGAAATGCAGGCCGATACGGAAGTGCCGGTGATAGACCTTATGGCAGACCAAAAGGATATTACCCACAAGGGCGGTACCATGCGGCTGGGCTCGTGGGACTGCAACCTTGCAGAAGATTCTATCGTGGCTCAAGTATATGGATCAACACAAATCAGTGAGCGTCATAGACACCGCTACGAATTCAACAACGCGTATAAAAAACAACTGGAAGATGCCGGCATGCGCATCACGGGCACCAACCCAGAAACAGACCTGGCCGAAATAATTGAGTTACCAGGACATCCTTGGTTTGTGGGCGTGCAATATCACCCGGAATATAAAAGTACCGTGGCCAGCCCGCATCCTTTATTTGTAGCTTTTGTACAGGCCGCGGTAAAATATAGCCAGTCCAAGGGGGCAGACAATGTGGCATCCCAATAAAGATTGGGTATGTTCTTGTTAAATCTTAAAAAAATATCAAAACAAACCGTTTCTGAACCTTTTTAGAGGTATTACGATCAATTAATATAAAGCAGTTTTACTGCACGTACTATGGAAGAAAAAAAATTAGACTTAAAATCTATTCTGGGTTTTGTGCTCATAGGAGCCATCTTACTTTTTATGCTCTATCAGAATCAGCCTACACAGGAAGAGCTTGATGCAGAGAAAGCGAAGCAGGAACAGGTAGATGCTGCCGCAGAAAAGAAAGAAGCGCAAGAAGCCGTTGCCAGCACTCCCCAAGAAGAAGAGGAGGAGTATGTGTCACCTCAGGATTCTGTGGGGCAGGCACGTATCCGCGAAAAGTTGGGCAGTTTTGGCTATTCTGCAACCTTGCCATCTGCTCAGGGTGGAACGACTACAATCAGCAATGAGCTGGTAGAGTTAAAAGTGAGCAATAAAGGAGGGTTTATTACTGAAGCGCGGTTAAAGGCTTATAAAACGTATGACTCGCTTCCTGTTTATCTCATTAAGGATGACAATGCGAGTTTCAACCTGAGTTTTAGTACTACAGATAACCGCAATCTCAATACAGAAAACCTTTATTTTGAGCCAAAATTGTCAAAAAACGGCCAAAATCAAGTGTTGACAATGCGCCTAAAAGTGGGGCCAGACCAATATCTGGAATACCGTTATGAGCTGAAGCCGAAGGATTATATGATGAATTTCGGGATAAAAACCGTTGGACTTCAAAATGTGGTAAACAGTTCAGCGCCCATGAATCTGGATTATGAACTTACCGGATACCGCAAGGCAAAAAGCATTAGTTATGAGAATAGATACTCACGGCTAGTCTATGAATATGAAGATGGCAGTACTGATAAGTTAGGTGCTACAGGTGAGGATACCGAAGTGGAAAAAGATGTGAACTGGTTTAATTACAGACAGCATTTCTTCAGTTCTATGCTGCTTACAGACACTCCTTTTGAAGAAGTAAAATTTACTTCAAAAAATCTTATTGAAAACGAGGATGTCGATACGGTCTTTACAAAGCATTACGCGGCAAACATGAAATTGGCGCCTAAAAATGGCGAATTGAACTACGCCATGAATTTATTTTATGGCCCTACAGATTATACAATTTTAAACAACTACGAGCGTGGTATTGACGAAGCCATGCCGTTGGGCTGGGGTATTTTTGGGTGGATCAATAAATATGTGGTTATTCCTATATTTGGCTTTTTGATTAGCTTTTTACCCGCTGGTTTTGCAATTATCGCCCTTACCATTTTAATAAAACTGGCGCTCTCTCCGGTGCAGTACAAACAGTATGTCTCGCAGGCAAAAATGAAAGTGCTGAAGCCCGAACTTGATGAGATCAAGCAGAAATATGAAGGCAACCAGATGAAAATTCAGCAGGAAACCATGAAATTGCAAAGCACTGCAGGGGCCAGTCCCTTAAAAGGCTGCCTCCCTGGTATTTTGCAAATTCCCGTTTTCTACGCACTTTTCACCTTTTTCCCGAGTGCTTTTGACCTGCGTCAAAAAAGCTTTTTATGGGCAGATGACCTTTCCAGTTATGATAAGGTTGCCCAGTTGCCGTTTAAAATTCCATTTTATGGGGATCACGTGAGTCTGTTTCCTATTCTGGCCTCTATCGCGATATTCTTTTATAT
>DRGP01000015.1 GCA_011050015.1 Leeuwenhoekiella sp. | reverse complement strand
TCACAATACCGTATTTTCAACCAAAAAATGACCCAAAATCAACTGATTTCGCCCGCTATTCAGTGGTTCAAAACCCAATCCTGGAAGGCTTTTCCTTTCCAAAAAGACACGTGGAAAGCTTTTCTAAATGGTAAAAACGGACTCCTGAACGCGCCCACAGGAAGCGGAAAAACCTACGCACTATGGATCCCGATCGTGCTAGATTACATCAAAAACAACTCAGAGTATAAGACCAAGCACAAAAAAGGTTTAAAAGCAATTTGGATTACGCCGTTGCGTGCCCTTTCAGTGGAAATCGCACAAGCCACGCAACGATTTGCTGATGATCTGGGCACGCAGTTCGAAGTGGGCATACGCACGGGCGATACTTCCCTTAAAGAACGTGCGAAGCAAAAGAAAACAATGCCCGATCTGCTCATTACCACGCCCGAAAGTCTGCACTTACTGCTTTCATCAAAAAATTATGACAAGACGTTTAAGGATTGTTCGGCAATTGTAATTGATGAGTGGCACGAATTGCTGGGCACCAAGCGCGGTGTGCAGATTGAGCTCGCGCTTTCGCGACTAAAAACCATTGCACCGAAGTTACGGATTTGGGGGATTTCAGCCACTATTGGCAACTTGGATCAGGCGCGGGATGTGCTTTTGGGACCAGAATCCCCGGCGTTGAAAAATTCAGTATTGATCAAGGCGGACCTCAACAAAAAATACAGGGTAGAAAGTATTATTCCCGAAACCATGGAAACCTTTCCGTGGCGCGGGCACATGGGTCTGCATCTTATTGACGAGGTCGTCCCCATATTGCATGCCAGTAAATCAACTTTGTTGTTCACCAATACGCGGGCGCAGTGCGAACTCTGGTTTCAGAAATTAATGGCAAAATACCCCGAATTTGCCGGTGAAGTAGCAATGCACCACGGCAGCATCAATAAAGAGACGCGACTCTGGGTGGAAGATGCCATTCGCAATGAAAGTCTAAAAGCCGTAATCTGCACTTCGAGTTTGGATCTGGGAGTGGATTTTGCCCCGGTGGAAACAATTATTCAAATAGGCGGGCCCAAAGGTGTGGCTCGCTTTTTACAGCGTGCCGGTCGTAGCGGTCACCAGCCGGGAAAAACCAGCGTGATCCATTTTTTACCCACCCATGCCATTGAACTCATCGAGGCTTCGGCGCTGGGCAAAGCCGTAAAACATCAGGTGGTAGAAGACCGCATTCCGTATCTGTTGAGCTTTGATGTGCTGGTGCAATATCTCGCCACGCTCTCGGTTTCTGACGGTTTTTACCCCAAGGAGATTTGGCCGGAAATAAAATCCACTTTTTGTTTTCAGGCCATTAGTGAAGACCAGTGGCGGTGGATTCTCAATTTTGTGACCAAAGGCAGTCAGTCGTTGCAAACCTACGATGAGTACAAAAAAATTGAAATCGAAGAGGATGGGAAATTCAAGATCAACAACCGCGGGTTTGCCATGCGCCATCGCTTGCAAATTGGCACGATTGTGGGCGATGCAACCCTTGCCGTAAAATATTTAAAAGGTGGATATATCGGCACGCTGGAAGAGTGGTTTATTTCAAAGTTGAAACCTGGGGATGTATTTACCTTTGCCGGTAGAAACCTGGAACTCTACCGTATCAAAGGCATGCAAGTTTTGGTTAAAAAAGCAAAAACCAAAAAACAAGCTCGGGTGGTAAGTTGGATGGGTGGCCGCATGACGCTTTCGGCGCAAATGAGCGAACTGTTACGCCAGGAGCTTTATTCGGCCAATGAACCATTAGAAAAGCAGACGCGTGAACTACAGGCGCTCTCCCATATTTTTGAGCGTCAAAAACTGGAATCGATCATCCCAAATGCGGATCAATTTTTGATCGAAATGTTCAAAAGTCGGGAAGGTTTTCATCATATTTTTTATCCCTTTGAAGGACGCTTTGTTCACGAGGCGCTGGGCAGTTTATTAGCTTATCGTATCAGTTTGCTTTCGCCCATTTCTTTTTCGCTAGCCTTTAACGACTACGGGTTTGAGATTCTTTCCGATCAGGAAATTGATATGCAGCAGGTGCTCGATAATAATTTATTTACTTCAGAATATCTTCTGGAAGATTTACAAAACAGCCTTAATTCAACCGAAATGGCCCGGCGGAAATTTCGTGATGTGGCAGTGATTTCGGGGATGGTTTTTACCGGTTATCCCGGAAAAATGGTCAAAAACAAGCATTTACAGGGCAATTCTCAGCTGCTTTTTGAGGTTTTTAGAGACTATGAACCCGATAATCTCTTGTATTTACAAGCCTACCGGGAGACGTTTGAGCACCAGCTGGAAGAGGGCCGTTTGCGCTTGGCCCTGGAACGTATTGCTTCTCAAAGCATTGTTGTCAAACACTGCAAAAAAGCAACTCCGTTTTCTTTCCCCATCATTACAGACCGTTTGCGCGAAAAATTAACCAGTGAAAAACTGGAAGACCGCATCAAAAATATGCTCCGGTATCTGGATAAGGTTTAATACCCTAACCCCCAAAGTGGGAAATTTTAGGGTGATGAAAAACTGAAATGCTGGAATCAGGATGTGATCTCTCGTCACCGCTGAAAAAGTGGTTCTGTCGAGATGACGACCGGCAATTATTGTGGATTTCCGGACAAAAAATCACAAATTTGCAGTGCTATGAATCAAGAAATTTTCATTCTCAACAATACATTTTTACTGCATCCCTGCGGTGTTATTTTTTGGGAAGAAAAAAATATGTTGCTTATCGCAGATGTGCATCTGGGTAAGGTTTCCCATTTCCGGAAATTTGGGAGCGCCGTACCGCAACGGGCGGTTACTTCTAATTTTGATACGCTTAGCCGGGTGGTCGAAGATTTCAATCCAAAAACCATCTGCTTTTTAGGTGATCTTTTCCATAGTTCTTTTAATAAGGAATGGCTACTTTTTGAGAAATGGATTCATACGCGTAGCGAGAAATTCATATTGGTAGCCGGTAACCACGATATCATTTCCCCATTTCATTATGAAACCGTAGGAATGAAAATCTATTCAGAACTTGTTATAGGCGAGTTTTTATTGACCCATCATCCTACGGAGCGCGATGGCTTCTTCAACTTTTCAGGGCACATTCATCCCGGAATTCGTTTAAGTGGGATGGGAAAACAAACCTTGAAACTCTCTTGCTTTTTTAAATCTGAAAATCAGCTTATTTTACCTGCTTTTGGCACGTTTACAGGTAATTATTACCTCAAACCCGAGCCTGGAGACGCAGTTTTTGCTATTACTAAGAATGAAGTTATTAAGGTATATTGATATCAAATGATAAAAGACTTAAGACCGCTTCGCTGATGGACTTGAGAATTTTGGATTTTGACCCTTTTACACCGATTTTTAATTAAAAATTTAAGTGATTTTTCTGCCCAAAACACCATTTTTTAAATGCCCAAAAGTGCTGTACTTTTAAAGAAAAAAGATGAAAAAGAAACTTGCTGTCATTAATCTGCTATCGGTCATCGTTGTTATTGCGGTAAATTATACTTCGCAAGCCTTTCGGTGGAATGATACCACAATTGGGGAAATGAGCGCGCGTTATAACAATTTATTTACCCCGGCACCTTATGCTTTTGCAATTTGGGGACTTATTTTTTTAGGACTTGTAGCCTATAGCATTTTTCAGATACGACGCGCTTTTTTCAGCGACAGGAAATCACCATTTATCATACATACTGGATACTGGTTTGCAGCAGCAAACTTGCTTAATGTGTTTTGGGTAATAGCGTTTACTTATGATTACATTGGACTTTCAGTGCTGATCATGCTGTGTATTCTGTTCAGCTTGCTGCAGGTGGTCGTGCGTACCAATATGGAACGCTGGGATGCACCCATCGCCACGATTGCTTTTGTATGGTGGCCCATTTGTATCTATTCAGGATGGATCGCCGTGGCTACAATTGCCAATATTTCGGCTTTCCTAACCAAATGGGATCTCAAAGGGAGTACGCTCAATCAGATTGTATGGACGATGGTTTTGATCACGGTTGCCGTATTTATCAATGTGCTCATGATCAACCTACGCAACATGCGTGAGTTTGCAATGGTGGGTGCCTGGGCACTCTTCGCCATATTTATTCGGCATCACGATATTTATAATGCGATTGCCTATTATGCGCTTTGTGGTGCCATCATCTTAGTCATTGCGGCGGGAATTCACGGCTATAAAAACCGTGCAACCAATCCTATGGAAAAATTGAAACGGCGGCTGGAAATGAAAAAATAGAAGAGCGTACATTTTCTTTTCTTAAAGTACATTGCCCAACTTTTAATTTCGCGATAGCCTTAGTTTACTTTTTAAATCATGGCTTTAATGTCGCTTCCCCAAGTGGGATAGGTAAATACCATTCCTTTTAAGGTATGCGTATCGAGTTTACCGCACATCGCGAGAACAAAAAGGTTTATGGTCTCTCCTGCATCCCATCCCAGAAGGTGCGCGCCCAGAATAAGATCAGTCTTTTTATCGACCAGGGTTTTAAAGGCATAACAATTTTGGTTCATGCGTTTAGAATTGTACCAATCTGGCACATTTTGTTCCTTAACAATCACATCATAACCTTTTTCGCGAGCTTCCTTTTCATTGAATCCCACAGAAGCCATTTGAGGCTGTGTAAAAACAACGGAAGGCGTGGGCGGTATGGTCAATTCCATATGGTTGCCCTTGGTGATATTTTTAGCAACTACACGCCCCTCTTGCGAAGAAAATGGCGTAAGAGGGAGACTGCCACTGTCTGAAACATCGCCACAGGCATAAACATCAGGATTTGTGGTGCTCTGCAAAAATTTATTTACAGCAATACCTTTTTTTCCGAAAGCAACATTTCCCTTTTCCAGATCAAGTGCTGCTATGGCAGGAACACGGCCGGCGGTATTAAAGACCATTTCTGCTTTAACTTCTACCTCTTTGCCGTCTTGATCTGCGCTTACGCGGAAGTTTTTACGCAGTTTTTCTATTTCGTTCACTTTGGCATTCAATAAAAATTTGATGCCGATCCCTTCTGAATTTTCCTGAAGATAACTGGCCAATTTCGTATCAAAATTGGATAAAATCTGATCAGAAACTTCAATCACGGTCACTTTTACGCCACAGCGGGCTGCGATATGGGCAAATTCCATCCCTATGTAACCGGCACCTATAAACACCATACTTCCCGGAAGTTCGGGGAGATTGAGAAAATCATCACTGATCAAGGCATGCTGATTCCCGGGAATTTTAAGTTCCATTGGGATATTTCCCGTAGCGATGACGATCTTCTTGGCCTTGACGGTTTTCCCTTCAACGCTAAGTGTGTTTTCATCTAAAAACACAGGGGACTGGTGGTACATTTTTATACCCGATTTTTTCAAATCCCGTTCTGTGGCAAAGGGCACAGCATCCACAAAAGTTTCCTTAAAGGCCATGAGGTCCTTCCAGTCTATTTTTGGCATATCACAGATTCCTTTACCATGAAGATCGTGTGCACGCTCCAATGTTTCGGTAATGCCTACAAGCACTTTTTTGGGATCGCAGCCCCGGTTTGCGCAGGTACCGCCATACTCGCGGTTATCGGCAATGGCGACGCGCATCCCCGCTTCCACGGCGGCATCGGCCACTTTCTTGCCAGCGGTGCCGGTTCCTATTACAAAAACATCATATTCTTCAATTGCCATAAATTTATTTCTATTCTCTATTATTATTCTTATTTCAAGTTACGATCTTCTTTTTTCTGAATTTATTTCGGAATCTCACTAGAATTAGTTAGCGATATCATGAGAGCCTGAAACAAGTTTAGGTTGACGCATCGTTAGTTAAAAGGCGAGTTTCACTAATAAATCGTCTTCACCACACCTCCATCAACCCGAAGGGAAGCACCATTTGTAGCAGAAGATAAAGGGCTGGACACATAGGCCACCATATTAGCAACTTCCTGGGTTTCGGCAAAGCGCTGAATCAATGATGTGGGGCGGGCTTTGTTAAAGAATTCTTGCTCCACTTTTTTGCGATCGCCGCCTTCATCAAGACCCGTCATTTCTTGAACTCCTTCTGAAAATGTGGGTCCAGGCAACACGCTGTTTACGGTCACATTGGTACCTTTTGTGATTTCGGCCAGACCTCTGGATATTGCTAACTGGGCAGTTTTGGTCATGCCATAATGAACCATCTCTACAGGAATGTTCACCGCACTCTCGCTGCTTATAAAAATGATGCGTCCCCAATCTTTTTTAAGCATTTTAGGCAGAAAAGCACGGGAAAGCCGCACACCGCTCATTACGTTTACATCGTAAAACCGTTGCCATTCGGAGTCGGGGATATCCATAAAATCGGTCTCACCAAAAACGCCTACGTTATTGATAAGAATATCTATTTCTCCCAGTTTATTTATGAGGGTGGAAATCGCTTCCGCATCGCTAAAATCGCATGGAAACCCACTTATTTTAGCCGATTTTACTTCATTTTTAAGCAATTCTAGCGCTTTATCGACCGATTTTTGTGTCCTTCCGTTAATAATTACTTCTGCGCCCTCTTCTGCGAGTGTTTTTGCAATTGCTTTTCCTATTCCTTTGGTAGAGCCAGAAATAAAGACCCGTTTATTTTTGAGTTGTAAATCCATTAATTGTTTTTCGTGGCTTGCTATCTAAGGCAAGCGCGTTATGTTCTAAATTTTTGATAAGTATAAAAAAGAAAAGGGCATAGATCATTTGTGACCCCACGCCCGGCCAGTCTTCCTTGACGCCAGATCCAAAAATTAGCACCGCGATCAAAATAGCCCCCGCAGCGGCAAAAAATCGGGTTTTTAAGCCTAAAATCAGCGCTAAACCAATAATAAACTCAATAAACGGGAGTACGTACGCAAAACCCGAAACTAAAAATTCGGGTAAATACGTTCCTTGAAATCCCGTAACAAGATGCTCAACAAAACCAGAAAGTTTGGGAATGCGAATTAGGCCATGAATGAACAGATTTATCCCTATCGTAATCCGCGCTAAGAAAAATGCGAGTTGGTTATTATTTAATTTTTTCATAATTTTTTCCTGCAGATTTTTTATACTTTCATAAAAATAGTCAAGCGAATCGGGCAAGGGTGTTAGTGAAATGATAAAAAAAGTGGTGGTGGGCCTTATTAACCATTTTCACATCCCTTAACAAAAAATGGGTTTCCTAATTTAGACTTTCGCTTTATCTTTGCAGCCACATGGGTAACACCAAAATAGATCAACACTTCGCACAGCTCCCGCAAATGCAGGATCTGCAGACCGCCATTGCCAAGCCGCAAAATAGGCTGGCCGTCCACGGTCTCATAGGTTCGTCGCTTTCATTTGTGCTCGCCGAGAGTTTTAAGGAACAAAAACGCCCTTTTTTGGTCATTTTGACCGATAAAGAAGAAGCTGCGTATTACCTCAATGACTTGGAAAATCTGGTCAATTCAGGTAAAAAACAGAAGGAAAACGTGCTTTTTTACCCTGGTAGCTACCGCCGCCCGTACCAAATTGAGGAAACCGATAACGCCAATGTGCTACTACGCGCAGAGGTGCTCAACCGCATCAATTCGCGTAAAAAACCAGCGCTTATCGTCACCTATCCCGATGCGCTTTTTGAGCAGGTAGTCACCCGAAAAGAACTGGACAAAAGCACGCTAAAAGTTACCGTAAACGATAAATTATCGCTAGATTTTGTCAACGAAATGCTCTTTGAATATAAATTCAAACGAGTAGATTTTGTGACCGAACCGGGCGAATTTTCAGTGCGTGGAGGGATTATTGACGTATTTTCTTTCTCGCATGATGAACCATACCGCATCGAATTTTTTGGCGACGAGGTGGACAGCATCCGTACCTTTGATGTAGAAACACAACTTTCTACCGGGCAGCAAAAGAAGATTTCGGTGATGCCCAATGTGGAGGACAAGCACATTCAGGAAACCCGTGAGAGCTTTCTCAATTATATTTCTGAAGATACCCTGGTTTTCACACAAAGCCTGGAACAATTGGCAACACGCATCGATACTAATTTCGCGAAAGCGAAAGAGGCCTTTGCCAAGTTATCGCAGGAAATAAAGCGCAACAGCCCGGAAGAATTATTCTGCGACTCCAAGCATATTACCCGGCAGTTGCTCGATTTTACGCTTGTAGAATTAGAGAATTCTACTGTAAACCTGAACAGCACTTCGGCTACACCAGAAATTACTTTCAATCAGCAGCCGCAGCCATCTTTCAACAAGCAATTTGACCTGCTTATTGAAAACCTTAACGAAAACGCCGAAAACGGTTACCGCAACTATATTTTTTGCGTAAGCGAGCAACAGGCCAAGCGTTTTCACGATATTTTTGACGACTCCCAGCAGCAGGTAACACAATATGAAACGGTAATTTTACCACTGTATCAGGGTTTTATTGACGACGATCTTAAAATTGCCTGCTATACTGATCACCAGATTTTTGAGCGCTACCATAAATTTAACCTTAAAGATGGTTATGCTAAAAAGCAGGCCATAACACTCAAGGAACTCACGAGCCTACAAGTGGGCGATTATGTCACACACATTGATCACGGTATCGGGAAATTCGGTGGGCTCCAGAAAATAGATGTTGAAGGCAAAAAACAAGAGGCCATCAAGCTGATTTATGGCGAGCGAGATATTCTGTATCTAAGCATTCACTCGCTGCATAAAATCACAAAGTTTAACGGCAAAGACGGCAAACCACCACAAATCTATAAACTGGGCAGCAACGCCTGGAAAAAACTCAAGCAAAAGACCAAGACTAAGGTTAAGGATATCGCTTTTAACCTGATCAAACTCTACGCAAAACGCAAGTTGCAAAAGGGGCATGCCTTTGGTCCAGACACGCATTTACAACACGAACTTGAAGCAAGTTTTATCTACGAAGACACGCCAGACCAGAGCAGTGCCACCGAAGCGATAAAAGTGGATATGGAAAGTGAGCGCCCCATGGATCGGCTTATTTGCGGTGATGTGGGTTTTGGAAAGACTGAAGTAGCTATTCGGGCGGCCTTTAAAGCGGTAGATAATGGGAAACAGGTCGCTATACTTGTTCCTACCACAATCCTGGCCTTTCAGCACCACCAGACTTTTGAAGAGCGCTTAAAGGATTTCCCTATTCGGGTGGATTATTTGAACCGTTTTCGCACCGCGAAAGAAAAGCGAGAGACCCTGGCCGATCTTGAATCCGGAAAAGTGGATATCATCATTGGAACCCACCAGCTTACCAATAAAAAGGTGAAATTTAAGGATCTCGGTCTGCTCGTGGTCGATGAAGAACAAAAATTTGGCGTAGCCGTAAAAGACAAACTCAAAACCATTAGCGAGAATGTAGATACACTCACGCTAACCGCGACGCCCATACCGCGTACGTTGCAGTTCAGCCTTATGGCAGCGCGCGATCTGAGCACGATCACCACCGCCCCGCCTAACCGGTACCCTATTGAAACGCACGTGGTCAGGTTTACCGAAGAAACCATTCGTGATGCGGTTTCTTATGAAATTCAGCGTGGTGGGCAGGTATTCTTTATCCATAACCGCATTGAGAATATTAAGGAAGTTGCTGGCATGATCCAGCGGCTCGTTCCCGATGCTAAAATAGGCGTGGGTCACGGCCAGATGGAAGGGAAAAAACTGGAAACACTCATGCTCAAATTTATGAACGGTGAATTTGACGTACTCGTTTCTACCACGATCGTGGAAAGCGGACTCGATGTTCCCAATGCCAACACGATTTTTGTCAACAATGCCAATAATTTTGGCCTGTCAGATCTGCACCAGATGCGTGGGCGCGTAGGCCGAAGTAATAAGAAGGCGTTCTGTTATTTCATCACGCCGCCACTTTCGGCAATGACCGATGAAGCGCGTAAGCGAATGACCGCGCTGGAACAATTTTCTAGTCTGGGAAGTGGGTTTAATATTGCGATGAAAGATCTTGAAATACGTGGTGCCGGTGATTTGCTGGGCGGTGAACAAAGTGGTTTCATCAACGAAATTGGCTTTGACACGTATCAAAAAATTCTCAACGAAGCCATTGACGAACTCAAAGAGCACGAGTTTGCTGATCTGTATGAAAAAGAAAACAACGCTGACGATAAAGAATATGTTAAAGATATGGTCATCGATACTGATTTCTCGCTGCTATTCCCTGATGATTACATCAATAACATTTCAGAACGCTTAAAATTATATACCGAACTTAACGACCTTAAAAACGATGAAGAATTGGCCGATTTTCAGGCAAAATTGATTGATCGTTTTGGTGAATTGCCACCACAAGCAGAAGATTTGCTCAACTCAGTGCGCATCAAGTGGATCGCCACCGCTTCTGGCATTGAAAAGATCACCATGAAAAAAGGCAAACTACTGGGCTTTTTTATCGCCGACCAGCAGTCAGCTTTTTACCAAAGTCCGGGTTTTTCTCGCGTGCTACAATTTGTACAAACATACTCCCACAAAGTCATCCTTAAAGAAAAGAAAACACGAAGTGGTTTACGATTGTTACTCAGCGTTCCCGGAATTACTTCGGTAGATAAAGCGCTAAAAGTGCTTGCGCCTTTAAGAAAAGTGCAAGAAGTGGCTGAAAGCGCGGAATGAATCACTCCCCCTTGATGAATTCCTCTCCCTCGGGTCGTTGGATGCAAACCGAAGGAGGAGAATACTAACTATTGAAAATCCAAGACCTCATAGGTTTTTAAAACCCGTAAGGTCTTCTGCTCGGTTTCAGCTAAAAATGATAAAAAGCATCTTCAAAATGCTCCAGTTTTTCCTGTTTTTTATTCTTTAGAACCGCAATAATATCAAAACGCGCTTCTACATCAAGATCGTTGGAAATGATGTATTCGTTGGCGGCTTTGACCAGCAATTTGATTTTGCCTGAAGTTACAAAGTCCTGTGGATCGCCAAAAAAGTCTGAATTGCGTGTTTTTACCTCACAAATAACCAATATTTCGCCTTTTTGAGCGATTATATCGATTTCCGCTTTGGCGAAAAACCAGTTACGCTCTAGGATTTCATAGCCTTTTTTGGCCAAATATTCCACGGCAAAAGTTTCTCCCCATTTTCCGAGTTCGTTGTGATTCATAATTTTTGGTTTTTTCCACCGACCTGCAAGGTGTTAACTTTCAGCAAAATTCAACTTTACACCGCTTTCTGTAACCTCCAGCGTTGCTTTTCGACCTAAAATCAGAGCACGGTTATCATCCAGATGCCCGGCCGGGAAATCAAAACAGACCGGATAATCGTATTCCGCGACCGCGTCGAGCACGATTTCTTTGGCATTTTTTCCAAAGGGAACGCTGTTGTCGTGCATTTTTGTAAGTCCGCCCACGACAAGCCCCGTAAGGTTTTTCAGTAAACCATTACGTTTTAAGTTCATCATCATGCGATCTACATGGTATAAATATTCATCCAGATCTTCAATAAAAAGGATTTTTCCGTCAGTTGTGATTGCAGAAGGACTTCCGCAGAGCGAATACAAAATCGAGATATTACCGCCCGCCATTTCGCCGGCGCCGACCCCTATTCGGCTTAAGTAATGTTTATCCACGTTATAATGAATGGTTTTACCGAAAAGCGCATCCTGCAAGCTTTTTTTCGCGAAAGCGGAATTGTCTTCAATCCCTTTGCACATCGCGGCGTGCAGCGTTTCAAAGCCCATTTTATTGAGGTGGCTGTGCAATACCGTCACATCGCTGTAGCCCACGATCCATTTGGGGTATTTTACGAATTTATAAAAATCAAGATCGTCAATAATGCGTACTGTGCCATAACCGCCTTTGGCACACCAGATCGCTTTGATAGACGTATCATTCAGCATAAGCTGCAGATCATCACGGCGCAGGCTATCACTGCCCGCGTATTGATCTTGTTCAGCACCAATACTCGAGCCAAGAACCGCCTCAAGCCCCCAATTTTTGAGCAGTTCAAGGGCATTTTTTAAGTCGGCTGCATCTACTTTTCTGGCGGTGCTGAGTATACCGACTTTATCACCGGCTTTTAAATACGGGGGCGTGATCATATTTTTGTCATTATTTGAAGGAAAGTAGCCATTTTGGGGTAATTTCGGATGATTTTCAGAAGAAAATAGACGTAGGATGTAGGACGAAATGACTTAGGACTTGCAAAAAAGAGTCTTAAGTCTTACGTCTAAATATCTGGAAGGTCATTGAACATTTCCAAAGTTTTAAACTTCGGAAATGTTGGGAAAATCCAAAAAAACAGTCTTACGTCCTACATCAAAAAGTCTTCATGTCGTAAAAATAGATTCCCCTCTATAAATAGTATCTTTGCCGCTTAAAATTTTATTCCCATTATGACTCCGCAACGCTATACCCTCACTGCTGCCC
>DRGP01000014.1 GCA_011050015.1 Leeuwenhoekiella sp. | reverse complement strand
CCTCTGTAGATCGTGATGACCTGAAGGATATGGGATCTATCATGTGGGCAGAGACCGTTAAAGCCATCCGCCGGATGAATACTGAAACCACGCTGGAAACCCTGATTCCCGACTTTCAGGGCAATGAGCGCAATATAGACCGAGTGATAGAAGTTGCACCCGAAGTGGTTTCCCACAATATGGAAACGGTAAAGCGACTTACCCGCGAAGTGCGTATTCAGGCAAAATATGAACGAAGCCTGGGTGTACTCAACTATTTGAAGGAAAACGGAATAGAACGCACCAAATCTGGTATTTTTATTAGGTATTTCCCCATTGACTTTTGGCCAGGCCCTTAAGCTTACTAAAGGTGCTGTAAATGAACATATTGTTATAAACGACAGTATAAAAGAACGTTTTTCTCTTTACGTTCCCAAAGATTTTGAGCCTCAGAATTCCTATAAAATGCTTTTTATATTTGATCCTGACGGAAGTGGAATTCGCGTTAGCCGACTTTTTGCCTCAGACCTGATTACAGATGATTTTATTATCGCCGCCAATGAATGGAAACTCAGCGATAATCTGGAATTTAACGTGTCTCGTGCAGCCAGCATGATACAGCGCGTGGCCGCCACTATACGATTGAATAACAACCATATCTATGCCGCCGGGCTAGAGCAGGGAGCCACAACAGCCAGTGCGCTTAGTTATGTGCTCGACGGAATTACTGGTTTACTGCTTGTAAACGATGTTTTCTTTAAAAATGGGCTTTCAGGGCAAAATAGTAAACAGATTGTGCTGGGTCTCGTTGGGAATGTCTCGGTCAACTATTATAAAATGAACTCTATTTTTGATGTAATAGTTGATAAAAACAGTAATAATGCCTTGTATCAGTATGATGGTTCAAAAGGATGGCCGCAATCTAATTATCTATCTTCAATGTTCAGTACCCTGTATTTTCGCGTTGCGGAACAGGCTGGTGAAAAATTAAACGATTCACTGGTGCGGCAGTCTTTTTTAAAAGATTCTACCACGGCCGAAATGCTGATGCGAAAAAAAGAATATCTAATCGCTTACGATTTTATAGATGCACTCAAGGATAAATACAGAGGAAAAATGAAATTAAGTCCGCTGCGGGAACAAATTCAGGCTTTGCGCAGAGACCGTGGTTACAGACAGGAGCGGCGTACCGTGAATCAAAACAGTGAAGACGAACTTTTTCTAAAAGAGGATTTGAGTTATTTTCTGGATGAGGATATTGCGACGGGAAACTTTGAGAACCTGGGCTACTGGGATGAACGGATGCGGGAGTTTGACTCCGTTGCAAAAAACGATGCCAAGCCTTATGAACAGCGCGTGGCAAAGCGTATGAAAGGCTATGTAAATAATGTTCTTCAGGCCTATGAAGCCGCTTTGAATTCGGGTGTTTTTAATGCAGATCAGGCTATATTCTTTAATGTTTTGAAGACGGTGATAAACCCAAAGGATTATGAAGCGTATAAAAATATCATCAGCCTGGCGGCGAGAGACAATGATGATAAAACCGCCTATTTCTATCTGGAAAAACTACTTAAAAACGGGTATACAGCTTATGAAGCTTTATATGAAATACCGGATACCGAAGTGCTGCATATCTCTCCAGAATTCAATGAATTGGTCAGGAAATATCTGGGAAAATCGAAATTTTAACCCGGGTGGAAAAACCTGTAGATCTTTTCATTTCTATTCACTTTTCTGAATCAGATCGGCTGGTTTAAACTTATAAGAAGCGCTGTTCCCTCGCAGGTTTTTTCTTTTTCTATATAATTTGTTCTCTTTTCTCATTAAAAAGCGGCTCTTTTTTTAAGCGTTTCCGTACATAGAACAACATTATAAAAGCCAAAACAGAAACGCCAAACATAATGAGCCAGGTCGTATTATAACCAGTGGCCGCCACAAGTTGCATTCCTGAATTGTGACCAAAAATATGCGCCAGAGAAAATGACATGCTGTACAGCCCCATATACGCACCTTGCCGCCCCAGTTTAGAACGACGCAGCGCAAAAGCGTTGCCAAATGGAAAAGCAATCATTTCGCCCAGCGTTGCCAGTGCCATCCCCACAATAAGAATACCGCCCCAATCTGTAAATACATACAGCGGAAAACTAAGGGCTAAAAAAACAATACCAAGTACCACATTGCTGGCCTGCGACCATTTTTTCGCTTCCATAAAGGTGATAAGTGGCATTTCCAAGAAGAAAATAAGCAGTCCGTTAAAACCAAGAAGCAAGCCTATTTGCTGCTCTTTAAGTCCATAGATTTCTCTGTAATACAAGGGCATGGTCGAAAAATACTGTACAAACACAAACCCAAAGAGTGCAAGGGCGATCAAAAAAAGTACGTACGTGAGATCTTTATGGGGTGCAAGCGGATGCTGCAGTTTTTCTTCCACATCCGTAATCCGGCTCTTTTTGGGATTTAAGGTTTTTATGAGCACCAGACCGGCCGCGAGGCAGGTGATTGCATCTACCCAAAATAAACCGTGATATTCCAGCCCGATAATAATGAGTCCACCCAGCGCCGGGCCAGCCGCAAACCCAAGGTTAATGGCCAAACGTATAAGGGTGAGCGAACGCGTTTTATTTTCTGGTTTGCTGTATGCGCTCAGAGCCACAAAAAATGCGGGCCGCGAAGTGTCGGCTACCGCGATGAGGCAGAAAAAGCCCACACAAATCCCCCAAAAGCTATCAATATATTGCAAGCTTAAAAAACCAATGGCGGTGCCCACTAAACTGTAAAGAATTACTTTATAATACCCAATGAGGTCTGAAAGTTTGCCGCCCAGCCAAGATCCAAAAAAAGAACCCAGCCCAAAACAGGTCATGATCCAGCCCACCTGCCCAAGGCTAAAGGATAAGGCTTCGGTAAGATACAGGGAAAGAAAGGGAATGACCATGGCACCGGCACGATTCACCAGAGTGATGAGTGCCAGCCACCATACTTCGGCCGAAAGACCCTTAAAACTGCGTGTGTACGCCGTGATTATGCGCTTCATTCTAGTTGATTTTTCAGCTGATTTTAGTGTTTTTTGGGGTATTTTGATCGATTTTATAGGTGCAGAACGAAGGTTGTTCTTTCAATATCTAAACGACATGTGATGTGGCAAGGTTTTTTAGTCAGGAAGCAAGGATACTCATTGTTTATCTGGGGTGTAAAATTGCCTAAAATCAGGTTGAAAAATGCTTGTTTTCAGCTTAAAAAAACCATTTTTTAAACGAATTTTGAGAGTGCCATTCCACCAAATACAGCAGCAAAACCCACTACAAAACTAGCGAAGGTGTACAATGCAAAATTGGCCAGGTCTCCTGTTTTTAAAAGTACGTGGTTCTCATAAGCGAATGTAGAAAAAGTGGTGAACCCCCCACAAAAACCGGTGGCAAATAGCAACACTATTCCGGAGTTAAGATGGTTGTTCTTTACCGCCCAGCCCAAGATAAAACCTATGAACAGGCTCCCTAAAATATTAGCCAGAAAAGTTCCGTAGGGAATGCCAGTATTCGGGCTATTGAGCCATTTGCTTATCGCAAAACGCATGATACTCCCAAGGCCGCCACCCAAAAAAACGAGTAAAACTTGCCTCATTGCCGTTGGATTTCAGTAGATTCTGTGTCTTCCTGCGATCCTATGGGGATATAAATTTCGGTAAGCCATTCCGCAGGGTTGGGCACTTCTTCAGGATCATTTATATAAATGGCAAATATGGCTTTCTCATTGGGTTTTTTATAACCGTTATCTGTTATATACTGCATGCCCTGCTCGATCGCTTCGTTGAGGTTTTTATAATTGCCCTTTAGGGTCGTTTTTATGACGGTCTGTGCCGGCATAAAATTACACAGCACATTGCTATCTTCAGGCACGATCACTCGGGTGGTGGTAGGTATTGCACCCGAAATAATAGCGGTGTTGCTTGTTTTGTCATACGAGTTGTAAATGGTCATGGGGCGACCTGCTTTAGTAATATTATTTTGTTCCATATAGTTAGAAACCGTAGGGAGTAGTTGGTTCACTTTTTGACTTATCCCCTCTATTGAGGTCGCTGTGGTGCTGTACATATAAAAACCACCGCCATATTGGGTCACCCCATCCACATTGATGCTATACACCTGAAGTTCTTTTTCTACGTTTTTACGGAGTCCGGCAAGGCCTTCGGTAAACATCTTGCGGGTATCAGTATCAAAATCTATATTAAAAATGCTGAAATATGCTTTGTCTACGAGTCCGTGCTCGCCCTGCATACCCCAAGTCACTTTTGTGCCGGCGTCCACTTTTTCAAACCGCCAATAGACTTGCGCAGAACGATCACCGGCTGGGGTCTGGAAATTGATTTCCTGTTTGATAGATTGATTAGGGATCACTTCTGTGGTATTCATAGAACCGTCCCAGTCTTTTCCGTTCCAGTCGTAGCTGGCCCCTTCTCCACTTGTTTTTTCTGGATAATTGAAGACCATGGTACTATCGTTCTTTTTCCAAGGACCCCAGTTTTCCCATGTTTTATAGTCATTTACCTTTTTAAAAACAACAGGGACTGGCGCTTCAATGAGTGTGCTTTTTTCTATCTGAAAGCTACCGTCTTTTGTTGCAAAATAGAGCGCTCCACCTATAAATACGAGGAGCACAAGAAAAAAAAGGTATTTGATTATTTTCATAATGACAGGGTTATTGTGCTAATATAAGGGATTTAGGCAATAAAATAGCAGTTTCAGGTGGATATAGAAAGGCCTTTGCGGTGAATGAGAAGCCGGGGCCGTTCATTCTTTATTTGTTTATGATGATTTTTATGGCAAATAGAAGGGCTATAAAAGCCAGAAACCCGATTAAAACCCAGAAACTTCCCTTATAATATTTTTGATGTAATCGCCTGTCACCCTTGTAGCTGTAGATAATAAGGATTATAAAAGCGATGATAAAAAAAAGGGCAAAGATCCATTGACCGGTGCTGAACATTTCTACGTATTTTTGTCAAATTTACGTTATAAAGCATAAATACAATGAAAAAGGAGATCGCTTCTGTACTGCAATTTCACAAAGCTTTTAATCTCGGCATCGCCGAAAAACCGATGGCCAGTCTCCATGCGGCCAAGCACCAACTGCGTTTTGACCTCATGAAAGAGGAAAATGAAGAGTATCTTGAAGCCGCTCAAAATGGCGATTTGCATGAGGTGGCAGACGCGCTGGGGGATATGCTGTATATACTTTGCGGCACCCTTATAGAACACGGTATGCAACATAAGATCGAGGCGGTTTTTCAAGAGATACAACGCAGCAATATGAGTAAACTGGGCAGCGATGGTAAACCTATGTACAGGGCGGATGGTAAAGTGCTTAAAGGGCCCAATTACAGCAAGCCCGATTTTTCAGAAATACTATGAAAAAAACGGCTAATTGGGCGATTTTTTACCTGAATTAGCCGTTTTATGTTTAAAATACGTTTTAATTATTTAACCTCATAGCGCCAGCCGAAAGGATCTTCGGCAAGATTGGCCTGTATTTCTTTCAGTTCTTTTTTCAGTTTTGTGGCATAGGAATCCTCCAGTTTGGGCAGGTCAAAATCTTCGCCTTTGTAACCAAAACCTACAATAGGATTTATGGTTGCTGCGGTACCGGCACCAAAAATTTCTTTTAGTTCTCCCTTGCGGGCAGCTTCCAGGATATCTTTTACCTTAACCGGGCGTACTTCTACTTTTATGTCTTTGCTTTTGGCGAGTTCAATGATACTTTTACGGGTTACACCATCTAGAATACGATCACTAGTGGGGGCGGTGATGAGGGTATCGCCTACGCGAAAAAATACGTTCATCGTACCGGCTTCTTCCAGATATTCGTGTGTATTTGCATCGGTCCAAACCACTTGCTGGTACCCTTCTTGCTTGGCCAGTTCGGTAGGGTAGAATTGGGCAGCGTAGTTTCCGGCCGCTTTTGCAAAGCCCACACCGCCATCGGCAGAGCGGCTGTAGGTGTCTGCAAAAAGCACACGTACTTCACCAGAATAATAAGCCTGTGCGGGGGCACAGATAATCATAAAGCGGTACGCATTAGATGGGGAAGCAGAGACTCCGGTTTCTGTGGCGATCACAAAAGGTCTTAGGTACAGCGAGTTCTCAATACCGGTTTTGATCCAGTCTTTCTCAAGCTTTAGGAGTTCGCTTATTCCCTCAAAAAAATAATCTTTGGGAAATGCCGGCATCGCCAGGCGTTCAGAAGATTTATTGATACGTTCAAAGTTTTGATCTGGTCTAAACATCCAGATCTTGTCGTTTTCGTCCTTATAGGCTTTCATCCCCTCAAAAACGGCCTGGCCGTAATGAAAAACCTTAGAAGCAGGATCCATTTCCATGGGGCCATAAGGGACTATTTCTGGAGTTTGCCAGCTGCCATTCTTATAGTCACAGATAAACATGTGGTCTGAAAAAACGGTGCCAAAGGAGAGGTTTTTAAAATCAACCTCATTTATTTTAGAGTTTTTTGTACGGGTAATCGATATGGTTTCAGTCATGAGTGCATCTTTATAGCCTGCAAATTTATCATTTTCTCCAAGCTTCCATACTGCTGAAATGATTAAATTTAAGCCTTGGATCAATTTTAAAGATTTTCGACCATGAAAAAAACAGCTATAATACTTGCGTTTACAACCCTCCTGCTGGGGTGTAAAGAAAAGGAAAGTAAGGAAGCCAACGTACAAGCGTCAAATCTCGTCAAAACAGATTCTGAAACTTTGTATGGTGAAGATTTTATGAATGTCAAAACGTTGAGCCCCGATCAAGTGGGCGATATTTACAGCAATTTAAAACCGGGGGATACCGTTAATGTCACTTTTAAAGCACCGGTACAGGCGGTCTGTAAGGAAAAAGGATGCTGGATGCAGGTGGATGTGGGAAACACAGAACCGGTGATGGTACGCTTTAAGGATTATGGTTTTTTTGTACCCATGGACATTGAAAATAAAGAAGTAACCGTGCACGGCCGGGCCTTTATTGCAGAAGTAGGCGTAGAAGAGCAGCGCCATCTGGCCGCAGATGCGGGTAAAAATCAGGCCGCAATAGACGCGATCACCACGCCGCAACGCAGTATGGGTTTTACCGCAGACGGGGTTAAAATTGTAGAATGAAGCGCATAATTGTAGCCACCGGCGATGGTTCTACCACTATACAACTGGTAGAATGGGAAGAGCAGTATCATTCTATGCACGGTGCT
>DRGP01000013.1 GCA_011050015.1 Leeuwenhoekiella sp. | reverse complement strand
GTTTTACAGTGACTTATCCCAGCAGTTTTATGCTGGTCGCCAGTATGAATCCCAGTCCAGGAGGATATTTTAACGATCCCGATGCGCCGGTAGTCAGCAGTCCGGCGGAGATGCAGCGCTATCTGGGCAAGGTTTCCGGGCCATTACTGGATCGTATAGACATTCACATTGAAGTTACTCCGGTTCCTTTTGATAAACTTTCAGACGAGCGACCGGCTGAAAACAGCGAATCCATTCGTAAGCGCGTAGCTCGTGCTCGTGATATTCAAACCGAACGCTTTCGCGAAAGCAATACGCACTATAACGCACAGATGCACGTCAAGCAGATCAGGAAATACTGCGCGCTCGAAGAATCTTCTAAAGACCTGCTAAAAACCGCTATGGAACGCCTAAACCTTTCTGCCCGTGCTTACGACCGCATCCTTAAAGTCTCCCGTACCATCGCCGACCTGGAAGGGGCAGAAGACATTGACAGCATGCACATCAGTGAGGCGATACAATATAGAAGTCTGGATCGAGAAGGGTGGTTGGGGTAAATATTGTTATTTCTATTATTATTTTAAATTCTGAATTCTGAATTCTAAATTTTGAATGAATCAACCTGCAAGGTAACTGCCTGCCCGAGGAAGGTTGTCGTAGGCCTCCTTGTAGGTTTAGCTGATATTTATTCTGGATTTTGAATGTTTATTGACTGAAATTTTAATTCAATAATAATGTTTCGTTAAGGTTCTTGATACACGCTCCTTCCATCATATACTTAAGCTGACCATTTCGTTATCATATTGATTAGGCTGAATGTTTTTGAATTTTTACTACTCATGAAAAGAATTCATATCAACTTGATTGTTAATAAGATGTTGAAAAAGACAATAATAATTTTATAACGGTTACGTATAAAACACATATCTTTGTTTAGAAGAAGTCATAAATGAAAGATATTTTTGAATTTGGTACAAAAGCTAAAATCAGAAAATCCTTATACTTATTTGGATTTATGGGAATGTTTTTTGGAGAGGCTCAGGAATATTACACTGGAAAAATTATACTATTTGGATTTGAGATATCTCTTGAGAATTTTGACCTGCTTCTAAATTTTATAGTTTTAATAATAGCCTTCTATATTATTAATTTCTGTGTGAAGATTTATAAAGATTTTTCAAAAGACCACGTTATCAAGTTAAAAAAATTCAAGAAAAATCTTGAATTACAACAGCATCAATTAATGTATGCAAATGATTTACCTTCTAGATTGAAGGAAAAGGATTTAAAAGAATTTTATAAATTAAGCTATAATATAGAAGAAATCCGTGTTGCATATGAAAAGCAAGAGTTTTGTTTATTTATAATAACTACAATATTTGATGTTGTCATTCCTATTTTATTTGGGATTTTTTCAATTTTAGGCATAATCGATCCCAAAAATTAAAAAATATTCTATTTATTCAAATTAGCAGGAGCTTAATCGATGATTATTCTAGAGAAATTTTTTTAAACTTTGGTTAAAAGGTTATAGTTCAAATTCAAGCTCATTTTATGAGATTTTTCGGTTCTCGTGTTTAACTCCTAAGGCGACGAAGTCCTAAATCTTACGTCCTAAATCATTCCTCAAAATAATCCCTGTTCCCTTCTCCCACATGTTTTAACTTTGAACAAAAAGCAAACAATGTTCGATTTTACCGGCACGTACACCGATCAATACCAACTGAGCATGGCTCAGGTTTATTTTAGAAAGCAGCAGCATGAGGAAGTTGCGGTATTTGATTACTTTTTTAGGCGGCTTCCATTCAAGGGCGGTTACGCGATTTTAGCCGGACTGGAAGATTTATTGGAAATTCTACAGGAATTACGCTTCAGCAAAGCCGATCTCGATTATTTGAAAAAGCAGGACTTTGACAGCGATTTTCTGGAATATCTTGAGAATTTTCGATTTAAGGGAACACTTCGTGCGGTGCAGGAAGGGGATCTTGTTTTTCCCAGTATTCCGGTGCTGCAGGTAAAAGCGCCCATAATTCAGGCGCAATTGGTGGAAACGATTATTCTTAATCTGCTCAATTTTCAGACGCTCATCGCCACCAAAGCGAGCCGCATGCGGCTTACCGCACGGGATAAAGTCTTGCTTGATTTTGGGCTGCGCCGTGCGCAAGGCCCGGGCGGTTATCTGGCTTCAAAAGCGGCGATGGTGGGTGGTTTCAACGGATCTAGCAATGTGGTAACGGGCAGGGATTTTGACATTCCAATTTCGGGAACTATGGCGCATTCGTTCATACAAAGTTATGATGACGAACTTACGGCTTTTCGGGATTTTGCTTCCGTAAGGCCAAAAAACTGCGTGCTGCTCGTAGATACGTACGATACGTTGAAAAGCGGTATTCCCAATGCGATCACGGTCGCCACGGAAATGGAAGAGAAGGGGCAAAAGCTGATGGCAATCCGTTTAGATAGTGGCGATCTTGCCTATTTGGCTAAACGCGGGCGGATGCTTTTAGACAAGGCCGGACTTGAGTACGTACAGATCGCGGTTTCAAACCAACTCGATGAGTATGTGATCAAAAGTCTGCACGATCAGGGCGCGCCCATAGATATTTTTGGCGTGGGTACAAACTTGGTCACCGGTAATCCTGATGCGGCGTTGGACGGGGTTTATAAATTGGCCTATTTTCAAGGAAAACCTCGTATAAAACTGTCGGAAAGTCTTATAAAAACCACGCTTCCGCATGAAAAACAGGTTTTTAGGATGTGCGACGATGAAGGAAAGCTCATAGGTGCAGATGCCATTTGTATGCGCGACGAGGATGCGCTGGGCGTCATGCACGACCCTTTCGAACCCTATAAAAGCCTGAGTATTTCAGGTTTAAAACAGGAACCGTTGTTGCAAAAAGTGATGGAAAATGGAAATCTTTTGATCAAAAAAAGAAGTCTGAGTGAAATTGTCGAATTCAGTAAAAACCGGTTGGTAGAACTGCCGTATGAATACAAACGTTTTGACAATCCGCATATTTATAAAGTGGGTATAAGCGCGGCTTTAAAAGCAGAGCGCGACCGCCTTATCGAACTTCATAAAAATGAACATTCATGAAAGCACTCATAATTATAGACGTTCAAAATGATTTTATGCCCGGCGGCGCGCTGGCAGTAAATGAAGGTGACGAGATTGTTCCTATAATTAATGATTTGCAGCAACGGTTTGACCTTGTGATCGCGACACAGGATTGGCATCCTGAAAATCACGCTAGTTTTGCCAAAAATCATGCAGGCAAAAAGGAATTTGAAGTTATCGATCTGGAAGGTAAAGAGCAGGTGTTATGGCCAGTACATTGTGTGCAGAATACAGTGGGAGCAGCTTTTCACACGGACTTACATACTGCAAAAATAGAAGCTATTTTTAGAAAAGGGACCGATCCCAAAATAGACAGTTATAGCGGCTTTTATGATAATGCGCACCAAAAATCCACCGGACTGGCTGGTTATTTAAGAGAAAAAGAAATAGATGAACTCTATTTTTGCGGTCTGGCAGCCGATTTTTGTGTGTTTTATTCAATTTTAGATGCCTTACAGGAAGGTTTTTCAACGTATTTAGTTGAAGATGCCACACGTCCCATTGATCCGGAAAAATTCAGCGAAGCCAAAAAGACTATTCTGAAAAAAGGAGGGGGTATTCTTCAATCCTCAACTCTCTTAAATTAATTAATAATATAGATATGTTCAACCTATCCTTTTTTATAGGGTAATTCGTACCGCTACTTTGATTTTACATTTTGAATTATATCAAAAAACTTCCAGAGGGTTTTATTCCCTTAGGCTTGCTTCAAATTATAAATAAATTTCCGAATCCTACTTTGTGATTTTGCCCCGAGGTCTTTTATTGAGTTCTTATATAGTCCTTTTTACTTCAAAAAAATGACATAATTAATTTTAAAATAGTTAATTTAAAGTTAAAATTAATTGATATAGTGTCTAATACCCATATTTTTAGTCCTTTAATCGATTTTTAAAAAATAACTATGAAAATGAAAACTACTAAAAATTATGTCTTTCTAATTTTAATGTCTTTTCTTACAATGGTCTCTTATGGGCAGCTTATTGTAACGAACAGCAATGATTCAGGTCCTGGTTCTCTTCGGGATGCAGTGGGAGAGGCCAATGACTCACCCGGTATTAATGAAATCATATTTGATGCAAACTACACCATTGCATTAACCTCTGGAGAAATTCTGGTTACCGATAACCTCACTATTACTGGTAGCGGTGTAGGAAATACCGTAATTGATGCTTCTTCCAATTCAGATAGGATTTTTAATTTTCAAATAGATGGAGGTCTTTTGGGAGGAGGATCTTCTATTCTTCAGGAAATAACCTTAACCGGAGGAACGGCCGCAGGAACTACAGATGGTGGTGGTGCAATCATCGTAGACGTTGATGGTGGCATTTTACCGTATACGTTTTCTATTACAAATTCAGAATTCAGTAGCAACACATCCGCCTCAGAATCTTCTGGTGACGGAGGAGGAGGGGCCATTTACGTAAATGGAGCAATTCTTGAAGTAAATGGAAGCACTTTTACAGATAATATGGCTAGCGCTGCAACTGGAAGTGGTGGTGCGATCTTTTATAGATCAGATGCTGGATTTACAGCACTTAGCGTAACAAATTCCACTTTTGATACCAACACCGCAGGCCGTGCAGGGGGTGCCATTGAAATTGCATCTGCTGATGATTTAATGTTTACTGATGTAGGTTTTACTGGTAATGCAGCAATGGGAACTCCGGGTAACGGAGGAGCCTTACACATATCTGGAGCAGCAAATTCAACCTTTACGGGCGGTACAATAGCTGGAAACTCTGCAGGAAATGAAGGCGGCGGACTATGGAATGGATCTGGAACAATGACCATTACAGGAACTACCATAGATGGCAATAACGCAGATGGAAATGATTCCGGTGCCTCAGGTGGTGGTGGAATTTACAACGAAGGTGGAGATATAATCACCTTAGCCGGAACAATGATTATCAACAACGTAGCAACGACGGGAGCTTCTGGTTCTGGTGGCGGGTTATTAATAGCGGGCGGTAGTTTTGTTGCCACAGAAACTTCTATAACTGGAAATTTAGCCAATAGAGCTGGAGGTGGAATTGAGGTAAGAAATGCTCTGTCAGACGATTCTCCTGCGGCATTAACATTGACAGACTGTTTACTTGATGGTAATAATGCAGGAGCAGATGCTCCCGCACCAGGTAATGGCGGCGGTTTGCATATTACTGGACCCAGTAATTCAACATTTGTGGGTGGTACAGTAAGTGGAAATTCATCCAGTAATGAAGGTGGTGGACTTTGGAACGGGTCTGGAAAGATGACTATTACAGGTAGCGTTATAGATGGAAACAATGCCGATGGTATAGATGCAAATGCTGGCGGTGGTGGTATATATAATGAAGGTGGCGAACTTATAACAGATGCTGCGAACATAACCAATAACCTTGCACTTATGGGAAGTGGTTCTGGAGGAGGACTTTTAATTGCGGGCGGATCATACGCTGCAACAGGGACCACAATTTCTGGAAATCAATCCAATCGTGCAGGTGGTGGTATTGAAGTGACAAGCTCAACAGATGAAGCTGCAACCACAGCTACAATAACTTTAAATGCATCAAATCTAGATGATAATGAAACTGGTACAATTTCAGCCGCACCAGGAAATGGTGGTGGGCTTCATGTATCTGGAGCAAGTAATGTGACAATTACCGGAGGTACGGTAAGTGGAAATGTAGCCGCTAAAGAAGGCGGTGGGCTTTGGAACAATCAAGGTGTACTTACCGTAACCGGAGCCACTATAAATGCTAATGAAGCACAAGGTGATTTTATAGCTGGAACGCCACCCGAAATTGTAGGTGGTGGTGGAATTTTTGCCGAAGATGGCATGGGTGCTGTCATTATTGGTGCAGGAACTAGTATTACCAATAATTTAGCCACAGGAGTACAAGGTTCTGGTGGCGGAATACTTATGGCTACAGGTACTACATTAACTATCAATGGTACAACTGTAGATCCCGTGGTGATTTCTGGCAATGCGGCCAGTCGTGCAGGTGGTGGCCTTGAAGATTGGTCACTAGATACTAATGCCAATGTACTTACCAATGTAAATTTCATGAATAATACTGCGGGAGTAGATGTTACCGGTAAATTTTCTGCAGATGGAGGTCCCGGAAATGGAGGGGCAATACATGTTACAGGAGCTGGAAATAATACAATTACCGGTGGTATAGCTTCAGGTAATATTGCTGCTAATGAAGGCGGCGGGTTCTGGAATGGTTCCGGTGTGATGACTATTGTAGATACTAAAATTGATGGAAATACAGCTTCGGGTAGTGATGCGATGGTTGCAGGTGCTTCTGGTGGCGGCGGGATTTACAATGAAGGAGGTACGGTTGATATTTCTGGAATTGCTGAAATAACAAACAACATCGCAGACGGCGCTCAATCTACTGGTGGTGGAATTCTTAATGCTGCAGGAACATTTACAGCTACTGGTGTTTCAATTACCGCAAACGAATCGAACCGAGCGGGTGGAGGAATAGAGACTAACGGTAGTGGTCCCGTAACCTTGATTGATGTCAACCTTGACGGAAATATGACTGGGGTTGTAACGGGTACAGGCGCTCCAGGAAATGGTGGTGCACTCCACGTGAGTGGCGATAGTGCCATTACAATCACGGGAGGAACAGTAAGTGCGAATGTTGCTGTCAATGAAGGAGGTGCATTATGGAATGGTGCTGGTACAATGAGTCTTACCCAAGTGATGATTGACGGTAACACCGCAAGTGGTGCCGATGGTGGAGGAGGTCTCTACAATAATGCAAATGGCACGATCAATCTTCAAAATTCCACGGTTTCCAACAATGTTGCCGCAAATAGTGGTAACGGTGGTGGAATCACGAATGAAGAAACGACCATATTAAATGTAACTGCCAGTACGATTTCTGGTAATACCGCAGCATCTAGTGGTGGAGGGATCTATAACAATGGTACCGCTACTGTTTTAAATGCTACAATTGCTATCAATACGGCTGCGGATAATGGCGGCGGTATTTCGGCAATGGCTCCGGTAAGCGTAAAAGGTTCTATAATTGCAGAGAATATAGGAACGATTGGAGCTGATGTGGACGGAACATTTGAGTCTGATGACTATAACCTCATTGGTGATGATAGCGGAAATATATTTCCAGAATCAGCAAATGATTTGGAAAATATAGATGCTTTGTTAGCACCATTGGCCGATAATGGTGGCCTAACCTTGACCCACACACTTTTAGATGGTAGTCCAGCTATAAATGCAGGTGATCCTGAAGATAACAGCCCTGATCAGCTCGGTAATCTAGTTTTTGGAGATACCAAGGATATTGGTGCTTTTGAATTGAATGGTATTTTGGGCGTCGGTGATGTTGAGCAATCAGTTGCTGATATTGTATTATATCCCAATCCATCGTCAAATGGACAGGTTTCTTTAAAAATCCCAGAGGATGTGTCAAATAGCGTTGATATTAACGTTATTGATCTAACAGGAAAGCAAGTTCATCAACAACAAGGTACATCGGGTACCATTAACCTTGACCTTAGCAAACTTGCATCGGGTATGTATATTATAAATGTTATACATGGAAAAACTTCCAAAAGAATCAAGTTTTTAAAATCTAGATAGTAAGTAGTCTACGTTTAAAAAAAAAATCACTTCAGGTATTTCCTGAAGTGATTTTTTTATTCCACTAAACCGTTTTTTTTTTTTGGTGTAAACTGTTACAAAACCCTGAAAAAGGGCACTTTTTTTTATAAGTTCCTACACGAAAGAAATACCAGGTAATAGACTGCTATCACAAAAGGCTTTTTTATATATCTCTTATCCTGGTTCTAAGAATTATCACGTAGCTTCGCAGCTTGTCAAAAAATCATTGATTTTATCCATTTTATGACTAAAAAGGCCATTTATGCCGTTGTTTTATGTGCACTCATTGCAGGTACAAACGGAATATTGATCAAATACATGTCCAGTATGAATACGGGCACTATTGGCTGGTTTCGGGCGATCGTACCTACGTTGTTTGTACTTCCCGCGCTTTTGCGGAACGATGAACTGCGGCCACGTGGTAATTACAAGACGCTCTTGCTCGCCTCCCTCATTAACGCCGGGCGCATGTACCTGTATCTGATCGCTTTTACCTACACCTCCATTGGAAACGCGGTGGTGCTTTTTTACAGCTACCCCTTGTTTGTAGCGGCCATAGAATCGGTTTATCTCAAGCAAAAAATCCCCAAAAAACAACTTGTATTTCTGATGGTCGCTTTTGCTGGGATCATTGTAACCTATGCGGGCAAACCTTTCAGTTTTCAATCTGATGATTTTATCGGGATGATCGCCGCTATGGGTGCTGCGGTGGGATATGCGGTTACCGTGATCCTTTTTAAGACCGAAGCTCAGAACTTCTCTAAAAACCAACTTATTTTTTATCAGAATATCGCCGGTGCGGTCGTTTTTCTTCCGTTTTTGGTGGGTATTGGCTCTGCCGAAATTGATCAAATTGGCGTTGGGGTCATCTACGGACTCATCATTGGTATCGGGGTTTTCAAATTGTTCTTTTTTGGACTTAAACACCTACCGGCGGCTACCGCGACTTCACTCATGTACCTTGAGGTGGTAAGTGCCATCGCGCTGGGCTATCTCATTCTGGGCGAAACGCTCACCTTAAATATGATCATAGGTGGGGCGATGATTGTCTTTGGGAGCTGGTCTATTTCCCGCTTAAAGCGGAAAGAAGAAGCAAAAAATTCGGATCTTCTGACTGGTGATTCGCAATAATCCAAAAAAATTATCAATTTACCTGAATCGCGCCAATACCCGCCTCCCATAATTGCTTGTTGAATGCGGGAATCGCTGTATTTATAAAAGTATCGGCCTGCCTGTTCAAAGTTTGCCATTGGGCTTCAAGTTCCGCTTTACGTTTTTGCGAGGGCATATTTACTCGTGGGATTGTACTTTCGGTCTGGTTGATCAAGTATATGTATTCTGCGGTAAATTTATTTGGAAAATTTTCTACATCATCATAAGCTTTTGCCCGGCGCTGTACCATTTTATTATCCCATTCTTTGAGATCGGCCAGCAATTTTTTGCCAGCATCAATCAATTTTTGCTCTTTCTTGTCCTTTTTTAAGGCTTGAAGCACGTTTTTCAATTCCTGCTGTGCTTTATAAAGCCTATTTACTTTAGTGTGCATCGTGGTCAGCAATTGTTCCATACCAATCATAAAGGTATCGTAGGTTGCATACTGTTCATCAGAAACCTCATAATTTGGATTTTTGATAATGATAGCGGTGGTTTCTGCTTGATTTTTTCCATATTTTAAGGTAATGGAATATGTTCCGGGAGAAGCCCGGTGACCAGCATAACTTGCTTCAATATATACTTCTGGAACGCCGGGAACGGTGGGGTAGCGCATATTCCATACAAAACGGTTGAGTCCTTTTTTCTTTGATAGCAGCGGCGCTGCCGAAGGGCCACCGGCATAACTGGTAAACGTGCTATCTGCCGTATCTTTAAATGAGCGCACCCATTCATTTTTCGCATTGCGAATCTCTATAGTGACCGGCACGGAATCTTGAAGCTCGGGCAAATCGTAATATAAGACCACGCCATTTGCAGGATTTACGCCTTCAAAAGCCTCCGTTCCATTGAAATCATCTGTATTTCCATTTAATGGACTTCCCCAAGAACTGTACAATGCTGGTTCAGGGGTGAAAATTTTAGGGGTATTTGTTTCCTTTTTTGAATTGTATTCCTCCAAAAGTGACAAATCATCAAGTATCCAGAATGATCTGCCGGAAGTGGCCACGATAAGATCGCCCTTGTGGACTAGAAGATCGGTTATGGGTGTAATGGGTAGGTTTAATTGAAAAGAATCCCAGTGATCGCCGCCATTCCATGAAATATACATCCCCGTTTCGGTACCGGCATACAAGAGATCTTTACGTTCTGGGTCTTCGCGCACCACACGTGTGAACGCTCCGTCAGGAATACCGTCATTGATGGCTTTCCAGCTTTTGCCGTAGTTGGTTGTTTTATAAAGTGCTGGTGTATAGTCATTAAATTTATAGCGCGTAGTGGCAATATAGGCTGTTGCGGGATCATGCGGGGAAACTTCAATAGCGTTGATCAGGCTTTCGTCCACATTTTTTGGGGTAACATCGGTCCAAGTTTCCCCATTATTTTGGGTTAGATAAACTTTACCATCGTTGCTGCCTGTATATAAAACTCCTTCCTCCAATGTGGATTCCACAATATAACTTAGCGCGCCATAATTCTCTGCGCCCACGGCTTCATTAGTATACGGGCCGCCTCCATTACCTTGTTTTTCGTCCAGATTGCGGGTAAGGTCTGGGGAGATTTCTTCCCAGTTGAGGCCCTTGTCCTCTGTTTTGAGCACGAGCTGGGCGCCATGATAAAAGGTTCCATTATTGTGTTTTGACCATATAATAGGGGCGTTCCAATCAAATAAATATTTCATGTCGCGCGCTTCACGTCCTAAATATTGAATGGGCGCTTCCATGACATTTGTGGCCGCCTTTGATTTTGTATCCAAAATTTCTACTGTTCCCAAGTAACTACCGCCCATCACAAAACGTGGATTATCGGGATCAAACGCGAGAAAAGCACTTTCGCCTCCAGCGGAAGCACTCCAGTCACTTTGAGAAATGCCCCGGCTATTAATGGATAAATTCGCGATTTTAACCGAAGTATTATCCTGCTGTCCACCATAAATATTATAGGGGAATAGATTATCTGCATTGATGCGGTAGATCTGTGCGGTGGGTATATTATCCTGAGAAGACCAGCTCTCGCCATAATTAAAGGAAACCGCTGCACCACCATCATTGGCAATGACCATATTTTTTGAATTATCGGGATTGATCCATAAATTGTGAAAATCACCGTGCGTCCCTTCAATGGATTCCCAGGTTTTACCACCGTCTATGGATCGTAGTGCATCTGCGCTCATAACATAGACCACGTTTTGATCATTGGGATCTGTAAAAACTTCAATATAATACCATGCACGCTGGGTCAAGCGATTGTCACCGCTCACCTGTTTCCATTTTTCACCGGCATTATTTGAAACATAAAGTCCGCTTTTATCGGTATAACTGTCACTTTCTATCAGCGCAAAAACCCTATCGCTGTTTGCCGGTGAAACAGAAATGGCCATTTTTCCTTTTTCTTTGGGAAGGCCTTCGGTCATTTCTGTCCATGTTTCGCCGCTGTCCGTAGATTTATAGAGACCACTACCGCTACCACCGCTTATCATTTTCCAAGGCGTACGCTGGTGTTCCCACATTGCAGCGTATAGAATATTGGGATAATTTACATCCATTGATAATTCGGCAGCGCCGGTAAGTTCATTGACAAAAAGTACTTTTTCCCAGGTATCGCCACCATCTGTAGATTTGTAGACGCCACGTTCTGGAGTAGGTGCCTGGTACGCGCCTTGGGCGGCTACGTAAACAATATCCGGATTTTTGGGATGGACAACGATTCTTGAGATTTGAGCTGTTTTATTCAAACCCATTTTTTTCCATGTCCTGCCGCCATCTATAGATTTGTAAACACCGTCGCCGTAAGAGGTCATGACCCCGCGAATGGCATGTTCGCCCATGCCGCAATACACGACATTGGGATCTGATTCAGAAACGGCTACCGCGCCCACAGAACCCGTCTTAAAATAACCATCGGAAATATTGCTCCATTGCTGTCCGGCATCCGTTGTTTTCCAGAGTCCGCCACCAGTTGTTCCCATATAATAGGTCATAGGATCGCCTATGACACCGGTTGCGCTCACTGACCTGCCTCCACGAAAGGGGCCGATGTTTCGGTATTTGAGAGGTTTGAAATAGCTTTCGGTATTTTGCGCAGATAGACTTATTGCAAAAAATGCAAGAAATAGAAAGGGAACTAATTTTTTCAAGAAATCAGGTTTTTTAGTTGATTATCAAAGATAACGGATGAAAACCTACTAATTATTGAGAATGATTGAAAAACCCTATTTTTATATTTTCCCCAAAAAAAAGCTTTAAAATGTCGATTTTGATAGTAAATGTTCAATTTTATGTAAAATATTTAGTATTTGTTCTTTTCTTTCAAAGTCCATAAATTCTATTATATTTAACAAAATTTAGTATAATTCAATCAAAAAATAAGTATGAAACAAATCAAATTAAAACCAATTATTTTCGGGTTTTCGCTACTTTTTGTAGGTCTGATTTCCTGTGATAATAATAAGGGTAATGATGGGGAGACGCAAGAAGCGAGTCTTTCTATAGATTATAAGAAATATGAGTTGGAAAACGGACTCAATGTGATCTTGCATGAAGATAAATCTGATCCTGTGGTCTCCGTTGCAATTCAGTACGGTGTGGGATCTAACCGTGAGAAAAAGGGTAGAACCGGTTTTGCGCACCTTTTTGAGCACATGCTCTTTCAGGAATCTGAACACGTGCCCGAAGATCAGTTTTTCAAAACCATTCAAGATGCTGGTGGAACACTGAACGGTGGTACCTGGCAGGACGGCACCGTTTATTATGAAGTAGTGCCAAAAAACGCGCTGGAAACCGTTATTTGGCTAGAGTCTGACCGAATGGGCTATCTGGAAAATACAATTACGGCGTCTGCATTTGCAAACCAGCAGGAAGTGGTACAAAATGAAAAAAGACAACGCGTAGATAACAATCCCTACGGGCACACAAGTTGGGTGATCGACAAAAATTTGTTTCCTGACGGTCATCCGTACAGTTGGCAGGTAATCGGCGAACTCGAAGATCTTCAGAACGCCACCGTTGAAGATGTGAAAGAGTTTTATGACAAATTCTACGGTCCCAACAACGCGACCTTGGTAATTGCAGGCGATTTTGATGAAAGTGCCACTCGGGATATGGTTAAAAAATACTTTGGCGAGATCAAAAAACGCCAGAAAGTTGAACCGCTTGAGGTGCAGAATGTGACTTTAGAGAAAACCAAAAGGTTGTACCACGAAGATAATTTTGCCACCGCACCACAGCTCAATATGGTGTGGCCCACGGTAGAGCAGTACACTGATGATGCTTATGCCCTTGACGTACTGGGCCAAATTTTGTCTGACGGTAAAAAAGCACCCTTCTATAAAGTTTTGGTCAAAGAAAAAGAACTCACTTCAAATGTGAGAGCATACAATGGTTCAGACCAGATTGCCGGGAAATTCACGATTCAGGTGACCGCAAATTCTGGTATTGACCTCGATAGTGTGGAAAGTGGAATAGAAGAAGGTTTTGCCCTTTTTGAAAAAGACGGTGTGACCGATAATGATATTGAGCGCATTAAAGCTGGTCTGGAAACCGATTTTTATAACGGCATCAGTAGTGTTCTGGGAAAATCGTTTCAGTTGGCTTCCTATGATGTTTTTACCGGTGATCCCGGCTTTATCACTCAGGATATTGAGAATATTAAGGCCGTGACCAAAGAAGATGTGGTGCGGGTTTATGATAACTATATTAAGGGGAAACCTTTTATCCTCACCAGTTTTGTGCCTAAAGGCGAAATGGAACTGATCGCCGAAAATTCAGAAAAGGCAGCGGTGGTAGAAGAGGAAATCACAGAAAATGTAGAAACCGAAGTGGTGGATAGCAAACAGGAGATTGAAAAAACACCATCCAGCTTTGACCGGTCCACACCACCGGAAATGGGAGAAACGCCAAAATTGAGCATCCCAGATTCCTGGACGGCGGCCCTTGACGATAAGATGGATGTGTATGGCATAGAGCAGCACGAACTGCCGTTGGTCAATTTCAGCCTTGTCATAGAAGGCGGCCACTTACTGGATCCCGAAGGCAAAAATGGCGTAGCCAACCTGATGACCGATATCCTGATGGAAGGTACGGTCAATAAAACCCCGGAAGAACTTGAAGAGGCAATCGACCTGCTGGGGGCAAACATTTATATGTACACGACCGATGAGTCTATCGTGATTCGCGGTAATACACTGAAGCGTAATTTTGATAAAACCATGGCGCTGGTTCAGGAAATTTTGATGGAACCACGTTGGGATGAAGAGGAGTTGAAACGTATCAAGTTGAGTACCACAAACAGTATAAAACGTGACGCTTCAAACCCTAATGTAATCGCAAACCGTGTGTATAATAAAGTGCTCTATGGGGAAGATAATCCGCTGGCACAACCCACCAAGGGGACCGTTGAGTCTGTGGAAAGTATTACCATGAAGGATCTCAAGGATTTTTACGCCAATAATTTTTCCCCTTCCATCACCAATTTTCATATTGTGGGCGATGTGACTCAAAAAGAAGCACTAGCCGCCCTCGACGGACTCGAGGAAAAATGGAAGGACAAAGAAGTGAAAATCCCTTCTTTTGAAGTGAAAAATGACCGTGAAAAGGCGTCACTTTATTTTGTGGATGTTCCCAATGCCAAGCAATCGGTGATCAATATCGGGTATATTGCCCTGCCGCGCACCGATGAGGATTTTTTTCCCGCTGAGGTAATGAATTACAAGTTGGGCGGTTCTTTTTCAGGAAATGTGAATTTGATTTTACGTGAAGAAAAAGGCTATACTTACGGAGCGCGTTCCGGATTTAGCGGCTCTAAAATTCCCGGCACCTTTACCGCTTCTTCCAGTGTGCGCACCAATACCACGGGAGAATCTGTTGAGATTTTCAGAGATCAGATCGAAAAGTACAAAGAAGGTATTTCTCCAGAAGATCTTGAATTTACCAAAAACGCCCTGATCAAATCAAATGCGAGACGTTTTGAAACGCAAGGCTCGTTGCTGGGCATGTTGCAGGAACGCAGTGCCTATGGTCTGGACCCCAATTATATTGAGAAAGAGGAGCAGACCATTGGTGCCATGACGCTGGAAGAACACAAAGCACTGGCCAACAAGTATCTGGATGCTTCAAAAATGGCATATTTGGTTGTGGGTGATGCGGCAACGCAGTTTCAGCAGTTCAAAAATATGGGCTTTGATGAAGTGCAATTGCTGGATAAAGAAGGCAATGAAGTGGAATTAAGCGAAATCAAAAAATAGGATTATAGGCTCAAAATTGGCTGATTTTGATCGGAAATTAGTTAGTGATCAAATGAAATCCAAACCTCACAGGTTTTAAAACCTGTGAGGTTTTTTGTTATCCCTTTTTATGCGAGATTATTATTTCCCCTAAATCCCTATATTTAGTTTTTATTCCACAAAACATGTCAAAAAACTACTTTTTTATACTGATTTTGCCCATTTCCTTTCAAAATCCTTCTGAAAATCCCGAAGCAAATATTCAAATGCAACCAGCAAATGTGCTTAAGAAATCGCACAAAAAAACATCCCATTGAAAAACCCGTTTAGAAATATAGGTCCAGGTATTCTGGTAGCGGCCGCTTTTATTGGTCCCGGTACGGTAACCGTTTGTACGCTGGCTGGGGTACAATTTGGTTTTGCATTGCTTTGGGCGCTCAGTATTTCCATTATCGCTACGATCGTGCTACAGGAAACTTCAGCGCGCATTGGGCTGGTGACACAAAAAGGCCTGTCTCAGGTGCTGCGCGATGAATTGAAAAACCCGTTCTTGCGTAAATGTATACTCGCTCTGGTACTTGTCGCTATTGTATTCGGTAATGCGGCCTATGAAGCGGGCAACATCAGTGGCGGAGTGCTGGGCATTCAATTGGCAGGATTTAAAGGGGTTTTCGCCGTAGGCGGAATTTCCATTAGTGTGCTCAGTCTGCTGTTGGGCGGGTTGGCGTTTTTATTGTTGTTTTTAGGTAATTATAAGGTACTGGAGCGCATATTGTTGAGCCTGGTTATCCTGATGAGCTGCTCCTTTATCATTACTGCCCTCCTTACGCAACCCGATTGGGGACTTATTTTTCAAAGCGCGCTCGCGCCCCAACTGGAAACCGACCAAGTGCTGATGGTGATCGCGCTGGTGGGCACTACGGTAGTGCCTTACAATTTGTTTTTGCATGCCTCGCTGGTCAATCAAAAATGGAAGGACAAAAGTGAACTTAAACACGCGAGAACCGATACGTATCTGGCTATTATTCTTGGCGGTTTCGTATCGATGTGTGTCGTGATTGCCGCGGCTGCCATTCCCGGGAATCAAGTGGACGGACTTACCGGGCTGGCCAAAAGCCTGGAACCTCTTTACGGGGAATGGGCGAATTATTTTATCGCCTTGGGCCTTTTTGCCGCAGGTCTTACTTCTGCGATCACCGCGCCACTGGCCGCAGCTTACGTGGCCGAAGGCTGCTTGGGTTTTTCGGGCGGAATGCGTTCTAAAAAATTCAGGGCGGCCTGGATGATCGTACTGCTTACCGGGACGATTTTTGCAAGTTTCGGTATCAAGCCCATCCAGATCATTCAGTTTGCACAAATCGCTAACGGACTCTTACTGCCCATC
>DRGP01000012.1 GCA_011050015.1 Leeuwenhoekiella sp. | reverse complement strand
GCTAAATACCAAATTCCGTACATAAAGGCAATCATTCTGCCGGGCACCAGTTTGCTCAAGTAGGACAAGCCTACTGGCGATAGGCAAAGTTCGCCCATGGTATGGAAAAAATAGGCCAAAACAAGCCAAATCATACTTACCGCAGCCACTTTTGCCCCCTGTGGAATATCTAAAGCCCCATAAGCCAAGGCTAAAAAACCAACCCCCAGCAAAATAAGACCAAAACCATATTTTACAGCCGCACTCGGGTTGTATTTACTTTCCCAGAGTTTGGAAAACAATGGCGCAAAAATAATGATGAAAAGGGAGTTCAAAACACTGAACCACGAAGCCGGAACTTCTGGCGCGTCTGCTTCATATTGTTGTACCAGCATCGTGATCACCAGACCCCAAATGATAACAAAGCTCATTCCCAGGATAATATTGGCAAGCGCATATTTAGCATAGGTGCGCTGAAACAATTTCCAGAGCACCCAAGTGATCACTCCCAGCGGAATGATGGTGATGAGCGTATTTGCAATCCTAAAAATGGTTGCAGAATTGCCCTCAAGCACGCGGTCTGTATAATCACCGGCAAAAATGGTCATAGAGCCACCGGCCTGCTCAAAAGCGGCCCAGAAAAAGATAGTAAAAAAGGCAAAAATGGCTACCGCAATCATTTTATCGCGCAGCACAACACCATAGCGCACAATACGGGTCACCAGCAAAATAAGAAAAAGCGCCAATGCAAAAAGAATCATAAACGTATCCCCGGAAAGTGAGCCTACGCTAAAATCAAAAATATTGCTCCCTCCTATTTTTGAAGCAGGGTCATTAATAATCCATACTAAACCAATAATAGCACTCACAATCATTAAAACTTTGTCTATCGTTGTAAAGGGATTTAATTGTTCAATCGTATCATCAACTGTAGTTTCGGTGTTATTCTTTTCAGGTTTTAGGCCAATGGAACCAAATATATTCTGGGCAAAATAAAACTGTAGCATTCCCGAGAACATAAAAACACCAGCAAGCCCAAAGCCCCAGCTCCAACCCCAAACCTCACCCAAGTAACCACATAATAAAATCCCTAAAAAAGCGCCCGCATTAACGCCCATGTAATAAATGGTGTATGCGCCGTCCTTTTTATGGGAATGGTTTTCATACATCTGCGATATGATAGATGTCATAGTCGGTTTAAAAAAACCGTTGCCAAAACACAGCAGAAACAGACCAATATAAAGGGTGAAATGTGTTTCTATAGCCATTGAGGCATGACCTAGAGTCATAAGCAATGCACCAAGAACCACCGCCCTTCTATAACCTATAATTTTATCTGCAATATAACCGCCCAGAATAGGTGTTAAATAAACAAGTGATGTATAGGTGCCATAAAGTGCCAGCGCGTGTTCACGGGGCCATGCCCATCCCTCATCAAAAAGGGAAGCGGTAAGAAAAAGCACCAAGAGCGCTCGCATACCATAATAGGAGAAGCGCTCCCACATTTCTGTAAAAAAGAGCACAAAAAGTCCGGCCGGATGGCCAAGAACGGGATTTTTAAAAAAATCGTCAGTGGCCGTTTTTTCCATAATGAAGATTTTCCGATGGTCTATACACGTCTAGTTATTTATCTCAGGGTCTCCCATTTCGTAATTTTCCTGTTCGGTCATCTCGCGTTCGTTGTCTTCAGCACCGTGCGTAAGGCGTTTTAATGGCTTTAATGATAGCAGAACGATAGCGGCAAAAAGTACCGTAAAAATGGTTATACTAAGAAAAATGGTCAATTCTCCCGCTTCTGATGCAGATTCTCCCAAAACACCGGCCAATTTATTCCCCAGACCGGTCGCGGCAAAATAAACACCCATCATAAGCGAAGCGTATTTTACAGGCGCCAATTTAGTAATGAAAGAAAGTGCTACCGGCGAAGAACATAGTTCGCCAATTGTATGAAATAGATAAGCAAGCACCAACCAGTACATTGCAGAAGAGCCGTCGCGTTGAAATTCTAGAGAAGCAAATACCATGAATACAAAACCAAGCCCCATGATCATAACGCCTATCGCCATCTTAAAGAGCGATGAAGCTTCTTTGCCTTTCAATCTTCTTTTTGCCCAGAAGCCCGCTACTATAGTACCAAAAATGATAATAAAAAGTGCATTTAGCGATTGAAACCAAGTCGCCGGCACTGTATTTCCTATAAAAGGAAGCGAAAATGACAACACGCGGTCGGTTTTTTCGGAAGCATAGATATTCATGAGTCCACCAGCTTGTTCAAAAGCCCCCCAGAATACGATTACCAATAGAAAGGAAAGCAGCATGACCACATAGCGGTCTTTCATGATTTTTGATGTCAAATCCTGATAAACCATCATCATGAACGCTACAACTACCGAAAGGAATATAAAAAGCAGGCCATAGCTCCACGAATTGAAAATAAACCAATAGAGTGAAAAAGCCATGAGCACCAGGAAAATCCCCAACTGCAATGGCGCTTTAAAAAGATTAGAAAACAGGTTGCCAAAAGACGCTCCGGCATCCCGATCTGCCTGAGAAAGTAGATTGCCCACATTCACCAAATATTTCTGACCAAAATAATACACTAACAACCCCAATAACATGCCTACCCCAGCGAGGCCAAAACCGTAATGCCAGCCTATATTTTCACCCACATAGCCCACAATCAAACTAGAAAGGAAAGCCCCTAAGTTTATCCCAATATAAAAAATGGTAAAACCCTTGTCACGGCGTATGTCGCCTTCTTTATAGAGACCGCCCACCATGGTTGAAACATTGGGCTTAAGCATCCCAACACCTAAAATAATCAATAAAAGTCCAGAATAGAAGGCCCATATTTCTTCAACCGCGAGAATTCCGTGGCCTATCACCAGGAGAATTCCGCCTAAGAGTACTGTTTTTTTCTGGCCCAGCAGTTTATCTGCCACGATCCCTCCGGGTATAGACATAACATAAACCAACATGGTGTACCAGCCGTAAAGCGATAACGACTCCATATCTGTCCAGCCCAGACCAGGGTTATCACCAGTCGTTTTTTCAACCAGATAGAGCGTCAAGATCGCGCGCATCCCATAATAGGAAAAGCGTTCCCACATTTCTGTAAAAAATAAGACATACAGTCCTACCGGATGTCCAAAAAGTTGTTTCTGAGGAACGCGAGCAGTTTCCGCCATAATAAGTTCTAGTTGAAGGTTAGCTTATAAATTCTCTTTAATAAAATTGGTCAATTTGGTAAACAAATGTAGTCGTGTGTTACCACCATAAATACCGTGGTTTTTATCCGGATAAATGGCCCAATCGAACTGTTTATCGGCCTGTACCAAGGCTTCTATCAATCGCATACTATTCTGCACATGCACATTATCATCAGCACTGCCGTGTACCAGTAAAAATTTCCCTTTAAGTTCATTAACGTGGCTTAATGGTGAGTTCTCATCATAACCGGAAGCATTTTCCTGGGGCGTACCCATATAACGCTCGGTATAAATGGTGTCGTAAAAACGCCAGCTGGTGACCGGTGCGACGGCAATGGCCATTTCAAAAGTATCTGCGCCCTGAAAAAGGGAGTTGGCCGCCATAAAACCACCATAACTCCATCCCCAAATACCCATTCTTGAGGCATCTATAAAATCTTTGTCACCAAAATATTGCGCCGCTGCAATCTGATCCTGCACCTCGTATTTACCGAGTTCATTCTGGGTCATTTTTTTAAAATCGCGCCCTTTAAAACCCGTTCCGCGTGGGTCTACACAAGCGATTACAATATCATCCTGCGCCAGCATCTGAAACCAATAATCATTGGCACCGCCCCAACTATTGGCCACACTCTGTGAGCCGGGACCAGAATACTGCGTCATGAAAAGCGGGTATTTTTTATTGGGATCAAAATCCCTCGGCTTGATGATGTAGGCATTGAGTTCTTCCCCGTTTACAGGAATGGTCATAAACTCCTTTGGTGAAAGTGTATATTGTGAAAGTTGTTCTTTTAACGCAGAATTATCTTTTATAGTGCGCAATAACTTTCCATCTTTTGCATTGTGCAATGTAAAGATATACGGCGTTTCAGTATCAGAAAAGCTGTTGATATAATAGGTGAAATCAGCACTAAAATCGGCAGAATTGGTGCCTTTTTCGGGAGAAAGTGCCTTTTTTCGCCTTCCATTCAATTTTATGGAATACACACCGCGGTTTATGGAACCGTTTTCGGTGCTTTGGTAAAAAACACGATCTGTTTTTTTATCGTACCCGTAATAACTGGTCACTTCCCAAGGGCCAGTGGTCACCTGATTTTCCAGTTCACCGTTTTTATCGTAGTGGTAAATTTGGTTCCAGCCGTCCTTTTCACTGGTCCAGATGAAACTGTTGTCTTCCAGAAAGGTTAGATTATCAGTCACATCTACATAGGCGTCATCTTCATCGCGCAGGACGCGTTTAGCTTTCCCTGTGGCACCATCTATAAAAATAAGGTTTACGGCGTTCTGTTTACGGCTCAGGGTCTGCACGGCAAGTATATTCTTCTCATTACTCCACTCCAAGCGTGGAATGTAATAGTTGTCAAAATCAGCTAGGTTTATATCCTTTTTTTCTTTGGAAGGAACATCATAAATATGCAGGCTTACCTTGGCATTTGGCTCGCCGGCTTTTGGGTATTTAAAGACCTCCTGCTTCGGATACAGGTCTTGCCCAAAAACATCCATAGAAAATTCAGGCACATCGCTTTCATCAAAACGGATAAAGGCGATCTTATCGCCACTTTTGTTCCAGTCAAAAGCACGCACAAGGGCAAATTCTTCTTCGTACACCCAGTCGGTTATGCCGTTGATTATGGCGTTTTTTGAGCCGTCTTGGGTAATTTGTGTGGTTTTTCCCGTGGTCAGTTCTTTTATAAAGAGATCATTGTTTTGACCATACGCTACTTTACTGGCATCAGGTGAAAAAGTAGGTTCCTGAATAGGTTCTTCGGCGACCTGAGTGAGCGATTTTTCGGCAAAATCATACACATAATAAATGCCTAGCGTAGAACGGCGGTAAATAGATTTTACTTGTGTACTAAGCATCACTTTGCGCTCATCTGCACTAAAATCATATCCCGAAAAAGTGTCCAGCCCCTGTATATCTTTTGAATCCAGAAGGGTGCGAACTTCTTCGCCAGTGCCATAATTGTAAACGACTATACTTTTATTGCCGGTAGTTCTGTCTGTTTTTAAGAGGGAATATTCGGTGCCATTGTTCATGGAGCGCAAACGGTCCAGGTATTCCATGCGGAAAGCCCCGCCCCATATTTCCTGTAATGTAATTTCTTTCTGCTGGGCAGTTGCGGTCACTGCGATCAAAAAGAAAATCGCGGTGCCCAGTTGTTTTAATTTCATAAAAAAAAGAACCTGTTAAAATTTAGGTCAAGTTTAATAAAAAAACACAACAATTAGCGGTATTGCTCTGTTAAATGCGCCTTTTTCCTAAAATCTGCTCAGCAAAAGCAAGTGGATTTTTATGGTCTTTAACCGATTTTTAGCCCAAAAAATGCATTTATCAGAAAAAAATACTCATAACCAAATAGAAATGAACGTTTAAAGTTATTTACACAAACTTAACATTTGGCGTTTTTGAAGACCTTTTATAACCTTTATGTTTGCAAAAAATTTGCAGCATGTATTCAAAAGAAAGAGTCTATAATGAGCTTCATCAAACCGTCAACATGACACAGGCAGAATTCCGCGCTTGGTTGTTGACAGACTTGGCACCTATTACGGTGGCCAATTATCCCGATGCGCCCAGTATGGACAAGTCGAAAAAACTACTGCGAATCATGGGTAAGGATGTTAATGAACTTTCTTCGGCAGATTGCCAGTTTATACAGGTCATCATGCACCGCATTAATTACCTCAAAAGGATAAAATCTAAAGAAACCCACCGTAAACTGGATTGGGAAAACAGCTTACGCAATATGGGCTATGATATTAAGAAAGAGGTGCGCCCTACTAAAAAGGCATTGGAATATTAATTTATAGTACAGAACTACTGCCTTAATACCGTAGAATATCATCAAGGGTCTGCTTAATCTCCTGGAGCTGTTTTGCGGTAATACTTCCCATTTTATTTTTCAGCCGCTCCTTGGATACCGAACGCACGTGAAATACCAAAATCTCTGAACGGTCTATAAGTCCATTTTCTGCATCAGGTTCGAGTATAACATTGCCTTTATAATTCTTGATTTTTGTAGTTAATGGGCAGACGATCACCACCTGTAAGTGCAGATTGAGCAGATTTCCACTTATAATCACTGCCGGTCGCCTACCGCCCTGCTCACTTCCCTTTATGGGGCTAAGATACAACTCCCAGATCTCGCCCTGTCTCAAAGCGTCACGTTATCTAGATCTTCCAGATAATAAGCCATACCCTCTTCTGCAACTTGCATGGTTTTGACATCTTTCCCCGCTTGCTGATAAGAACGCGCATATTCTGCCCGGTTTAATTGATCCAGATAGATCGTAAGGGCTTTTTCTATAATCTTATTTTTTGCAATGTTGTGCTTTTTAGCCATTACAGCTAAATTTTCAAGCAGCTCATTAGGTAAAGAGGAAGTGAATGTTGTCATATCATAAGTGTATATTGTAAATATAAATCAAAAATACTTCATCTGTAAAAAAATTACATTTTCTCTTCTTTTTCAATTAAAGGCAAAGCATTTATATTTATACCATGAAAAAAGAAAACATCAAACTCATCTGCCTCGATATTGACGGTACATTACTGGACAAAAACCGGGATGTTTCCCAGGCAACCCAAGAACTATTTAAAAATTTAAATGGAAAATACGCCACTATTTTGGCCTCTTCGCGCATGCCTTCAGCCATGTATTATTTACAGGAAAAATTAGGGGTCAAAGGCGACCCAATTATTGCATATAACGGTGCTTTAATCTTAGGAAAACAGCAAAAAGTACTTAAAAGCTTACCGATGCCATTAGATTTTCTGGAAAGCATACTTGCGCACCAGCAAAATCATACCTATAATGTAAGCACCTTTTGTGATGATATTTGGCGTACCGCCAAAAAAGATCAATGGACAACGCACGAAATGCACACTACACGTACAACCCCAAAACTAGTGCCCAATGATGAACTAATTTCCGAGTTAAAAAACCAACAGCAGCAGCCTCACAAAATCATGTGTATGGGCGAAGAAGACATTCTGGATGATCTCATTGTACACCTCAAAAAGTCGGGCCAAGCTGAAAAAGTGCATTTATACCGTTCTAAAAAAACCTATATCGAAATAATTACCAAAAACATCAATAAAAGCGATGCGCTGGTCTATTTATTAGACAAAGAATACGATTTGCCAATGAGTGCCGTGATAGCCTTTGGTGATAATCATAATGATGTAGAACTCCTTAAAAATGCAGGCTGGGGCGTTGCGGTAGCTAATGCCAAAGAAAATGTAAAAGCTGCCGCTGATTATGTAAGCGAGTTTACGAATAAAGAAGATGCGGTAGCTAACGAACTGGCTAAGTTTCTAAGCTAAAAAAATACGTGACATCCAAACATGCGGAAAGCGCGCTCCAACCAAAAAGCACGCTTTCCTAAACAACCTAACCAATAGTCTTAAATACGTTCTAGTCTTTTATATATTTTTCAAAGTTATTTACCTGAATATGGGCGCCCAGATCGTGCATTAAATTATACAGCCCAAAAAAGGTTCGGTTAATGTACAAGAAATGCTTACTGCCGCGATTTCCATTCATTTTACGCAATTCGGTGTCTTTGGAGTATTTTTCACTAAGATCACCTATCTTATTAAAAAATGCTTCGTCTTTAAAATCAAAAGTTTCCGCATGAAATGGACTGGTCAACAAGCTCAACATCTCATAAAAAATATCTGAGAAAAACTTCAGCTCTTCAGGACTGTCATCATTACGTAGTATTTCCAGTTCAAACATTTTTTCTTTAAAAACCGCCGGATTGTTGATACTCTCGGGCTTGGCCAGCTCAAAATAAGGTGTATAAAATTCTTCCGGAACGCGCTTGATACAACCAAAATCTATTGCGATCAAATTATGGTTTTTATCCACCAGAAAATTACCGGGGTGCGGGTCGGCATGCACTTGTTTTAAGACATGCATCTGGTACATGTAAAAGTCCCACAAGGTCTGCCCTATTTGATCAGACACTTCCTGATCTGTGTTATGCGCCGTAAACTCACTAATATGCTCGCCCTGCATCCAGTCCATCGTGATAATCCGCTCACTGGAAAGTTTGGGATAATAGTTAGGAAATCTAAGGTGCTCAATATGCCCACACAATTTTGTGATGTGCATACTTTGCTTTACTTCAAGCAGATAATCAGTCTCTTCAAGTAGTTTTTCTTCTACTTCTTTAAAGTATTTTTCCTTATCCTTCCCCCTCAGGTTAAACATCCGGGTAGCGATAGGCTTCACTAGAGCCAGATCGCTACTGATACTGCTTGCGACGCCGGGATATTGAATTTTCACAGCAAGTTTTTTCCCATCCAAAGTCGCTTGGTGCACTTGGCCTATACTAGCGGCGTTGATGCTTTCGGTCGTAAACGTATCATAAATTTCTTCCGGATATTTATCGAGGTATTTTTTAAAAGTTTTTCTTACTAAAGGTGCTGATAATGGTGGCACTGAAAACTGGGAAAGTGAAAATTTTTCCACATAAGCCTTCGGCATAATGTTTTTTTCCATACTCAGCATCTGCGCTACTTTTAGCGCACTACCTTTCAGGCTTTTTAAGCTATCATAGATATCTTCAGCATTATCTTCATTTAACGCATCCCGACTCAACGAAGAATCAAATACCCTTTTGCCGTAATATTTAGCATAATTACCACCTACTTTTACCCCCGTACTTACCAGTTTACTGGCGCGAGATAATTTATTGGTTGGTATGTTATCTATGGTTTTCATATCTTCTTTCGTTACGCTTTGACAAACTGATCTTTAAATAAGAACTTGCCAAAATCAATCACACTCTCTAACGGTGTGGTCTCAAATACATCAAATACTACTTTTACCGACTTCTCAATGGCTATATCGGTTCTTTCAAAATCAGCTGAATTATCATCCATCCAGTATTTAATTAAAAATAAAAGCTGTACCCACGCCCCTTCACTAAAAAGGCGCACTGGATTTTTGGCCAGCTTAAAATTTTTCTGCTCATTACCTTCCTCAATAAGGGTCGAGGCATAATCTTTAAAATGGATACGCAGATTCTTTAATTGCCCTAGCCCTTTCATACTGTTTTTATGTTCCTGCAAAGTAAAAAGTACGTAACTACGGTTAGCAGTAAGCAATTCAAAAAAAGTAAAGTAGAAAGAAAGCAATTTCTCTTTATTGGGATAATTAGAATATCCCTGATCTTTATGCAGAACACGTACCGTATTCTCATAAAAGCTAATCCATATATGTTCCTTCAATCCTTGAAACGAACCAAAAAAGGAATAAAAATCAGCCTCTTCCATTCCGTTATCTTTACTGAACTTATAAATGCTTTTTGGCTGCTGTCCTTCTTCAAGCACATAATCCATATACAAAGCGATTATACGATCTTTAGTAAGTTTTGGCTTACTATTGGTTTTAGTACTTTTTGCTTTTGCTGCCATAATCTCTAATTGTCCGGTAAAGTTAATTCTGTTTAACTCCAATAAAAAATGTCTCCACAAAATATTGCGTTAAAGTTCTTTCAGCAGAAATGAAAGATAGAACCGCTAAGTGGCTGATTGTCATTTTCAAGCATTAACGTAAATACCATCATTTTGGTTTTACACGCTGCATTATTGTCTATTTCCGTGCCACTTTGTCACTGCTTGAAGGCATGGTATTTTTTTTGTCTTTCAAAAAGAAAACAATCAAATAACGGGCGAATCGAATGGATTTACCCACTAAATAAATAGAATATTATGGCCAAAGGAAAAATTAATGTTGCCGTAGAAAACATCTTCCCTCTTATTAAGAAGTTTTTATACAGCGACCACGAGATCTTTTTACGGGAACTTATCTCAAACGCGACAGACGCGACACTAAAGCTTAAGTACCTTGCTAATATTGGTGAAACAAGCGTAGAATACGGAAATCCCTTTATCGAGATAAAAATTGATGAAGAAGGAAAAAAATTGCACATCATTGATCAAGGTATCGGTATGACCGAAGAGGAAGTGCGTAAATACATCAATGATATCGCTTTTTCTGGTGCCGAAGAATTTTTAGATAAATATAAGGAGGACGGCAAAGACAGCGGCATTATAGGCCATTTTGGACTTGGTTTTTATTCGGCTTTTATGGTCGCCAAAAAAGTAGAGATCATCACCAAATCTGCCATTCACGATGCTCCTGCCGTACATTGGGAATGTGACGGCTCGCCAGAATTCACCCTGACCGAAACCGACAAGAATGAACATGGTTCGGAAATCATCCTACATATTGCCGATGACAGCGAAGAATTTCTAAAAAAACCCCGTGTAGAAGAGCTTTTGGTCAAGTACAACAAATTTATGCCCATCCCCATTAAATTTGGCACCAAGGAGGAAGAGCTTCCCTTACCAGAAGATGCCGCGGAAGATGCAGAACCAGAGACCAAAACGGTAGATAATATAATCAATAACCCAAACCCTGCCTGGACCAAGCAGCCTACAGAACTAGAGGAAAAAGACTATAACAGCTTTTACCGCGAGTTGTACCCCATGCAGTTTGAAGAACCGTTATTTCATATTCACCTCAACGTAGATTATCCCTTCAACCTTACAGGAATACTTTATTTCCCCAGGTTGAACCAAGATTTGAATGTGCAAAAGGATCGCATCCAGCTTTATCAAAACCAAGTATTTGTAACTGATAATGTAGAAGGTATTGTACCAGAATTTCTCACGATGCTACGTGGAGTGATCGATTCGCCAGATATACCCTTAAATGTATCGCGCTCCTATTTGCAGGCTGATGGTGCAGTGAAGAAAATAAGCAGCTATATTACCCGTAAAGTGGCCGATAAGCTCAACCAACTCTTCAATGACGACCGTGCTGATTTTGAGAAAAAATGGAACGATATCAAGATCGTTATCGAATACGGTATGCTGAGCGAAGATAAATTCTTTGATAAGGCTCAAAAATTTGCCCTCTACCCCACCGTAGATGGAAGCTTTTATACCTTTGGAGAATTAGAAGAAAAAATAAAGGAAAAGCAGACCGATAAAGATGGTAAACTCATCGTATTGTACGCCTCTGAGCAGGATAAACAACACCAGTATATTGAGGCCGCAAAGGAAAAAGGGTATGAGGTAGTACTCCTCGACTCGCCCATTGTACCGCACTTGATCCAGAAATTTGAGACCAGCAAAGAGAATGTAAGTTTTGTACGCGTAGATGGAGATCATGTGGACAATCTCATTAAAAAAGAAGAAGAGCAAATCTCTAAACTTTCTGATGAGGAAAAAGAAACCTTGAAGAAAACACTTGAGGAAACCATTAGTGATAAATCATACAATGTACAGCTACAAGCGATGGACAGTGGTTCTGCCCCGTTTATTATCACACAGCCCGAATTTATGCGTCGCATGAAGGAAATGCAACAAACCGGTGGCGGTGGCGGCATGTTCGGTATGGGCAACATGCCAGACATGCATAACTTGGTCGTAAACACCAATCACGAACTTGTTTCTGAAATTCTTAATACCAAGACCAAAAAGAAACAGGAGCGGCTTATCACGCAATCTCTGGATCTTGCCCGTTTATCACAAGGTTTGCTCAAAGGCGCTGAGCTTACAGATTTTGTAAAACGCTCGTATGCGATGATTAAATAACACCCATAGATTACCTGAATATCTTTTCATAAAATGATCCCGATTTGATCGGGATCATTTTTTTATGCCCCATCCTTTCCCTAAAATTCCTTATTTTGGAAAAAACTCATGAATATGATCAGATCATTCCTGCTACCCTTACTTTTCCTCACCTTTTCCCTGGCTGCGCAGGACATAGACAAACCCTTGCGCATAGGATATTCCGGCTCAGCACCTTTTGTGATGCCCAGCGATAAGCCAGAAGGTGTTGCCATAGATGTATGGCGGGAAATTGCTTTTAATCTGGAACTGAAAAATTATGAGCTCCAAGCCTATCCTTCGGTAGAAAACGGACTAAAAGGGGTCAAAAATGGGGAAATAGACATGCTTATTGGCCCAGTGACCATTAATGCTGAGCGTGCGGAGGAAGTTTCATTCTCGCAGCCTTTTTACGATACTAATTTTGCCCTCCTTGCACCAGTTCTCGAACTTAGCCTATGGGAGCGTTTAAGCCCTTTTTTAAGCATGAATTTTCTATATGCCATTATGGGGCTTTTGATTATTCTTAGCCTTGTAGGCGTCATGGTCTGGCTCGCCGAACGCAAAACCTCGCCTGAAGCCTTTAGCAAGCATCCCATAAAAGGTATTGGCACCGGCATCTGGCTTGCGCTGGTAACCATGACCACGGTAGGCTATGGTGATTTTGCACCAAAAACGCTGCTCGGTCGTTTTATTATTGGTAGCTGGATGATCATTTCATTGATCATGGCCACTTCGTTTGTCGCCGGTATCGCCAGCACGCTCACCCTCACCGGAAATCAGGAAAATACCATTACTAAAATCAATCAACTGGAGGCTAAGAAGGTCGCTGTCCCGCCCAATATGCGTCTGGTAGAAAACATCAGGAATATAGGCGGTGATCCCATCACGGTAGACAATGCCCAGGAAGGCTACAACCTGCTTACGGACGGAACGGTGAATGCCTTTCTATATGATCAAGTACAGCTGGCATATATATTCAAAAAGAAAGACCGCGATGACTATGCCTTAACTAAAAACAGCGGGTATACGCAACATTATGGTTTTGCATTTGACCACAATAATCCACTTCAGGATGCTATAAATGTCTCCATTTTACAGCTTAAAGAATCTGGCGAAATAAATAGTATTGTAGCCAGTTGGATAGGCAAAAATAAGGAGTAAAATCTCCTAATTTTACCTTAAAATCGGTCGATTTTCGACCTAAAAATGCCTGATTAATCACTATAACGGTTATATTTTAATTGAATAATTTTTGAGAAGAGAAGGTATTTATTATAGTGTCCGGTAAATTTATTCAGGAATTCTGTTCGGCTTGATATAATAAGCAATCACGCTGTTTTTTACATTTGAAGGCTTGCTTTTAGAACACTTCCTATTTTCTTTTATCGGATTTAAAACATTGAATTACTTTTATTTACGATTTATTCTTAAATCCTATTTCTTTTAGCGCAGCGGTCTTAAGTCTTTAAAACCGGACAACAGGATGTTTTTATCTCAAACAAGATACTTCCTATTTGACTTAGGGATCTTCTAAGAAGAATCGAGAGAGCCCCTTTTTAACCTGATTCGGTTAATACCAGCGTAGGGAAAAATATACATTCTCCTTTTAGTTTAAAAAAATGTTTCTTCAGCCATTTTTCATGCCAAAACGAAAATCATCATTTAGGTGATGATGAATGATACGG
>DRGP01000011.1 GCA_011050015.1 Leeuwenhoekiella sp. | reverse complement strand
GTCATCAGAAGGCGTTGGCTTCGATTGCGCCCACCTTTCGGTTATAAGATCTTTAAAAATTTCCACATTTTTTATGGCCACCTTTTTGGCTTGTGTCAAGAACCCTTTGGAAATAAAAAAGCGTCCACTCTCTGGGTGTTTTACGAAAAGCACTTCATAATTGAGCGCCTGTAAAAGCTCTATCGCGTCACGGCCTATCTCGGCATCCAGATAATTGGAAAATTCATCAATGAATAAATAAACCGATTTTATAGGTCGTTTCGGATTTCTAGGCTTGTATTTCTTGATCAGCGAGCGCAAGCTGTTTTTCGCCACCGGCGGAAAACTTCTGTCTTTGGCAATATGAAGGTATTTTTTAAGCCATGTTGAACTTATTTTATTGCTATAAACGGTATTGGTAAGCCCCGGAAAAACGGAAGCCACTTTATTTAGTTTCGTGTTATAGGCAAAACTGCGGGTGCGCAGCGAGCTCCCATTTTCTTTTTTGTATTGGTATTCAAACTCGGCTTTTAAGGTAGCCACATCTACATTACTGGGGCACTCACTGCCACAGGCTTTACAGCTCAGGCAAAGGTCAAAAACTTCTTTGAGTTCTTTATGATTAAAACGGTTCTTACGGTCAGACTGCGTTAAAAATTCACGCAGCGCATTTGCCCTCGCACGAGTCGTGTCTTTTTCGTTCCGTGTTGCGCGATAGCTCGGGCACATGGTTCCACCGGCCTCGGGTAACTTCCGGCAATCACCGCTACCGTTACATTTTTCAGCGGCACGCAAAACACCAGCTGAATCTTCAAAATCCATTTTGGTCTTGATTTTGGGCTCTTTTCGGTCTGTTTCATACCTAAAATGGGTGTCCATCGGGTAGGTATCCACAATTTTACCGGGATTAAAAATTGCCTGCGGGTCAAAGGTTTTTTTGACCTCTTCCATAAGTTTATAGTTGGCCTCCCCCACCATCATGGGAATAAATTCCGCGCGCACAATACCATCACCGTGCTCACCGCTCATGCTTCCTTTATATTTTTTGACGAGCTGTGCGACATCTGTGGTGATCTTTCTAAAAAGGGCAACATCCTTTTTCTTTTTTAAATTGAGCAAAGGACGCAGATGCAATTCTCCAGCGCCGGCATGCGCATAATAGACCGCATCCTGCCCGTAACCTTCCATTAACTGGGAAAATTCTGAAATATACTTGGCCAGATCTTCTACAGCGACCGCCGTGTCTTCAATACAGGCCACTGCTTTTTTATCGCCTACGATATTGCCCAGCAATCCTAAACCGGCTTTGCGTAATTCTATCGCCTGGTTGATCTGTTCCCCATAAAGAACGGGAAAAGCATAACAAAGCTGACTTTCCGCAAGGTCTTTGATCAGAAGCTCGGCTTTTTTTACGGCTCCGTTTTTGGTGGCATCACGTACCTCAAGCATTAATATCGCCTTAGGATCACCCTCTATAAAAAAACGGTTTTTTTGCTGTTCACGATTGTTAAGTGTGCAGTCTAAAATAACCTTATCCATCATTTCACAGGTGTAAAGGTCATGAGCCATGGCAGGCACTACTGCCTGTAGGCAGGTGGCAATACTGTTAAAATGTGCAGCGACCATGACACCTTCTTCCGGGGGCAGATCGTCCAATTGTAAGGTGATTTCTGTAGTAAAGGCGAGCGTTCCCTCACTGCCGGCGAGGAGTGAGCAAAAATTGAAATCTGTTCCGATTTCTTGGTCAAAAACGCGATTTTCTACCAGTTTATCAAGTGCATAACCGGTATTTCTGCGGTGTATTTCGGGTTTTGGAAACTGATTTTTGATTTCTTGCCGTACCTGTTCGGGTTGTAGCAAATCTGCGAGGTGGTTGTAGATTGTCCCTTCAAGATTATCCATTTTCCGCTTGCGGGAAAATTCCTCCTCTGTTATAGAACTAAATTCGGCCTTGCTTCCATCGCTGAGCACGGTTTTTAACGCAATGACTTTATCACGGGTTACCCCGTATTTTATAGAAGTCGTCCCCGATGAATTGTTACCTACCATCCCGCCCATCATGCAACGGTTTGATGTGGAGGTGTTGGGGCCAAAAAAGAGGCCATAAGGCGATAGAAACCGATTGAGTTCGTCACGGATCACCCCCGGTTGTACGGTCACTGTCTTGTTTTTTTCATCCAGCGAAACGATCGAAGTAAAATGTTTGGAAACATCTACCACAATGCCTTCTCCCACACATTGACCGGCTAGTGAGGTTCCCGCGGTACGGGGAATTAAAGAAGTTTTGTGTTCACGTGCAAAATGAATGAGTGCCTGTATATCGGCTACCGTTTTTGGGAAAGCGACTGCGAGTGGCAACTCTCTGTACACCGAAGCATCTGTAGCATAAATATGTTGATGAAGTGTATCGGTAACTAGAGTACCCACAAACCGGGATTGCAGTTCTTTGAATTGTTCGTTAAGCTCAGGCTTCATACTCCAAAGGTACAATTATGGCGCTTTTAATGCGCAGTCAGATGCAATAAGGTTAACAAAAATTTAGTGAATTTAAACCGGCTTTCTAGCCCCATCATCCTTTAATTTGTGTGCGAATAGTAGTTGAAAAGCCAAAAAAACATCCTCTTAGGTTGATTTTCAGCTTTTATGACTCGTTTTTTAACCAAATCAAATGTATGAAAAAACTTATTTTATCTGTAGTATTCCTAGTTATGACGAGCTTCTTTGCAGAAGCGCAGGAAATTTCTAAAAATGCCCTGGGACTTCGCTTTGGCGGAGATAATGGCGTAGGTGCCGAGGTTTCCTACCAGCGTGGTCTTACAGAAAATCACAGACTCGAGTTTGACTTGGGCTGGCGCAACGATAACGACTTTGACGCCTTTAAACTTACCGGTCTATACCAATGGGTATGGAATATAGACGGTGGCTTCAATTGGTTTGCCGGTGCCGGTGCGGGCATAGGCGCGGTTGATTATGACAATGACTTTGCCGACCGCAATAATAATGATGATACTGATTTTTTTGCCTATGGTGCAGGAGATATTGGAATTGAATATAATTTTGATTTTCCGTTGCTTATCGCATTAGATTTTAGACCAGAGATTGGTTTTAACGATTTTAATGACGACCTTGATTTTGATATCGCACTGAGCGCGCGTTATCAGTTTTAAAAAAAGATAAAAAAACTCCGTTTTTAAGGTAAAAACGGAGTTTTTTATGCTAAAATCTGTTTAAACCACCTTATTTTTCAGGTCTTTTTGGAGGGCTTTGAGGTAAACCTCTTCATACATCGGTACAATTTTATTGATATCAAATCGCTTCGCCTCGCTTCTGGCCTGTGCTTTAAATTTGGCCAAAATAGAGTCTTCCTTTAAGATGGAAAGCGCATTTGCCGCCATGCCATCTATATCCCCCACTTCGTTAAGATAACCCGACACCCCATTTATATTCACCTCGCTCAGTCCACCGGCATTTGTGGAAACGACGGGAACTCCGGAGGCCATGGCTTCTAATGCGGCAAGGCCAAAACTTTCGGCTTTTGAGGGAAGCAGAAATAGATCAGAAAAGCACAATATTTTATCCACTTCGTTACTATTTCCTAAAAAAATCACCTTGTTGGCGATACCCAGCTCTTCGCACAACTTTTCAGCAGGCTCACGTTCTGGCCCTTCGCCTACCATGATAAGTTTTGCAGGGAGATGTTCTTGAACCTGATAAAAGATTTTGATCACGTCGGGAATGCGCTTTACTTCCCTAAAGTTACTAATGTGTGTAATAATACGCTCTTTATCTGTAGCCATAAGTTCGCGCTGGCAATCAGTAAAACCATCGCTCACGGAACTCAGGTCTATAAAGTTGGGGATGACGTTTATCTTCTTTTTAATATCAAATAAACGCAGGGTATCTTCTTTTAAACTGGAAGAAACAGAAGTGACCACGTCGCTTTTATTGATACTAAAGGTCACCGCGGGCTTATAGAAAGGATGATTACCCACCAGCGTAATATCTGTACCATGCAGCGTGGTCACCATGGGAATGGTAATGCCTTCCTGACGCAACATTTTTTTTGCCATAAAACCAGCGTATGCGTGCGGTATCGCATAATGTACATGCAGCACATCCAGTTTATACGCGCGGATGATTGTTACCAGTTTACTGGAGAGCGCCAACTCATACGGCTGATAATGAAATAGCGGATAATCGGGTACATTCACTTCGTGAAAAAAGATATTTTCATTCAGCAAATCTAGGCGTACCGGCTGTTTATAGGTAATAAAGTGCACCTCGTGGCCGCGCTTAGAGAGCGCAATACCCAGTTCTGTGGCGACTACACCACTTCCACCGAAGGTGGGATAACAAACTATAGCAATTTTCATCCTGCAAAAATACTAAATCCTTTGCATTGCAGTTACCCAAAATAGGAAGCCAACGTGTATTTATTAGCTCTTTTTTTGGCTTAATAAAGAAATAAGGACATAGAGTATAATTACTAAGGGTACCGCAAGAAATTGCAGACTAAAAAGCAAAATCAAAGCAAGTAGTAAAAAACCGTACCTGATTTTATTAGCGGCAATTCCCCAGGTTTTAAATTTCAGGGCAAAAAGTTGAATTTCTGCGTTGAGCAGAATACAGCTTAACACAGTGAGAGCAATTAGAAAATAGGTGTTGGTAAGCAGATTTTCGGCCAGCGGAGTAGGCTGGTACATTAAGATAAGTGGTAGGCTCACGATCAACAGTGCGTTTGCCGGTGTGGGCAGCCCAATGAACGACTCGCTCTGGCGCTCATCTATATTAAATTTTGCCAGACGGAAGGCCGAGGCGAGCGTAATGGCAAAGCCCAAAAAGGGCAGGATTGTGAGCGAATGCCAGTTGGTTTCCGCCACCCATTGCGTGTGGTCTCCCCAGGCATTGACATTATTGAGCAGCTGAAACATAATAATGCCAGGCACCACCCCACTGGTGATGACATCGGCTAGTGAATCCAGCTGTAGGCCCACTTCACTTTGTGCATTGAGTTTGCGGGCAAAAAAACCATCAAAAAAATCAAAAAAGATACCCACAAGCACCGCATAAGCCGCGATTTCCAAGGCATTGTTGGCAGCAAAATAAGTACCCACCATTCCCGAAAACAAGTTGCCCATGGTAAAGGCGTTGGGAACATAATTCTTTATCTTCATAGTCCTGATTTTTGTAAAAATAGCAAACTCTACCTTGCCTTGTCATGATTAAACAATAATGTACCCAAAATAAAGTTTATAGTGTGAGCTAAATTGGACATATTTGCCTTTAAAATAAAACGATTGAATCGATTTTACCCTGTATTTTTTTTCTTGATGCTGTGCCTAAGCGCCAAGGCGCAGGTGGTGCGCAAGTATTCTAATGAATTTTTGAACATTGGGGTAGATGCGGCAGCACTTGGGATGGGCAATGCCGTAGTGGCCGGTACCGGTGATGTAAATGCCGGTTACTGGAATCCTGCCGGTCTCGTAAATATTGAAGATAATGAGCTCGCACTTATGCATGCTAGTTATTTTGCCAATATTGCCCTGTATGATTATGCTGGTTTTGCCATGCCTTTAGATAAGAAAAGTGCGGTGGGTATTTCATTGATCCGTTTTGGGGTAGATGATATTTTGAACACTACACAGCTTATAGACGCCGACGGGAATATAAATTATGACCGTATCAGTCTCTTTTCTACCGCAGATTATGCGATGACATTTTCCTATGCACGACGTTTGCCATTGGATGGTTTGGATTTTGGCGCTAACGCGAAAATAATTCGTCGTGTTATCGGTGATTTTGCCAGTGCCTGGGGTTTTGGGCTTGATTTTGGTGTGCAATACCGCACCGGTAACTGGAGTTTTGGCGCTATGGCCCGTGATATCACTACTTCTGTAAACGCCTGGAGCATTGACGAAGATGAGTTTGCAACCATACGCGATGCTGTAGCCGGACAAAACCAAGACCTCCCAGAAACTACCGAAATTACCTTACCCAAACTGCAACTGGGCGCGGAGCATAAATGGCTCATAAGGTACGATTATTCCATAAAGGCCGAAGTAGATCTGCTCATGCGCTTTGCTCAGACCAATGATATTATTTCTACCTCAGCATTGAGCGCGAGCCCTGCCGCCGGACTCGAATTTGGTTATACCGATCTGGTTTTTCTGCGTGCCGGGGTGGGCAACTTTCAAAATATTACCCAGCTCGACGGCAATGAGCGTTTAGGCTTTCAGCCGAATATAGGAGTGGGTTTTAATTACAGGGGCATTCATATAGACTACGCCCTAACCGATATTGGCGATCAGAGCGCCGCGATCTACAGTAATATATTTTCAGTAAAACTGGACTGGGAACTCTTCCGCTAGAAAAGAGTAGGCAGTGGACAGTAATTAATCCAGGATAATTTAGTTTACGTTAAACCTATAGGAAGGGAGTTTCAGATAAAATTTACCACTTTTTTTCATTCTTCATTTTTCACTCCTCAATCCTCATTTTTAAGCTGCTTCTTGTACGCGTCAATATGAGACTTTGTTTCGTCATCCAGTTCAGGCTCTTTAATGTCTGGATATTTTTTAAGTTCTTCCAGGAGAATCCTTGCCAAAATAAGCCGTGCCGTAGGTTTATCATCCGCAGGAACAATATACCACGGGGCGTATGCAGTTGAAGTATTGTTGATCGCATCTTCAAAACAATTCTGGTACGTGTCCCACAGTTTGCGCTCTTCCAGATCACCAGCCGAAAACTTCCAGTTTTTATCCTTTTTCTTTAATCGTCTCAACAACCTGTGCTTTTGCTCGTCTTTAGAAAGGTGTAGAAAGAATTTGTAGATCAGCGTCCCGTTCTGGGCAATATGCTTTTCAAAATTATTGATCTGCTCAAAACGCTTGTCCCAGAATGCAGGGGTAATATCATCTACCGCATTGATATGCGGCAGGTTTTCATTTAAAACATACTCGGGATGCACACGGGTTACGATCACATTCTCGTACTGCGTACGGTTAAAAACACCAAATTTGCCGCGTTCCGGCAGGGCTATATAATGCCGCCAGAGGTAATCGTGTTTCAGTTCATTTTTAGTAGGTACTTTAAAACTATGCACCACGACCCCACGCGCATTGAGGTTTTTAAAGACCTCACGAATTAAACTGTCCTTACCGGCAGTATCTGTACCCTGTATGCAAATAAGCACCGCATATTTACCATGTGCGTACAATTTATTTTGAATATCGGCCAAGTCTTTACTTACATCATCCAGCTCATCCTCAAGATCATCTTTTTTACCAAAATCTTCGTGCGTTGCTACATCTTGTAGTTTTATGGTTTCAGTTACTTTATAATCTGCTGCTTTCATGACGTTTATTTAAGTGATTATCTATAGGATCTTTTTAAATCTAACCATTCGGCTAAAAAATGGGCATTTTTAGTTGATTATTGGCTATTTACTGGCAAAAAGTGTCACATCTTCCTCAGAAACTTTGGCACCGCCCAGAATAATAAGCCGTTCTATAACATTGCGCAATTCGCGTATATTTCCGGTCCAGTCATATTGCTGCAATTTTTTAATGGCCTTATCAGTAAATGTTTTTAAAGTGGTGCCCTGCTCCTGGGCTATTTTTGCAGCAAAATGGGAAACCAATAGTGGGATGTCATCACGTCGTTCATTAAGAGGCGGTACACGAATTAAAATAACGGCTAACCTGTGGTATAAATCCTCCCTGAAATTGCCTTCTTCAATTTCCTTTTTCAGGTCTTTATTGGTTGCGGCAATGACCCGTACATCTACTTTGATATCCTTATCGTTCCCCACGCGCGACACTTTGTTTTCCTGAAGCGCTCGCAGTACTTTAGCTTGCGCCGAAAGACTCATATCGCCTATTTCATCCAGAAAAAGTGTGCCGCCATTTGCGGTTTCAAACTTGCCTGCTCGGTCTTTTACCGCTGAAGTAAAGGCGCCCTTGACGTGGCCAAATAGTTCACTCTCAATTAATTCTGCTGGGATCGCGGCACAATTCACCTCTACGAGAGCTCCCTTAGAGCGGTCGCTTTTCTCATGCAACCAGTGCGCGACGAGCTCTTTTCCGGTACCGTTGGGGCCAGTGATGAGCACGCGCGCTTCGGTAGGGGCCACTTTCTCGATAATCTCCTTGATTTTTGAAATGGCCTCACTCTCGCCCACCATTTCATATTTTTTGCCCACTTTTTTCTTGAGCATCGTATTTTCGGTTACCAGGCTTTTACGGTCAAGGGCATTGCGCACCGTGTTGAGCAGACGATTTAAATCTGGTGGTTTTGAAATATAGTCAAAAGCGCCCATGCGCATCGTATTTACAGCGGTATCGAGATCACCGTGGCCAGAGATCATCACAATAGGTATCTCGGGCTTTATCTTTTTTGTAGCTTCAAGCACCTCAATACCGTCCATTTTTGGCATTTTTATATCACAGAGTACCAGATCGTAGTCGGTCTCTTTCAGTTTTTCCATTCCCGCGACACCATCTTCGGCTTCTTCTACCTGATATTCCTTACTTTCTTCGGTAAGTATTTTTACCAAAACCCGGCGTATTGCGGCTTCATCTTCTATGATCAGTATGTTTGGCATGTTCTAGAATTTAAGTTTTAATCCTCCTCTAAAATATAAGGAGTTTTGATCATTTATAATATAAATATCCTCCCTATCATTATTGCGCAGTTTAAAATCTGTATAGACCGAATGGGTGGCGTAGAAGAAAAAACGAAATTTCTTTGTAAAAAAATGCTCGTAGCCCAGCCCTCCCAGTACCATAGTCAGTGAGATGTTTTCTGCGGTACGTCCATCTATACTAATAGGGCGCTGCAGATTGCCAAAAAAGTTATCCAATTCGACAAATGCCTGTAGCGCATCCTTGTGATTGTCATTAAGAAAATTTTTGATGCTTGACTTGGGCACGCCCAGCGTATATTCCCAATTAGGGCGGTATTTTACCGAATAATCAAGTACGGGAAGTGGATAATTGCGGCCGGGTGTAGTTGAGTAATTAAGGCCAAAAATCAACCTATAGGGCTTATCGGCATCGGGCATATCATTTATGGCATAAATAGATCCAAAATAAATGTAATCATCTCCGCCGGCACTGCTGTTTAACGTAGAATTTATACGTACTCCGGCTTGTGCACCCAAACGCCAATTTGTGCTTATCTTAAATACGTAACCCAAGGAAGCCTCCAGGCGTTCTACAGAATTTACTTGCTGGGCGTCGAAAGGAACTTCATCTTTTATAGAAATATCTATATACCGATACTGAAGCCCAATGACGAAAACGTTGTTAAACTCTTTATCTAAAGGAATGGGAATCTGTGCTAAAGCACGGTACCTGCTCACACTGTTTTTAGATTTAGAAAAAGGGATATGCATGTATTCTAAACGGGCTATATCTGTGGTTTGCGCTTGCGCGGAAGCAATTATTAAAAATAGAAAAAATAGAAAAAATAGAAAATGAAAAGGTTTGATCATTGAAAGCTAAGAGTTTGATTTATAAAAATGTACATCGCGCTGCGGGAAAGGAATTGAAATACCGTTTTTCCTGAATTCTTCGTCAATTTTAAAGCGCATTTCACTCTTTATACGCGGATCTACAAAACTATCCTGAATGAAAAAATAAACGCCAAAGAGCAGCGCGCTGTCGCCAAAATCTTCAAAAAGCACAAAAGGAATCGGGCTTTTCAGAACGCCATTCTGTTTTTCGGCGCAAGCCAAAAGAATCTTCTTCACCAGTTTTGTATCACTACCGTAGGCCACCCCCACTTTCACAGCTTCCCGCGTGGTATTGTGATTCTGGGTATAGTTGTAAACAATCTCGCTGATGAATTTGTGATTAGGGATAATAATCACTTTATCATCGCGCGTAATGGCTCTTGTCGTACGCAATTTGATCTCAAAAATACGTCCCACTTTACCATTAAGCTCAATGATATCACCTACAGCTAGCGACTTATCTACCATAATGAAAATACCGCCTATCACATCTTGAAAAAGCTCTTGAAGCGCAAGGCCCAGACCTACAAAAAAAGCAGCGGATGCGGTGATCAATACGGTTACATCTATCCCAGAAGCACCCAGGGAAAGCAAAATCACCACCAAATAAGTGAAGTAGCGTATGAATTTGAAGATGCTTATAAATTTAAGCTCATCCTGCCGCTCCATGCTGCGGGTTATAAAACTACGCGTCAAGCGCAACAACAGGGATGCCACCAGAAAAGAGATAATTACCAGCAACATGCCACCTATGGTAAGCCGAATGGGATTTTCACCATCGCCAAAAGAATAGCCCAGATTGAGAAATTGCGCTATGGTTGACCAGATATCCTCCTGAATGATATCCTTTACCTTTTCGGCACCATCTTCAATATTTTCCTGTACTTCTTGAAACATAACCTAGTACTTCAGCCATTTCATAAGCTCTTTATAGGTAGGTTTTTTGCCATACATCAATATACCTACACGATATATTTTTGACCCAAACCATACCGTAAATATAAAACTCGCAACTAATATGCCTACGGAAATAAGCAACTCCCACCATGCCACGCCAAAGGGGATACGCATGAGCATCACAATGGGAGAGGTAAGCGGGATATAAGAAAAGACAACGGCCACAATACCATGTGGATTGTCTATCACGGCAAAAAAGCCCACATAAATGGCCAGCATGAGGGGCGTAATAAGTGGTAGCATAAACTGTTGCGTATCGGTCTCGCTATCTACCGCAGCACCTATCGCCGCATAAATGGAGCTGTACAAAAAGTAACCGCCTATAAAATAAATGATGAAAAATATGGCCAGTGTGATCAAGGGCAGTTTGAGAATATCAAGGATGATAAGTTCTATCTTATCAAGATCTGTCGCTGCCATATTACCCAAGGGAACCTGACCTGAAGTGGCATCTATGCCCAAGAAGCTCACGAGTGCAAAAAGGAGCACACCGCCCAGAATGATCCAGATGGTAAATTGTGTTATTCCTGCCAGGGTGGTGCCTATAATCTTACCCATCATTAATTTAAAGGGTTTTACAGATGAGATGATAACCTCGATAATACGGTTGGTCTTCTCTTCAATGACACTGCGCATGACCATATTGCCATAGATAATGATAAACATCATGAGCAGATAACCGGCACCACCGCCAAAACCAGCCTTAATCCAGTTAGAGATTTTAGAGGTACGCTCACCTGTAAAATTCTCGATATTTATAGAAACCAGCGTTTTTGATTCTTCAATCATATCAAGGTCTACCCCACGGTCTACGAGCTTCTCATCAGTAAGTTTTTTTTCTATCTGTTCTTCCATAGCATCTAAAGTGGAAAAACCGGGTACTTCTGAACCAAAAAAGCGCACCGTACTGGGCTTACTTTTTACATCTTTTGGGATATAGAGCAGCCCAAAATACCCATTGCTACGCACACTTTCCTTGGCATTATCCAAGCCTATGGGTGACAGATCTACATAATTTATGTCTTCCGTATTTTCAAAATCCTTATAAAAAAGGCCAGAATCATCTACTACCACAATTGTGCGCTGCCCATCCTGATTTACCTGGGTGAGATACACGATTAGAAAAATCATACCTACCGCGATAATGGGGCTTAAAAAGGTCATGACTATAAAAGAGCGGTTGCTTACCCGCGCTTTGTATTCCCGCTTTATAATAAGGCTTAATTTTCCCATTTAATTAATTAGAACTAATGGTTTGTATAAAAATTTCATTTACTGAAGGGATTACTTCCACAAAGTGATTCACCATACCTTTTGTGGTCAAATAACGCAACAGATCGTTTGCACTGTCTCCTTCTGGCATCTGGATTTTCAATTTCAGGTCATGATCATGAATGGTCTTAAAACTGGCTGGATTCACCTCCCATTTTTCGGGTATGTTCTGCATTATGGCAACCTTTAATTGTTGCTGTGCATCGTAGGTGTCTTCTTGAGTTTCCAGGCCTATTTCAAAAGTATTAGAACGGTAATTACGTTTTATCTCTGCCAGATTTCCGTCCAGTATTTTGTTTGATTTATTGATAAGTGCGATATGATCGCACATCGCTTCAACAGATTCCATACGGTGGGTAGAAAAAATAATCGTGGCACCCTCATCGCGAAGTTTAAGGATCTCGTCTTTGATCAAATTTGCATTTATAGGGTCAAAACCGCTAAAAGGTTCGTCAAAAATGAGCAATTTTGGCCGGTGCAATACCGTGACGATAAACTGTACTTTTTGCGCCTGCCCTTTAGAAAGTTCTTGAATTTTCTTATCCCACCAGCCGCTCATACCCAAGCGTGAAAACCAGTATTCACTCTGCTCTTTGGCCTCTTTGCGCGACATGCCTTTAAGCTGTGCCAGATAGAGCAACTGCTCCCCCACTTTCATGCTTTTATAAAGACCGCGCTCTTCAGGCATATAGCCTATATTGAGAATATGTTTCTGTTGTAGCGGTTCACCGGCCAGCGTTACCGTACCCTCATCTGGGGCGGTAATCTGGTTGATAATACGTATCAAGGTAGTTTTACCCGCCCCATTTGGGCCCAATAGGCCAAAAACGCTTCCCTTGGGGACAGCGATAGATAGATCATTGAGTGCGGTGTACTTGCCAAATTTCTTAGAAACGTGGTCTGCGGCAAGAAGGTATTCCATAGTTATGAATAAAGGCTAAAGATATTGAAAACGGTCGAGGCTTGTCGCCTCTTTGCCCTTTTTTAAGGCTTAAAAATGGGATTATTAAGGCTAAAATCACCAAAAAACCGACATAAAACAGCAAATTAGGTCATTTTTGAATTAAAAAGCATGTATAAAGTGCAAATCTGATCAAATTAAACCGTTTTAAAAAACCAGAAGTAAACAAAACAAAAACCCACCCTCAATCTGCATCGAGGATGGGAAAAAAATTGCTATGAAAAAGAAAAATATCACTAACTAGTGATTAGTGATATTCAAATATACATATTTTTTTAGTAAACCATAGTATCTCAGGAGAACATATCCTTTACTTTGTCAAAAAAGGACTTATCCTCTAGTTGTGGTTTTGGCTCAAAATGCTCGTCATCTACCATTCTATCAAAGAATTCTTTTTGTTCTTTATTCAGATCTTTTGGCGTCCACACATTTACGTGAACCAGCAAATCGCCTCTGCCATAACCATTTATGGAAGGAACCCCTTTGCCGCGCAACCTTAGTATTTTTCCGCTTTGCGTGCCCTCGTCAACTTTTATGCGCACTTTACCGGTTACCGTATCAATTTCTTTACTGGTACCCAGTATAGCATCAGGAATACTTACGTAAAGATCATAATGTAAATTATCACCTTCCCTTTTTAAAGTCTCGTGTTCCTGCTCTTCGATAAGCACCAATAAATCACCGGCAACACCATTATTTCCCGGAGCATCGTTACCCTTGCCGGAAACCTTGAGTTGCATCCCTTCTACTACACCCGCAGGTATTTTTATAGAAACGGTCTCTTCGATAGCCTGCATACCTTCTGCATCTGCGTCGGCTGGCTTTTTATCAATCATTTGGCCAGAACCGCCACAAGTGGTACAGGTGGTCGCCGTCTGCATACGGCCTAAAATTGTATTGGATACACGCATGACTTGACCTTGACCGTTACAGGTGGCACAGGTTTTATAAGTAGTTCCTTCGGCTTGCTTTTTACGCTTCACCTTTATTTTTTTATCGGCACCGTTAGCGATTTCTTCAAGGGTAAGTTTTACGCGTATACGTAAGTTACTCCCTTTCATGCGCCGCTGGCCGCCACCAAAACCGGAAAAGCCGCCACCGCCGCCAAAGCCACCAAAAATATCACCAAATTGGCTAAATATGTCGTCCATATTCATGCCGCCACCACTAAAGCCGCCACCGCCGCCACCACCTTCAAAAGCTTGATGGCCAAAACGGTCGTACTTGGCACGTTTATCTGCATTACCAAGCACTTCATAAGCTTCAGCAGCTTTTTTGAACATCGCCTCAGCTTCGTCATCACCC
>DRGP01000010.1 GCA_011050015.1 Leeuwenhoekiella sp. | reverse complement strand
TATGGAGATGACGTTGTTATAACCTTGCGCATATAACTGTTTAAAAGCATTGGTGAATCGAGAGGCAAAATCAGTACCGGTCTGTTTACTTTCATCCATCCAAACCACATCCACACCCACATTAGAGACAAGCTGGGAAGTCTGATTGATGAGGAGATCAAAAAAATCACCGTTGGCCCGGTTTTTAGAACCAAATAAAGGTTTTCGTCGCGCTTCTTCTTTCGAGGAAAGCGAAAAGACCAAAAGAGCGGTATTTGAAGCTGGACTTTTAATAATTTAAATTTTAGGGGTAAAGGAAGCTTGTTATTCCAATTTAATGCAATATAACGAAGATTACGGAATCTTAGCTATGATTTACAAAACAACCTACGACCCAACTTTATTTTTTAATTCTTACGGAAAAATAAGCAGTGTGGTTTTTGGATTCTTTACAAGCTATAAGGCTTCCTTTTTATTCCTTTTGTGTTGGTCAGATCAAATTTTAAATAACCAGTACTAAATGCCTGCCTTTCTTGCGATTATTATAGAAAAAACATCCATTATTCAGAACTTCGAAACTCTTTAAAATTTAACATTCTTTTTATAGCATCCATGGTTGCTTCGAATAATTTTACAGTGATGAAGTTTAAGACGCAACATTTCAAGCAATGGGGAAGTGTATTTTTTATACTGTTGTTGCTTGCGTTTAAATGTGCCGATCTACATCAGTTCACCCACGACAGTAAAAAAGCTAAAGATAGTTGTACAATCTGTCAGCTTGCGCATGCGCAATCACATACAGATACTTATGTGCCGCCGCAACAAGTAGCTTTTAAAGCCATTGTTTTTACCATCCCTTCCATTCCGGTTGCGGTGATTTATCAAAATACGTTTAGTTCCGAACCTCTTTTCGGGATATTTCTCAATAAAGCGCCCCCGGTTGCATAATTAGGGAGCTTTTACCTTTTGCTCCTTCCGTAGGATAATTCTTTCAATTTTTTTATTTAGCATAACAAGTACTGTACTTGGATACACTATTTCCTTTGTGCTGGTTTGTTTTGTATTCAAACATTCTTTATCGATGAACTATTTTAAGTTTTTCGCCTTCCTGTTCCTTTGTTGGAAAGGCCAGGCGCAACAGTGCGATTTTACCTTATCTGGAAAAGTCGTTGATTATCATGATGGCAGCATCCTCATTGGGGCGGTCTTAAGCATAGAAAGTCAACAGATTTATGCGGAGACAGACCTGGATGGAAATTACACTCTTACAGGACTTTGTCCCGGTAAAATCGAGATCACGGTCACTCATCCCGAATGTGAGGTAAATACTTTTACGGTGACTGTAAAAGACAATATGAATTGGGATTTTTCGTTGGAACATCATACCGAAGAACTCACTCAGGTCACCATAAAAGGAGAAAAATTCAGGGCAGAAACCACTTCTAGCGCAGAAGAATCTTTAAAAACAGAGACCCTTGAAAATTTTAGCGGTGGCAGTCTGGGCGATGCCCTTAAAGAAGTAAGTGGAGTTTCCTCTTTAAATACGGGAAGTACGGTGGTGAAACCCATTATACAGGGACTTCACAGCAGTCGTGTACTCATTATTAATAACGGTACCCGTATGGAAGATCAGGAATGGGGTGTGGAGCATGCGCCCAACTTAGACATTAATACCGCTGCAAATGTTACCGTGGTAAAAGGCGCTGGAGCGTTGCGTTATGGTGGTGACGCCGTGGGCGGGGTCATTGTTACCGATCCAGCGGTCGCTCCAGTAAAGGACACGCTTTTTGGTAAGACCATTTTTGGTGCGATGAGAAATGGGCGCGGTACTTCAACCACCTCTAGCCTTACCAAAGCCTACCAATCGGGTTTACATTTTACGGGACAGGGTACGCTGAAGTATTTTGGCGATCGTGAAGCGCCAGATTATGTACTTTCCAATACCGGTAATCGGGAAGAGGATTTTTCGGTGGGCGTGGGGCTGAACAAATTCACCTATGGTTTTGAGGCCTATTATAGCTATTATCATGCAAATATTGGCATTTTGCGCGCTTCGCACATCGGTAGTGTGGGTGATTTGGTTACGGCTGTAAATGCCAATACACCTAATTATGTGCAGCCCTTTACGTACGCTATTGCTGCACCCCGGCAGGATGTGAGTCATCAGCTTGCCAAGATCAATGTTTTTAAACGTTTTGAGAATGCCGGTAAACTGGACTTAACCTATTCTTTTCAACGGAACAATAGGCAGGAATACGATATACGTCGCGGTGATGATCGGGATAAACCTTCACTTGACCTGGAGTTGACCACCCATACCGTTAACGGAAATTTTGAATGGAACTCCACCCCTGATTTTACTGCAAATTTTGGAGCAGAAGGCATGTATCAGGTTAACTTTCCAGATCCAGATACCGGTGTGCGCCGGTTAATACCCGATTATAAAATGTACACTGCGGCGGGTTATGCCACGCTAGATTATAACCTTTCTCATAATCTGGTACTTGATGCCGGGGCGCGCTACGATTATATAAATGTAGATGCTCAGAAATATTACCAGAACTCACGCTGGGAAGAGCGCGGTTATGATGTTGATTTTGGAAATATTATTCAGCAACGGTTGGAAAATCAATTGCTGGCGAATCCAGAATTTCAGTACAATAATTTATCGGCGACCCTTGGTGCAAAATATACCTTTAGCGATTACCTAACTGGTCGGGTGAATTTAAGTTCAGCATCGCGCGCGCCTAATCCGGCAGAATTGTTCAGCGATGGCCTGCACCATTCTGCAGCAATCATAGAGTTGGGCGATCTTCGACTTAATAAGGAACGATCGTACAAAGCAAGTGTTTCTCTTGAAGGTTCGGCGGGAGATTTTAGCTTTGGATTAAACCCTTTTTATAACAAAATAGACGATTTTATAATCCTGGAGCCCGATGCCATCGAGCAGACTACGCGCGGTGCTTTTCCTGTGTATGAATACCGGCAGGTAGATGCGCATTTATACGGGATTGATGTGAATGCCAAGTATAGGTTTGATGCCCATTTTGACCTTGATGGAAGCTTCTCCTACGTAAACGGCCAAGATCTGACCAGAAATCGCCCACTTATAGACATGCCCGCGCCCAACTGGACCAATACACTCACCTATACCAATGCGAAGCTTAACAATCTAACCCTTGGCCTGCGCAGCCAGTCGGTTTTCAGGCAGACCCGTTATCCCGACAATGATTTCAACGTGCCTGTTTTGCAGGATAATGGCGAAACTATTGACCAAACCGTACAGATAAGTGAGCCGCCTGCCGGTTATAACTTGTTCCATTTCACCTCAAGTATTGACTTTAAGGTTGCTGAGCAATCCAATCTTACCCTGGGTTTTTATGTAGATAATATTCTGGATACCAATTATAGGGAATATCTGAATAGGCAACGGTATTATGTGGATGACCTGGGCCGAAATTTTAGAATCCAACTCAAATTCAATTACTAACAAATAACCTTTAAACTTTATATTATGAAAACAAGTAAATTAATTACCCTTTTAGTTGTAGCGGGAGCGCTTGTAAGCAGTTGTTCTGACGATGATAATGATATTCCAGCGCCAGTAAATCAGGAAGAGGTTATCACCACGATGAATGTTACTTTAACCAATCCATCTGGGGAGATGGTCGCCCTAAAATCTTACGATTCTGATGGTGACGGGCCTAACGCACCAGTGGTAACCGTAAGTGGTTCGCTTACCGCAAATACCATATATTCCGGCGAAATAGAATTGCTGAATGAAACCGTTTCCCCTGCGGAAAATACAACCTTGGAAGTTATGGAGGAAGCCAATGAGCACCAGTTCTTTTATGCGAAGTCTGATGCACTTAACGCTTCGTTTGCCTACGCTGATACCGAGACTGATTATCAAAATGATGACCAGAATGCAGACCCTGTAGGGATAGCCTTTACATTTGCCACAGCAGAGGCCAGTTCTGGCACGGTATCTATTACGCTAATTCATGAGCCTGCAAAAGATGCGTCTGGTGTTGCCCAAGGCGATATTACCAATGCTGGTGGGGAAACCGATTTTACAGCGACTTTTCCTGTTACGGTTCGATAAACATTGATTTTCTCTATTATTTTAGCCAAAAAACCCTTAAAATCAACGTTTTAGGGGCTTTTTTGACGTTTAGCAGGCTCTAAAATGTGAGAACAAGACCAGAGACACATAAAAGAACTATTAAGAACTTTTTAAACAGTTGTTCATTGATGATTGTAAAAGTTCGTTTCCCTAAAAATTGGGCAAAAAGAAATGCAGGAAATACAAGCAATGTCATTTTTAAATGGCTGAAATTTAAGATTCCGCTTACTGCTAGTGCGGGTACTCGCGTAATAGTGACAAGACCCAATGTCCCTATCATGGTAGCTCTAAACGCTTTAATATCCTTAACGGAGTTTTCAACGCAGATAACATAGAGAGGACCTCCTGTAGAGAATACCCCAGAAAAAAAACCGGCCAGAACCCCAAAGCTAGCGACACCTCCTTTATTCAATTTTATCCTCTTTTTACCAAAAGAGATATACGCCACATAGAGTAAAATAAAAACACCGAGCCCCTTTTTAAGAAGTATGGGTTTTGAAAAAGTAAGGACGATAATCCCCAAAATAACCCCTATTATAGACGTTATTGCAAGTTGCAGTATAATTTTTTTGTCAATATTTTGCCATTCCTTAGCAATTAGGAACCCATTTGAAAATAAGTAAAAAATGGAAATGTATGCAATTGCATCTGGTAGCTGCATCCCAAAAAGCAATATGGGGAGTGCCATTAGGGATCCGGCAAACCCAATTACGGTTTGCACATAAAACCCTATAAATATTCCAATTGTGAGGATTATAAAAAGGTCTATATCCATATTTTAAAAACTATTTATTTTAGTGAAAATTAAAAAAAGGAAGTTCGATTTTAAAATGGATTGAATGGGTGCAATCATATATTTATGAATAAATGATGTATTTTTAGAAAATAAACAACGAATCAATGGTTAGTGATGTAGATATTGAAATAATCAATTTACTTAAAAAAAATTCCAGGTCTTCATTTGCAGAAATAGGAAGAAAAATAGCACTTTCTCCATCTTCTGTGAGGGAGCACATTCAGAAGCTAGAAGATCTGGGGGTGATAGAGTCTTACAATGTTAGGCTGAACCATGCATTAATGGGCAACGGGTTGGAAGTTTTTATTATGTTGAAAATATTTGACGGTAAGCTCAACTATATACTATCAGAAATCACTACATATCAAGAAGTACAAGAAGTTTTTAGAATTACCGGCCCTTATAACATACATATGCGGGTGGTGCTTCGCGATCAATTGCACCTTCAGCAATTTATTGATAAGCTCATTAAATATGGTAGCCCTACGACACACCTTATACTTTCTGAACTTAAAAATGGTGATATATCTTAATGATTAAGAACAGGGTGAATGGCAGTTCGATTTTCTAGAGGACCGTCGTCATAGAGGTATGTATAAAAAACATTAATAATAACGAGGCTGTTTACCATTGTTGCAAATCACTTGTGATTTGCAACGGGATGAGGTTGCTTTCTCCCTATTCCATTTCCCCCAGCAGACTTTCATTGAACAGTTTTAAGATACGGCGGTATTCATCCGTCCAGCTGCTGGGTTCTACAAAACCGTGGCTTTCTACCGGGAAAATGGCCATTTCCCAGTCTTTTTTGCCCAGTTCGATAAGGCGTTGCGAGAGCCGCACCACATCCTGAAAATGAACATTGGTATCTACCATGCCGTGTTCAATAAGCAGATCACCTTTTAAGCCTTCGGCGAAAAAAATAGGGGAAGAGCGTCGGTAGGCAATGGGATCGTCTGCCGGTTCGTTGAGTATATTTGCCGTGTAGCCGTGGTTGTAATGCGCCCAGTCGGTCACAGAACGCAATGCTGCCCCCGCCTGAAAGGTTTCCGGCTCGTTGAACATGGCCATCAGGGTAATAAAACCGCCGTAACTACCGCCATAAATACCTACTTTTTCGGAATTTATACCGTAGTTTTCTACTAAATAGTTA
>DRGP01000009.1 GCA_011050015.1 Leeuwenhoekiella sp. | reverse complement strand
GTGTATGGGATAGTTATATTTTGCATTTCGTTTAAAACTTTAAGATAGATAGGCAAACTTGATTCGATACCGGTTTTGGCAGTATTCCATGGAAGCTTAATGGGATCCTCAGAGTCTAAGAAAGCAAATCCTTTAAACCGATTAAATTTCGTGTGGTAGTGAGGTACCCCACGTTTACCCCATCCAGTTAGTCCAGTACAATCGCCCAAAATGATTAATCGATTATTACAGAAAATATACCATCCAGGGTTTTCATAGTCAGGATGAGCACCAGCAGTTAAACTCACATCTACTCCGTTTACACTGAAAGATTTATGGGCTGGTTCTATTTCCTCTGAAAATCCAATACTTAATTCGAATGGCACAATAGGGTTATCATTCAGTAAAATGTCTACATTATTTTTTAAAAATATAAAATAAGTTTTACTTATTCTACTACTTAACTCATTATGAAATTTGTTTGAACCAAAAGTTACTTTGAATTCATTAAAGAGATTATTTATTGAAATTTTTGTGAACGCTGCGCCAGTAGATTTCCTTAGATCAGTAAATTTAAATTCCCATTCAGCTTTTTTCTTCCAGCCTTCAACATCAATATCTACCCGAAAATAATTTTTTAGATCATCAGATTCAAAAATAATATTTGAACCCATTTTAAAAATGGATCTTTTGAGACCAATTCCATAAACACCTAATCGATGTATAGCACTCCTGGTAACTCCAAAACGGAAAACTTCATTTGTCGCAGAATTAACATCTATTCCTCCGCAGCTATCCCAAATTTCAAAGCCACTACTTGATAAATTAATAGTAACTTTCTTTCTTTCTGTATATTCGTTACGAATATATCCATCTATCGCGTTGTCTACTAAATCAAGAATAGCATCTGTAATGGAGACATCCCTAACTAGTGTGTCAATAAACAATTCTTTTGTTGGTGAAGCATTTATCACATCATGACTCATAATTGACCACCTTAATGCATTTCATTTTATAATAGATTTCCAATAAATGATATTTGACTTAGAAGGCCATCACCCCTGATTGATATAAGGTAATCCAACTTGCGTTGATTACTCTGTGAGAGATGTCCGCTCAATCCACATTTTGTTGAGGTTGCTGGTGAGGGAGAATCGAGCCTATGTTTTTATTTTAGTTGAAAATATTGATAACTAAAAATGATCGAAAGGTCAAGAAAAAGAAAAGGAATAAGAACAGAGGCGATCAAATAATATATCATTTCTAACAGGAAAGACCGAAATAATTAACCGGCTGTTGATTAAGTGTTTGATTAATCAGAACAGTTCCGAGACTAAGCAAATGATCACGCAAAAAAATACCATTCGGTTATGCCTACTATCCCCTATTTTTCAAATTTATGCTATAATGTGAATAACTTACAAATCATGAATCGTTGTGATACAAAAAAATTGATTGATAATGTTGCCCGGTCTTTCTCACAACGAGCCCGGTAACCTCAATTAGATTTTTTGTTTAATAGTGATCCTGCCCCCTGGTATCACCGGGGCTATCCCCTCCCTTATGACCGATTTATTAAAAAAAGAATTTTTATCCATCAAACAAGCCGGTGCCTTAATCAATAAACAAGAATTAACCATCAGGCGCTTGATTAAGCGGGTCTTGAAAGAAAACAAACCGGACGAGGAAGGTATGATAAAAAAAACCCCTCTCGCCTCTGGACCCAAAGGCCACCAGCATAAATATAAAATAAATAGAATCTTTTTATTAAAGCATTACAAAATGGATTACCTCTTGCCTGCTGATTTGATTAATCAAGTGAGTAGTCAGAATGCAAAATTGATTAATCAAGCGAGGAGTCACAAACAGGATGAGGAAAAAAAGTCGCCTGAAATTAAAGAAAAACAATCTGACAAATTGATTAATCAAGAGACTAATCAGTCTGGGGGAAATCCTACTATTGAACTACAAAAAGAGGTGATCGGAATTTTACACGAACAGTTAAAAGCCAAAGACAAGCAGCTTCAGCAAAAACATGAAGAAAATCATTTGCTAATACAGGCTAACAGGGAAGCGGTGGCCACTACGAATATATTGGCCCAAAAATTATCCTTGCCACATCCAGATGCTAAAAAAGAACCAGATCCGGAAATAATTAAAGACCCAACAGAAAAACCGGCAAAAGAACCGGATAAAACGGAACACCAAGTGGTAGAGACGTTTTCAACCTTACCGGAAGATAGCCAAACCGGGAAAAAGAATCCGCTTCAATCCAAAAATGCAGGCAAAAAACAACCTAAAACTAACACAAGATCAGAAAAGGCACCAAAAAAGAAAAAGAATAAGGATAAAGGTTTTTTCAATTTTTTTAGATCATAATTAAAATAAATCTCTATGGATAAAATTGATTTTAAAGACAAAATAGATTTGATGGCTAAGAATCAACGGGTTAACAGGGAAAAACATAAAAAGGGCATCAATAAAAAGGTTTATACCACGATTATACATGTTCGCAGGGAAGTTTTAGGTATTTCGATTATTGAATATTGTGTTGCAGAAATGATTTACCATTTCTCGAATGCGCCTGATAGCAAAAAGATAGGGGGATGGTGCTTTGCCAGTAAGCAACATATTGCGGACTGTTTAAGTGTAAACAAGCGAACGATTGAACGGGCAATAAATAAATTGCTTGATTTAAAATTGATAGAAAAAGATCTTACTTCGGGCCAAGGGGACGTAGGTAAAAAAATAAGTTTCTAAGATTTATCTTTTGTGATAAGAAGGCGTATGCCACGCAAAGCACGGATAGACGCTCCCGGAGGGTTGCATCACATCATTTTTAGGGGTATCGAACGTCGCAAGATATTCAGGGATAACAAGGACAGGGATAATTTCCTTGATCGTCTTGGAAATGTTTTATCCGATACCGGCACGCCCTGCTACGCCTGGGCGCTAATACCCAATCATGCTCACCTTCTACTGAAAACAGGCAACACACCGCTTTCGACGGTCATGCAGCGTATTTTGACAGGCCATGCTGCCTATTTTAACCGCCGTTATCGCCGCCACGGTAAGCTTTTCCAGAACCGCTACAAATCTATTTTGTGCCAGGAAGATGCTTACCTGTTGGAACTGGTACGATATATACACTTGAACCCTCTTAGGGCAAAAGTGGTGAGCGATTTGAAAAAACTGGATCAATATCTTTACTGTGGGCACAGTAGAATTGTTGGAAAGCGCAAAAGCAACTGGCAGGATGTTTCCTACGTACTGCGGCAGTTCGGTAAGAGAAAGTCGCCTGCGCGCCGTAATTATCGAGATTTCGTAAAAAAAGGTATTGAGCTGGGCCGACGTCCAGAGCTGACAGGGGGCGGTTTGATTCGGAGCCTTGGCGGATGGTCGACAGCCAAGATGCTTCGCCGGTCGATTGAACGGATTAAAAGTGATGAGCGTATCCTTGGTGATGGAGACTACGTTGAAGAAATCCTTAAAAAGGCTAATGAGCAGATGGAAAGCCGTTACCTTTTGGCAAACCTCGGGTATGACATAGACAAGGTAGCTTCAAGGGTAGCAGAGGTATTGGACATTGATGCGGAAAAGGTGTGGCGAAAGGGGAAGCATCCGGAAACCGTACGCGCAAGAAGCCTGCTTTGTTTCTGGGCGGCCAGAGAACTCGGGATAACCATGAAAG
>DRGP01000008.1 GCA_011050015.1 Leeuwenhoekiella sp. | reverse complement strand
TATTCCAGGATTCGCAAAGCCATTCACCGGGCCGCTGAAATCCAAAAAAGCAGCACTTGATCCTTAAGTTTTTCATTAATATCACAGCCCAGAAACCATGAGCAATACCACAACAAAACCTTCCTTTTTAAAGAGTCGAAAATTCATGGGAATTCTTTTCGTTCTATTGATCGCTGGGATTACGATAGGCATGAGCCGTGCCGATTTTATCAATGAGGATGCGGCATACGTTATGCTTCCCAAGCAGCAACAGGACAGTCTTGCTTCCAAAGAAGCCTTTAAGAAAGTGTATACGGTGCTTATGCATCCGCGATGTCTGAACTGTCATCCCAAAGGGGATATACCATTGCAGGGTGAGGACAGTCATTTGCACGGGATGTCCCCACGGCGTGGTAAGGATGGAAAAGGGATGTTTGCAATGAAATGTGCCAACTGTCATCAGAATGAAAATTCTCCCGGTAAGCATGCGCCCCCCGGAAATCCGGAATGGCACCTGCCACCCGCAGATATGAAAATGGTATTTGAAGGAAAATCAGCTCCTGAACTCGCGAAACAATTGACAGATAGATCAAAGAATGGAAATAAATCAATAAAAGAACTTATTGAGCATGCCGATGATACCCTGGTCAAAGCAGGCTGGCATCCCGCCGAAGGCTTATCAAAACCTCCTATGAGCCATCAGGAATTCAAGGAATTCTGGATTACCTGGCTCAAAAATGGCGCTTACGCCCCGGAAGCTTCAGAATAATGCACTTCCCCAAGCTCCTTATCAAACCGTTATAAAAGCAACGTTCCAGAGCTGATAAATGAGCATTATTTACACTGAAATCGGTCAAAATAAGGTCAAAATCGGATGTTTTAACCCGAAAATTTAGCGAATTCAGGCAATTTTAGCTTCACCCTGAACCGTTTGTCAGCGGTCTCTTCAATTGAAAAAACAAACTCAAACATTTAGGCCTGTAAACAAAAACATAAATGGGAAAAATTAGTCTGTTGGTTATGATTCTAACAATCTGTGTTTCCTGTGGCGGAAAAGAACAGAATTCTAAAAATTTCGATTCGGAGGAAATGATCATCAGACTCTCTGAAATTGATATAAAGCCTGAACATCTTGAGGAATATATTTCAATACTTAAAGAAGAATCCCGGGCTTCAGTAGAATTGGAACCGGGCGTTATTTCCATTTATCCAATGCAACTGAAAGAAAATCCCGCCCAAATAAGAATACTGGAAATTTACAAAGATAGGAAAGCCTACGAATCACACCTGGAAACGCCTCATTTTAAACATTACAAGACAAGTACTTTAAAAATGGTTGATTCTTTAAAATTAATTGACATGAATGCCCTGGATAGCGAAACCATGCCTATGCTGTTTAAGAAAATAAAGTAAAATTGAACGAAATTCAGGTGATTTCTAATGTCACCCTGCTTCGATAGTTATCGGAACAAGTTCCGTAAAAGCTAAAATTTATCGCTATGAAACAGCTTCCATAAACGGATGGTTATAGAATCTCTTATTTTTTGCCCTGGAAAGTGCATTGGTGTAGGCCGCAAATATGGGAGGGAAAGGTGGTTCGCCCAATCCTGAGGGATCTGCCCCATTATCTACAAAATGCACTTCAATATCTTTGGGCGCTTCATCAATCCGGATCAGTTTATAGTTGTAAAAATTACTCTTTTGGGGGACACCATCTTTAAAGGTCATCTTACCGAACATCGCATTGCCCAATCCATCGGTTACCGCGCCTTCTACCATATTCTTTGCAGCGTCCTTATTGATCACGATCCCACAATCCACCGCACTGTAAATTTTATCAAAAACCGGTTTGTCGTTTTCCATTTTTAGGTCCACCACGTGAGCCACGTACGAATTATGGCAATAATATGCCGCTACACCCCGGTAAACACCCATTTTGGAAGTACTCCAGTTCGATTTTTCGCGTACCAGTTTTAAGACTTCCATATACCGCTTGGCATCATAATCGTTGTCTTTGCCAACGGGATTGTTTATGGCCTTTTCAAAAAGTGCAATCCTAAAATCAATTGGGTCCTTTCCGGCAGCGATGGCCACTTCATCCAGAAAAGCCTGTTCCGACGCGCCCATAAAATTAGATCCCGGCGCACGGAACGCCCCTATGGTAATGTTGGAGTTTATTTCCCAGGATTCCGCCAGGTAATGATCTACCGCACCGGCAGGAAATCGGTTTTCGTGAACCGGTCCTTCGGGAATACCGCCACCTTTCAGATGATAAGCGGTCAGGTTGTTGTTTTCATCAAGAGCCGCTCTAAATTTTACGTGATAAGCCGGACGGTAAATACCATAGGTCATGTCCTCCTCCCGGGTATAGAAAAGCTTCACCGGATTTTTGATTTTCTGGGAAATTACGGCTGCTTCCACAAGTTCGTGCGAGTAGGCCCTTCTGCCAAAACCGCCCCCCATGCGGGTCATTATAATATCTATTTGTGAGGCATCCATTCCCAATCGTGCCGCTACGGTACCCTCGGTAAACTGCGGCGCTTGCAAGGGGCCGGCGAGTGTGGCCTTTTCAGGTGTAACGTCAGCAAAAAAATTGATCGGTTCCATGGCATTGTGGGCCAAAAAGGGAGCGGTGTAGGTGCTTTCTATAATTTTTGCTGCATTTTTAAATGCGCTTTCCGGGTCGCCATCTCTGCGTAGCTCTTTGGCCGGTTGCTGCGATTTGGCCTCCATCTGCTCAAAATGAGCTTCGGTATTTTCCAGTCCAGATGGAATGGTTTTTTCAGATTTATTACCAAAAACACTCATTTTTTGGGTGTATTCGGCAAATTGTTCCCACTCCAGTTTTAAGGCTTTTTTGGCCTGCATCACCTGCCAGCTACTTTCTCCCACCACCACAACCAGCTTATTGAAGGTAACAGTGTCAAAAATGTTCAGTTCATAATCATCCTTGTATACATCTATGGTAAAAATATCGAGAATTCCTGGCATATTTCGTGCCTCTGCATCATCCACAGACTTCAGTTTCATTCCGAAAGCCGGAGGATGTGCAATGGTGGCGTATTTCATGTCCACAGCTTTATAATCAAGGCCAAAGAGTGGTTTGCCGCTTACGATTGCCGGAAGCTCAACGTTCTTTTTTGAAGTGCTGATTATGGTAAAATCTTCAACTTTTTTCAAATTGATTGTTTCCGGCACTTCCATTTTTGCTGCGGAAGAAGCTATTTCACCATATTTGATTGATTTACCACTGGAATGTTTGAGCGATCCGCTTTCTGTCGTAATTTCAGAAGCGGGAACGTTCCATTGCTCGGCTGCTGCATTCACCAGCATTTGGCGTGCGGCCGCTCCGGCTGTACGCAGTCCATTCCATCCCTGGCGTACAGACTGGCTTCCACCAGCAAACTGACGGGTGTACAGGTCCATATTATAAGGTGTCTGCTCTACCACAACGTCGTCCCAGGCCACATCGAGCTCTTCTGCAACGATCATGGGCAGGGAAGTTTTTACATTCTGGCCAAATTCCGGGTTGGGAGCCATAATCGTGACCTTCCCGTCTTTCGCGATCTTGAGATATGCGTTGAGATTATACCATTCTTCCGGAATATCTTCTGCAGCTATTCTGTTATTATCGGTCTTTGAATACAGAAGCCAGTTGAAACCGAGCATCATTCCCCCACCCGCAAGAGCCGTAGATTTTAAAAATGACCGTCTATTTAAGGAAGTTTTGGTTTTTGACATAACGAAGGTTTTTCAGTCCTGTTTTAAGAACCTAAGTTAATGAAATTACTGATCTCTCATAACGGTTTGTCTGGAAACTGTTTACAATCAGTAAAATTGGTTAGATAAAAAGTAATATGTATAAATAGAATTTAGAACCCTGCCATGAAAACATAGCACTGTAACATAGAATACATTATCCATTTTAATAGTTCATTTAAAGGAGTGTCTGAAATCCTAAAATAAACTCTCTGCTGAAATTTTTGAAAAGTTCAATTATAGGTATCGGAAAATGAACTTTGGGTGGGTCTTCAGAAAATGTTCCTGAATTTGAAGCCTAATGCTTTTGATGGAAAACGATCAGAAAAAACCTCTTTTGGGCCTAGTAAAAAGTTCAAGAAAACCTGGGTTAAAATACCCATAACTTTCTTTTAACATAAATCTTGTAAAAGTTCATTTAAATGGTAGGAAACCAACTTTCAAATATTCAAAGGGAGAAAATCAACATCTTAAAAAGTTGTAGTGGACAACCAACTTAATAGAAGCTAATTATTGCCTAAAATCTTCATTAACTCTATACTTATCATGGAACTCTAGAAGATATTGACTTTTTAGAACATTCTAGAATCAAATCTCTACAGATAATAAAAGTAGGTGTCTAGATGTTGAACTTATAAATATTATTTTCCCAACCAATTAAATTTGGATAAAATGGATACAATATTTTTGTTGTCCAACCTTAATTTTATATTTGCGGTTCTTCGCGGATAGACTTTATTTTCGGAATAGTGAGCATGTAAGACATAATTTATTTCGTCATTACCATCATAAAATAAATCTCCGTGACCAATGCCTGGATAACCTGTGTTCTTTTGTGAAATAATGGGGTTTTCACAAGCTTTATGCCATGGTCCTAACGGATTTTCACTGGTGGCATATCCCACGGCGTAATCAGGATTTCTAAAGTCATTTGCTGAATATAATAAATAGTAAAGGCCATCATTTTTGAAAACCGTAGGCCCTTCCGTGACTGGCCATCCTGCGCTCTCTGTATTTTCCCATTTTACTTCGGCATGAATACATTCCTTCAAGGTTTCCGGTTTAATACCAGTCAGGCTCTTATTTATTTCGGCAACAAAAATCCGGTTCCCATCCTGAAGGCGAACATGGTACAAGTAGACCTTGTCCTTATCAAAAAATATAAAAGGATCTATCTGCTTTACTGAAGATTCTAAAGCGTTTCCATTATTAGTAAATGGCCCCAACGGACTTTCCCCACTGGCAATAGCAATCTGCTCATTAGCAGTGTAGGCCATATAATATTTAGCATTGTATTTAAAAATCTGCGGTGCCCAAAATCCTTTGTCCCCAAAGGAATCTCCTTTTTTCAACGCGAAACCTTCACTTGCTCCTACAGGGCCTTTCCAGGTCTTCAAATCTTGCGATGAATAGACTAAAAAGCCTTGGCCTTTAATATTCGGATCAGCTTTTGTACCGTACAGATAATAGGTTCCACCCTCTTCAAAAATGGTAGGATCTGCCAAATAAATTTGATCGCGATCTAAATTCTGAGCGCTGAACGTTATACTGCTAAATAGCGTAAAAATAAGGAGATAGTTAAACTTCATAGTTATTCTACTTTTGGTTTTTTTGACTTTGAAACAGAAGGTGTTCCGCCACTAATTTTAGGCCATCCGTTTTCATAAGTGATCTTATACATTAAAAATACACGGCCATTCTCGGGATCACGATTATCTATAGCATGGTACATCATCCAGTCCTGGCCTTTTTTATCGGTAATCACAGAATTATGTCCCGGTGCCAACCAGCGATCATTCTTGTTTAAAATAAAGGGTTTACCACTCTTATTACTGAATTTCTCGAAAGGCCCAGTAGGATTTTTAGATCTTGCAACCATAACTGCGTAATGGGTATTCGCTCCGCAGCAATTGTCCCCTGAATAATATAAATAATAAAACCCTCCGTGCTTTTTTAGCCAAGCGCCCTCTACTAAATTCTCATAGTTTTCAGGATCGTCACCAGGTACAGGAGCAATCAGGTTTTTAGCTTTGGAACCTTCCTTAAAATTCAAAAAATCTTCTGAAAGCTCCTGTACTTTGATATTTTCAAAACCAGATCCCCAGTAGAGAAAATTTTTGCCGGAAAGCTTATCCTTATACACCATTGGATCTATATTCTCAAATCCTTCCCCGCACAGCAAAGGTTCTCCTTTATCCACAAAAGGCCCTCCGGGAGAAGTGGCCACGGCCACGCCCAAACATTTCCCCAAATAGGGACTCTTGGATTCCCCGGAATAAAATAGATAGTATTTTTGCGTATTGTCATTATAGGTTACATGCGGCGCCCAAAAATCCTGATCTGCCCATACAGGCTTTTCAGGCATGGCATCGGGCAATGTTTGCCAATGTAAAAGATCTTCCGATTCCAATAGCTGAATGTGTATGGGTTGACCATCAATTTTTGTATTTGTAGCATACGCGTAATACATCCCGTTTTCAGCTTTTATAACCGTTGGGTCCGGAAAATTTAGGTTTACTACCGGATTTGTGTAAAACTGATCTTCAGCTTCAATTTCTGGTTTTGATAAAGCATTTTTTTTAGAATTTTGGCAGCTAAAAAAGCCAAAAATTAAAAACATACCCAATAAGATTTTAGAAATCCTTCGCATTTTTAATTACTTTGAATAGAAAAACGATATAGTGAAACGGTATGATATTCTTCTGCGGGATTCAGCATGACTGAAGGGAAATTTTTCTGATTGGGAGCATCCGGAAAATGCTGTGTTTCCAAAGCAAAGGCCGTCCTGAAATCATCATTTACACCACATTTGAATTCATTATCACCTTGCATAAAGTTCCCGCTGTAAAACTGAACTCCGGGCTCTTCGGTAAAAACGTCCATTTTGATGCTGGATTCGTCCCCAACTACCGTTGCCGCATGGTTCATTTCTTCCGCTTTGGTCTCATTCAGTACAAAATTATGATCATATCCCTTTCCGAATTTTAATTGTTCACTTGCGGCATCTATCCTTTTGCCAATGGTCTGGAATTGGGTGAAATCGAAGGGGGTTCCCTCCACATTTTTAATTTCTCCAGAGGGGATAAGTCCGTTGTCCACTGGCGTGAATTCATTTGCATATAATTTTACGCGATGATCGAGAATGCTTCCACTACCTTCACCATTCAGGTTAAAAAATGCATGGTTGGTGAGGTTTACCGGCGTTTTTTGATCGGTTTCCGCCTGATACTCCATTTTCAACGTTTGGTTATTGGTTATGGAATAGGTCACTTTTACTTTCAATTTACCCGGGAACCCCTCTTCCATATCGGGCGAAATATAGGTCAAAACTAAAGTTTTTGCATCTCGTTGTTCCGCATTCCAAACCACATATTGAAAACCTTTTTCCCCACCGTGCAGCGTGTTCTCTCCATTATTTAGAGGAAGGCTGTACTCTTTGCCATCAACCTCAAATTTTCCTTTGGCGATTCTGTTTCCCACGCGGCCTATGGTAGCACCAAAATAAGGTTCGGTGGCATTTGCATACCCTTTTACACTGCCCATACCGGCCACCACATCTGTCATTTCTCCATTTCTATCAGGTACCCAAAGGCCTACGATTCTCCCGCCATAATTGGTAAAAGCAGCTTTTATACTATCACCTTCAATCCAGTATAAATCAACCTGTTTTCCATTGATAAGGGTATTAAAATCCTTCTTTTTTAATTGTTTTTGCTTATCTAATTTGATTTTCACTGTTTTCGGATTTTCGGTTTCCTCTTTTTTTTCTGAGTGATCCTTACACGAATTCAAAATAATAAAAGATAAAAGAGTGAAAAGAAACGTAGGCTTTATTAATTTCATAGCGACCTATTTTTTATTTTCCGAATTAAGTTTTTTGATAAGGTTAGCTTCATCCTGACGGTAAGGTTCCCCGTCTTTTCTAAAAACATCGTGAAACCACTGTCCAGGTTCTTCGCCAGATTTTATGGGCGTGTCCCACGCATAAATGGTATTGGTTTTACCGTTTACAAGGCCCCAATTGATTGCTCCTATATTATTCTCCTTTAAAAGTGGCAATGTATTGGAAAAGGTATTGTTTCTCGTGCGCGCCATATATTCTGTACAGATCATTGGCCGGCCATGCGTTTTTAATAACTCAATAATGCGTGTGTGCGCTTCTGGATCGTCATAACAATGATAAGTAAGAATGTCTGAATGCAATGCCTGGTAGGTGTTCAGGTCTTTTAGATTCCACCTCCATAAGCCTGCAGATAGGGGTTGTGAAGGATTTGATTCTCGCGCCCATTGAAACACATTTTTAAGCAAGGCCATGGATTCATTGCCCTTGTCATTATTTCCCGGCTCATTGTAAAGATCCCACAGCAAGACGCGATCGTCTTTTCCAAAAGTGGTAAGAATGTCCTGAACGTAGGATTTCAATTCTTCTGAGTTTGCCATTTCTACCGATTGCGGATATCCTGGGTCTTGTACCCAGCCCGAATTATGCGTGCCAGTTTTCGGTTCCGGTTGTTTGCCAATCTTGGGGTTTGCATCCCAGACATCATCAAAAAGCACAAATATCGTCTGTATATTGTGAGAATCGGCTATTTTGAGGTAGTTCTGCATACGGGATTTCAGACCTTCCTTGTCTTCTTTATAAGCTAAACTATGAAGGTACACACGCATAGCGTTAAAGCCGATACTTTTAGCATACCCCAATTCTCTATCTATCGTTTGAGGATCAAAGGTATCCTCCTGCCACATCTCCAACTGGTTTATGGCTGTGCTGGGGATAAAATTCGCTCCAGTAATCCAATCGTGGCCCTCATACCAAGCTTCCGCCTTCTCCCTGCTCCAAGCTTCTTGTGCGGTTAAATTACTTAAGCATAATACTACAAATAAAAGGCTAAAAATTATTTTTTTCATCTTTGTGAGTTTAGTTTCAGGTTTTTGTTTAGGTAGTGTACAGTTAAAAAAACATCAATTTTGTGACGGTATTTTTAGTATCATTTTTTCAGATACCGGAATTCCAAGGTTTGGGGTACCATCATCGTTCCATTTTATTTTTTGCATCCTGGGCGAACGTTTTCCACCACAGCCATCGCCGGGGTTGGAATTGGCATGATATAATATCCAATCCTCATTCCCGTCTGAAGATTTAAAGAAGGAATTATGACCAGGTGCGTACACCGAATTTTCTTCTGACTTCGTGAATATAGGCTTTGGCTGTTTTTCCCACGCAGCTGGGTCTAGGACATCTCCGCCGGTAAAATGCAACAATCCCAAGGAATAATAATCCGTCCAGCAACCATTGGCCGAAAAAACAATGAAAACCTTTCCATTGTGCTCTAAAAATTGTGGCCCTTCGTTCACATTTACATGTGGGGGATTTATTTCATCGTTCAGGTCCCCCTGCTTTTCCCAAACGTATGAGGGTTCCGAGATCAAAACCCGGTTCCCGTCAATCGTCCAGGGATTTGTCATTTTTGCAACGTAAATATTCTGCTGCCCATTGGCGTTTCCTTCCCAACCGGACCATATCATATAAAGCTCATTTTCATATTGAAATACATTCCCGTCAATTGCCCATCGATCTGGCGATGCCGAAACTTTTCCTTTAAATTCCCATTCCCCTTTAAAGGGGTCTTCTGAAGTATTTTCAAGCGCGTACATACGGTGATTTCTATTGTTACCATCGTCTGCTGCAAAATATACATACCATTTTCCGTCAATAATATGAAACTCCGGTGCCCAGATTTCCTTCGAGTACATTGTGCCTTCAGGTGGGGTCCAGATCGTTTTACTTTCGGCTTCTTGAATATTGGTTAAATTTTTGGTCTTCCATAGAACCAGTTTATTGCCAAGGGTATTGGTATAATAATAGTATCCATCGTGAAAGGTGCTGTAAGGATCGGCTCCGGAAGGTAAAATGGGATTTGAAAATGTTTCAGATTGCGAAATTCCGATAAGAGGAACTAGGAAAGAAAGTATGAAAAATCTATAGATATTTCCCATAAAATTTAATTTTTGAAATTAACAGAATGTATTTTAATGCTTATTTTGTTATTTCTCTTCCTTAAAGAAGCCAAATTCAGTTACCAATTTATCGTATTCTTCATTGGAAATGGTAATCATACATCCATGCCTCACTTTAGAAGGCAAACTGTATTTATCCCAGTCACTAAAAAATGTATAACCGGATGCCTGATACCAAGGGCCGTTTAGATTATCAGAAATAGATAATCCATAGGAAACGCCAGGATATTGTTCATAATAAAGATACCAGATTTTCCCGTCGGGTGAAGGGATCAATGCGGGTGCTTCTCTAAAATTGGGGCTAATCGGCTCTTGTGGAAGAGAATATGGACCTAAAAGGGAACCAGATCGCGCAATGCGAATCGTTTTTCCCGTAGGCCAATACAATGTGGGGTAGGTTTCATCTTTTAAAATTGCATAATAACTGTCATCTACCTTTCTGATAATCACGTCTATCGTTCCGAAATCCCAGTCAAAGAGTCGCTTTGGAGGACCTTTAAAATTTTTGAGATCTTTAGATAAAACATATAGCGAACGCTGGCTTGCCCAGTATCTTTCTGGGTCTTCGTCTGTTCCTTCTTTGTGTGGGGTGTGCCAGGTCATAATAAACTGTGATGATGCTTCATCATAAAATAATTTTGGCGCACCAATACGCTGCAAAGCATCCTGATAGCCGGGTGTGGCCTTTAGATCTGGCGTGTACACTGTATGCGTTTCCCAGTTTATCAAATCTTCAGAAACCCAAATGTTGATATCTGGTGAAGCGTCGCTGGTGTTTCCTGCGATGTAATATTTTCCTTGAGGTCCTTTCACTATATCGGGGTGACCCTGATAGTCTTCAAGAACCCGTTTGCCGTCATTTAAATTATTCCAGTGCAAACCATCTTGACTTACCGAATAATAAAGCCGTCCATAATCTTCATGGGTCATGTGCGCAAATAAATAAGCTTGGTTTTTAGGTTTTTCTCCCGAGCTTACCTGACCGGGAGGATCTGGTTGCTGGGCAGACATAGATATGCTTAACAATATCAAATACAGGCAAAGTTTTAAATTTTTCATTTTATGCAATTGGTTATGGCAAATAATCCTGTCTATTCTTGATGAAAAAAGACCGAGCAATCTTTAGTTCAATACAATTTCCAGATCAAGATTAGTGCTTATTAATTTTATCTGATGATTAACTTTTTTGAAACATTCATTCCCCTTGAAAAGAAACGCACCATATAAACTCCTGATGAAATTCCATCTAAATTGACCCGCATTCTTTTTGAAAGTGAGTTATCCTTTAAAACTTCACTTTTCACTCGATTTCCAAGGCTATTGAAAAGTTCTATCTGTACTGGAAATTCTAATTTCGTGGGCGTTGCTATTTCAAAATAAGTTGATGCCGGATTGGGGATTATAGTAAGTTGCTCTTCAGCATTATTCTTATTGACATTCAAACTTAAAGAGTTGGTGGAATTTAAGCCCCAACGTTGACAATCACCCCCTACCCACTGAAACTGTTGCACATTAGCTCCATCTGCGGTAGAGCATTGTGCCACATCCAGCACTTTGCCCCCATTTTTTGAGCTTATCTTATAATACCCAGGCTCTATCTCTTCAAAGCCCCAGCGCTGGAATATAGATGCCACCGAAGACGGCTTTTTTGAAATACGCTCCCAAGTAAGTGGGTTTGTTCTCGATGTGGATGGATGTTTGCCCGTTGATGGTCAGAATGTGCAGCAATGGGAAACCAATGGTGCAGACTGCCAG
>DRGP01000007.1 GCA_011050015.1 Leeuwenhoekiella sp. | reverse complement strand
GTATACTGCTTCGACCGAAACTCATGATCATCTGGAGATGGGAGCCACATGGTTCGGTTTTAAACATGAACATCTAAAAAACCTGCTCGACGAATTGAAATTGGACTATTTTAAACAATTTCAGGAAGGGGAGAGCACATTGGTTTTTAATAGCATGTCACCGCCACATCACTTTCAGGCAGATACCAGCGCACCTCCTTCCTATAGAATTGCCAATGGTTCAGAAGCTTTGATAAAAAGTTTAGCAAAACCTTTTAATGATAAGATACAGCTAAACCAACTAGTAAAAGAGACTACTGATTGCGGCGATCATATTGAAATTACAACCCATAATTCGGTATTTAAGGCAAATAATGTACTGTTTACGATTCCGCCGAGACTGGCAGCAGCACGTATCCTTTTTAATCCAGAACTGGACAACGAAATAAAATCGGCTATGCAGACTACACCTACGTGGATGGAGCAGGCTATCAAGTTTGTACTGACTTTTAAAAAACCTTTCTGGCGGGAAGCAGGAAAATCGGGAATGCTTATAAGTCAGATCGCACCGGTAGTAGAGGTTTATGATCACATCAACTATAGTAACGATCAATTTGCCCTAATGGGTTTTGTAAACCCAAAGCTCAAAGAGTATAGTACAAGAGAACGTAAGGAACAAGTGATTACTTATTTGTGTAGGTATTTAGGGGAAGGAGTAAGCGATTACTTGGAGTATAAAGAAAAAGACTGGTCTTTAGATCCGTTTACCGCCGTACAGGCAAGTGGGGAAAATATGCAGCCTAATTATGGCAATTCAATATTTGCCAAACCCTATATGAACGACAAACTTTTTTTTATTGGAACTGAAACTTCTTCTGTGTTTGGGGGGTATATGGAAGGTGCAGTCTATTCTGGAAAGCAGACAGCAGCAAAAATTATTGCGAATATGGATTCATAAATTCTTTACACAGCCTGTTGTTATTTATAAAGAAAATAGATTAACACTATTTTAGGCATCTTTTATATAATTTGCCGTAATATTGTGTTGTTACAATAAGATTTGGTAATATACTTTGTTTTGAGTAGAGACTATAACGTTTTATACAGTTTTGAGCTGTTTTCGGATAAAATTTAATACTTTCATCTTAAAATTTTTAATCCTATAAAGAAATGAATGTTATAACCAAATTTTTTAATAAATTAACCAATAATAATAGTAAAATGAAAGAAGGCAAAGTAAAGTTTTTTAATAACGCAAAAGGTTTTGGATTTATAAAACCTAGCGACTCAAGTGAAGAAATTTTTGTGCATGCAACTGGTCTTATTGACGAAATACGTGAAGATGACCATGTGGAATTTGAAACCGAAATGGGCAAAAAAGGCTTAAACGCTGTAAATGTTAGACTTATAGACTAATACTCATCCTGAGTATAAAAGAGAAAAGCCATCTTTAATAGATGGCTTTTCTCTTTTATAACCTCATTATATTTTCAATATAATTTCTTATTTATATTTTACTCAAACCGCATCTTCTAACGCTGGTTCGTGTTTTTTAATAGTGATCACCACAGATTTTGACGTAGGTTGATTGCTTTTATCTGAAGTAGATGCTATGGGCACAAGCACATTAGCCTCAGGCAGATAGGTTGCTACCGATTGTTGCGGAATATTATAAGGTATAACCACAAATTTTGGCGCTTTGCGCACTCTATTATCATTGTGGTTGTATAAATCTACCAGATCCTTCTCTTTAAGTGCTAGTCGCTCCATATCTTTTGCATTCATAAAAATGACACGCCGCTCATTGTAAACTCCCCGATACCGGTCGTTGAGTCCATAAATAGTGGTATTATATTGATCATGGCTGCGTATGGTCATCATCATAAATTCACTTTCTTTAACAGGATGCGGTGTTACCTTGCGGACATTGAAATTGGCTTTACCGGTTTCTGTTTTATACTGATTATAACGAGCGCCATTCGGAAGGTAAAAACCTCCCGGCTGACGCACTTTTTTATTATAGTCAGTGAATCCGGGAATACAGGCAGCAATACTTTCCCTAATTGCGTCATAATGATTCATGTAAGCGTTCCAGTCTACTTTAGAGTCTTTTAAGGTCGCCTTGGCCATTTTGCATACGATGTACGGTTCACTCATTAATTTATCTGAAATAGGGGTGAGGCTGCCGCGTGTACTATGCACTACACCCGTAGAATTTTCAACCGATAGAAATTGGAGTTCGTCTTTTATAGCATCTTTGTCCGTACGACCAAAACAGGGGAGGATCAAAGCCTCTTTACCGTGCACCAGATGGCTTCGGTTCAGTTTGGTCGAAACGTGAACGGTGAGGTTGCATTTACGCAGAGCTTCGGCTGTATATGCGGTGTCTGGAGTAGCCATACTAAAATTACCACCCATACCAAAAAAAACTTTTGCCTTGCCTTCATGCATGGCTTCCACACTTTTTACCACATCATAACCATCTTCCCGCGGTGGATTAAAACCAAATTCTTCTTGCAGGCTATCCAATAACTCTTTGGAAGGCCGATCAAAAATGCCTACAGTACGATCGCCCTGTACATTGCTGTGACCACGAACGGGGCAAGCACCAGCTCCCGGTTTGCCCATACTTCCTTTGAGAAGCAGGAGATTGATCACCTCTTTTATGGTGTACACGGCGTTTTTGTGCTGGGTAAGTCCCATTGCCCAGCAAATGATGATTTTTTTCTTTTTGCATAAAATCGCAGCGGTTTCTTTAAGCTGTTCCAGCGGAATACCAGATATTGCGATCAAATCATCTAAATCAACCGTACGTATATGAGCTAAATATTCCTGTGCGCCGTGTGTTTTTTCCTTGATGAAATCCTGATCAAAAACGCTTCCCGGATTTTTGTCTTCCTCTTCAAGCATCAGTTTGGCGAGGGCTTGCAATAAGGCTAAGTCACCATTTATTTTAACTTGTAAATACAGATCCGTTAGTTGGGTACTAATGCCCAACATCCCTTTTAACTCCTGAGGATTGCTAAATGCCAAAAGACCGGTTTCTACAATAGGATTTACAGCAATTATGGTCGCGCCATTGCGTTTTCCTTTCTGAAGTGCACTCAGCATACGAGGGTGATTGGTACCTGGATTTTGCCCCATGATCATGATCACTTCGGCCTCATAAAAATCTTCCAGCTTTACGGTCCCCTTACCGATGCCTATGCTTTCGCTCAGCGCGGTGCTGGTACTCTCGTGGCACATATTACTACAATCGGGTAAGTTATTGGTGCCATACTCACGCACAAAAAGTTGGTAAACAAAAGCCGCCTCATTACTTGTTCGTCCCGAGGTATAAAAAATGGCTTCATCGGGGCTTTCCAGTCGGTTTAAATGTTTCGCGATAAGCGTAAAGGCATCATCCCAGGCTATTTCCTCATAATGCGTCGCCCCTTCCGGCAGGTACATAGGCTGGGCAATACGCCCTTCTTTACCAATCTCATAATCGGATAGCAAGGAGAGCTCATAAACACTGTTTTTAGCAAAAAAATCGGTGTTTACTTTTTTTGATGTGGCCTCTTCGGCGATGGCCTTAGCGCCGTTTTCGCAATATTCAGCTACGGTGCTGCGTTCATCATCTGGGTCTGGCCAGGCACATCCCGGGCAGTCTATGCCCCCTTTTTGATTGAGGTTCAAGAGTGCCTTGGTTCCCCGTATGGGGCCCATTGCTTTAAAAACATGTTTCATAGAAACAAATACAGCGGGAACACCTGCTGCCACTTCCTTATGCCTGCCGGTACGCAAACCGGTTAATTGTTCTGAGGTAAGCGCTTTGGGTTCTTTATCTTCTTTTTTCATTACTTTTTTCAAATTTTAAAGCAGCTTTTCAGCCAGGGGATTGGGGTAATTATCTGCTTGATCTTCACGGGTATCATCCATACAGACGAAGTCTTTTTCCAGTAATAAAAACAAGCTTTTGCCATTCTTAAGCAACATCGTATGTTCAAAACCTACACGGTCTGTGTTCTGCCACTTTTCAATAAATTGCTTTGGAAGGTATAAGGTGATCCTTTTACCCGTAAAATCGGCCGTAAGATATTCAATATCCTCTTTTACAGTGACCCCATAACTAAAACAGTCTGAATCAAATGCAGTATATTCTTCATAATTACCGGTAGCACAGACCTGTTCTACTTCAGAACGCGTCAACCGAAAGCGCACGGTATTTTCTTTTATTCTAATTTTCATAGTACCTAATTCTTTTTCAGCTTAAAATATATGGCTAAATGGAGTTTCATTTTTACTTTAAAGATACCTATTTGTCACTTAAGACCGAATCCCGATCTAAAATTCTTTCGGCACCACAGTAAATATTATATCTGTTTTTGCTGAGGAAACCCACAAGGGTCATGTTAAACTCCATAGCCAATTTAACAGCAAGGCTAGAGGGTGCTCCCACCGCCATCACAAATTGAATCCCGGCCATGGCTGCTTTTTGAATCAACTCAAAACTCGCCCGGCCACTCAACAGCAGCAATCGATCATCAAGGGGAAGCATTCCTTTTTTAAACGAAGCACCTATTAATTTGTCTAGTGCATTATGGCGACCAACGTCTTCACGTAAATCCAATAACTCACCTTGGGTGTTAAAAACTACGGCTGCGTGTAAGCCACCTGTACGGTCAAAGACCTCCTGTTTTTTACGCAAGGTATCGGGAAAATCCTTAATTAATTCGCTATCTATTTTAAGCTGAAAAAGAATTAGGTACTATGAAAATTAGAATAAAAGAAAATACCGTGCGCTTTCGGTTGACGCGTTCTGAAGTAGAACAGGTCTGTGCTACCGGTAATTATGAAGAATATACTG
>DRGP01000006.1 GCA_011050015.1 Leeuwenhoekiella sp. | reverse complement strand
TCAAATGTTTGTGCTGCTTCAAATCCTTATTGATGGTGAGCCAGTCAGGTGTTGGGTATCTTTTTTGACGGGTTGAGAAGTCCCTGATTTTTGTATTAAGAAAAGTACCGTGTTGTTTATCTTCAGGTAACGGCCATTGGTTTAACCCTAACTCATTGGCCTTTTTAACGTAATTAGCCACAGTGCCAGGGGAGATAGTTAAGCTTCTGGCAATCTCTCGATGGGATAATTTTGCTGAATATTTCAGCCGTAAAATAGCATGTAATTTACTCATAGATATAGGTCTTGTTGACATTATTGTTATCCTCATCAAATGATTTAGATAACGGTTTAACATACCTACAAAAATGATAAAACGTGAACTCGGTAACGAGTGGCATTAAGCTTTGATCGGCAAAATCATTAAGAACACAAAAGTGATCATTATCGAGTGATTTTCGTGATCAAAGCTTAATGAGAATAAGTGATCAAAGTTAATGCCATTGGGTGATCAAAGCTGGAGAGAATATGCACGGGTGTATGATTATAACTTTGGCCGGTTTATGTCGGTTGACCCCGTTATTCAAAGCCCAACCAACAGCCAAAGTATTAACCCGTATTCGTACATAATGAATAATCCGTTGAGCGGGACAGACCCGACAGGGTACGCAGCAGAGATAGAAAAAGAGAAAATCAAAGTTTCTGTTACAGGATCAAGAATCAAGCGCACTGTTGGAGAAAAGGCAACTGTTACTACAACGAATGATTCTGGTCAGGTAACCAATATAGCGACACAAACGGTCCTTGGGTCAAATGTTGCTGTTACGTCAACAAACTTTGAAAATGGAGCTGCTACATCATCTACAACCGCTGTTATGAATGGCAAATCAATGACAGGTATATCTCAGACCGTTGCTGATATTGGCTCACCGACTCAAATCGCTACAAGCGGGCCTGAATATTCCGTTTCAAGAGCTGCATCAGGTACTGATAGTGATGGAAATGCTTATAGTTTCCAAGTAAACAGAATTGTGGGAGTCACAGCAAATGGTGCATGGGGTTTAATTCATAATGCTCAAGGTTCTGGTGATGGTTATTCTGCTTGGGCACAAGCTGGAGCTGGAAAAGATTTGATGAATCACCCACTAGCATTAATGACAACCTCGCTGTTTTCTGGTGGAGGGGCTTGGTCTGCTAAAGCATTTAATACCATTGGAATGCGACTTTCAATGTCAAATAACCCCAGCATTATGCAAATTGGGTATTTGATGAAAGGGTTCAAGGAAGGTTATTCGTCTTTATCTAAATCTAAAATGGATAGTTTCAGAAAAGAATTTAGAACTTTTGCATGTGGTATGATTATGGCTTGTGCAGCTAAGTTTTCACCTGGTAAACTTCCGCCTCAGGTACCTACAAATCCCCCATCGGTACGTAATGCAGTAAATTACTTACATCGATGGAATCAAACAAATAAAGTTATCAAGAAACAGGAGATCATTGACTAATTTATGAATTTTTTAAAGTTAGTATTTTATATTTTAGTTGCAAAACATGCCTTTATAGTTTTAGGTTTGATTTGTGGGGCTATTATTTACTTTTTTTCAGGAAGCTATGTATATTCAATGCTCGGTTGTTCCTTGTTGTGCGTATATTTTTATTGGAATTTGTTTGGTCCAATAAGCCTCGCAGTTAAAAGAAGTATTGTAAAATTAAAGAAAAGGGATCTTGCTATTGATACCTACTGTTTATTTTTTTCGAATGAAGCGAAAGATTTTGGAATCCTAAAAGATAATTGGTTCCATGGTTATGGTTATATTGATCATTTTACAAGTCTTTATAAGACTCAAATAGTTAAAGAAGGGGTTGCATTTTACCCAAGCTCTAATCCATATTTCCACGTGTATATTATACCTTGGAGCTCTATTAGAGCCGTTAGTGAAAATAGAGATTTTTGTGCCGAGCGTAAAGTAAACCCTGAAGAAACTCTTGAAATCAGTTTTAAGGATAGCGAAAGAATTTTTTTACCTATAAGTTCAGATATGCTTAAGGTGATAAATGAAAGTTTAAATAAATAAACAGTATGGGGACGCTTCTACCTTTTTCTTATTTATTGTTTTATAAAAGAACCATACAAGTGCGCAATCACCCCCATTAGAACTATGAAGTAACCAATGGGATCGCGTCTTGCCTTTTGCCTGTCAACGATTTTCACGCTGAAGGTAGAGTAAAGCGGGTATATCGCAGCGGTAGCTGGAAAACCTTTGCTTATGACGCCCGAGGCAACATGACCCAAGGCGACGGGCTAACAAGCGCCAGCTATAACGCGATGGACAAACCCACACAAATTATAAAAAGCGGCAAAACTCTCAATTTTACCTATGGCCCGCAGCATATGCGCTTTAAACAAGTAAATGGCAGCGTGACCACCTACTATAGTGACAAGCTTTATGAAGAAGAAATAAGCGGCACAAAAACCACATGGCGCGTGTATATAGACGACATTGCCGTGATAAGCCAAACCGCTGGCGAAGGTGCTACCATCCGCTACACCCACCGTGACCGCCTCGGCAGCGCGCGGGTATTTACCGACCACAACGGGCAAGCAGAAGCCGAGCGAAACTTTGACCCATTTGGCAAACCACGTTTAGTTAGTGGCGGGTTAAAATCATTTGGTAATTCTAAACTTGATGACTTAGATAAAGCTAAAACACGAAGAGGCTTTACCGACCACGAACATTTAGATAATGTAGAGCTCATTCATATGAACGGTCGGGTGTACGATTATAACCTTGGTCGGTTTATGTCGGTTGACCCCGTTATTCAAAGCCCCACTAATAGCCAGAGCATTAACCCGTATTCATATATTATGAATAATCCGCTCAGTGGGACTGACCCAACCGGATATTGCACCGCAGCGACAGGCACTCATATTAAGTCTTGTGGCGATATGAAAGTTGACGTCAAGGTGGATGGTAAGACTGTCGGTAGTACAGTTGTAAAAGACGTGAACTTTAAGAATGGGGCAGAAGTAAACTCTGCAATGGCGCAAGGTGCGGGTGCGATTGGCTCCGCAATGAAAGCCATGGATATTGGCAGTCAAAAACAGATGGCAACTAATACTGCCACTCCAGCAGGAGGTAATGTAAAAGGGACTACAAATCCTACAGCAGGTACATTAGATAAGGTACTTGAAACAGCTGAAGGCGTAGGAAAAGCGGCAGTTGGCAGTTTGAAAAGAGGTGGGATTGCGGGTTTAGGATTAGTGCCAATGCTAACTGCAACAGATGAGGAAATGGATGCTTTAGCAAAACCTGTTCTGGCAAATAATGCAGCAGAGTTTGAAAAAGAACAAGAAGCAGCGCTATCAAATATAAGAACAAAGGATGGAGGGGCAACCTTTTATCACGGAACCAGTTGGCAGTCCTCTTTAGAGCTAGCTAAAGGTAAGCCATTAGACGCATCTGTAGCTGCTGCAAATAAAATAGATGGAGTGCCAGGATTTTATTTAGCGACAGATTTTTATGATGCGGTCTATTATGCTCAAAGAAGAAGTCCTGGCGGAATATTACAGTACGACTTAACTAGTAAAGCAATCGGAGCATTAATGAAATCAGGTGCTAGGTTTGAATCTATTCCAATTGGCGGTTTTAGACATGATGGGCTTCAGTTTTATATTCCCAGTAGCGCATATAAAACGTTTAACAGTTTACAATCGAGTGGGCAGATTAATTCCCAACTAATTAACAAAGTTGAGTAGTAGAGTAAATTATGAAGATTTTATCATCAATAGAAATTATAAAAAGTAACCCTGAACGATATTACTTAACCGCTAAACCAACAGGGCCAGAGTTGGTTTCACTTTTAGTTAAAGATGCTCTCTTTGCTGGTGAAATAGATATATCTATAAAAAATTATGAAGGTTGGTTTGTGATTTCATCTCAGTCAGATTGGTTGATAAGGAATCATAAAGGATTATCTGATTGGAAAGGGATTTTTAATTCACTTATACCTTTCCCTGAGAAAGGTGAACTTCAACATAGAAGTGAAATATTTCTTATGGCTTTTGCAGAAAGTATTTTTGTTTTTTCATTGTGTAAAGAAGAAGTGATAAAAGGCGCTAAACCTCAGAATATTGAGGAGCATATTACTGGGGGGGGATTTTCAATATTTTTCAAAATGTAAAAGAAAAATGGGGTAGATTTAAGAGGATGTATATGGACGCTCTGCCGTTGTCAAGCCGTGTGTAAATGGGGTCGCCCATTAGAAAGTTCCGGTCAAGCAGGCAGCTGTGTTTTCTTGATCTTTTTATTCAAAAAACCAAGTGTTGTTACTTTTTAAACTCAATTTAAATATGACTATGCATCCAGTAATGACGTCGATTAGTGTGAATATGCACCATGGCTTAGGTAAAGAACGCCATATGAATTAAGGCCCTTGGCTTTCGCCTCAGTCTTACCTTTTGTCTGTCAACGATTTTCACGCTGAAGGTAGAGTAAAGCGGGTATACCGCAGCGGTAGCTGGCGAACCTTTAATTACGATGCTCGTGGTAACATGACGGGCTAACAAGCGCCACCTATAACGCGATGGACAAACC
>DRGP01000005.1 GCA_011050015.1 Leeuwenhoekiella sp. | reverse complement strand
GACGTGCCGCTCCCGCTTCGAAATGGACCCATCCAAAAACAAGTGCACATCCGCAAAGGTGCGCTGCCCCAAGCAACAATGGTTTACGCAGGGGGAACATTTCGAGACTACCGCGGCACTCAATCTTATCACTTCCTCTCCCTCCTAACGTCGCTCGTCGGAGGCAGACGGCCACTGCGTAGGGAATGCCCTAAGGACATCACAGACGGGAGCCAGGCCGAACCAAAAGTACTTCGACCAACCAGCCACAACAAGCATAAAGCACACGGGGCATTCCCTAAAAGCTACCCCTGCGGCGGCAAAAACCAAAATTCACTACCTTTAACCGAAACAACGGCAAAACCAATACCAGGCCAAAACCGCAAAATGCCGCACACGCTTTATACAGTGGCCGTTGGCAGTAATGTAATTCGATTCACATTACACATGAACTGAATTATTTGTAACGGACTTATCACCAAAGATTTTCTTTCTATGATTGGTACCCCAATTCTGCAATTCCAAGATAACTTTTTCTAGCGTTTTAGAATGCTCTGTAGGTGTATATTCTGTTCGGACAGGAAAGCCATTTAAAACAGATCTAGTAATCAACTGATTTTCTTCCATGTCTTTTAATTCCTTTGACAAAACTTTGGTACTAAGCTTTGGAATACTTCGTTCTATTTCCCTAAAGTGTTTGTTTCCTTCCCAAATAGAAATTAAGATTAAAATTTTCCATTTACCACCTATTATATCTAAAGTGTCCCTTACAGGTAACAGAGCAGACATACACTCATTATGTTCCATTTTTTTCATCTCTATTAATTTAATGATTACCTAAAAGTAACTGATTACCAAAAGGTAACTGATTACCAACGGTAATCAAAAATAGTTAACTTTGATGAATTATTAACAATAAAAATCGAAAATGAAAAACAAGATTCTTACAGGTTTATGTGTACTATTCGCATTAATGATGGTCAATGCAGGATTAAACAAATTCTTCAACTATATGCCGATGCCCGAAATGTCCGAAGAAGTGATGCAGGTTATGGGAGCATTAATAACAATAAAATGGATATTACCACTTGTAGCAATTGTCGAAATCATAGGAGGAATTTTAATAGCTGTCCCAAAAACAAGAGCATTGGGAGCTTTAATAATTCTCCCTGTCATGGTAGGGATAGTTATTCATCATTTAGTACACGATATATCAGGTGTCGGAATAGGATTAATATTATTCGGAATAAATATTTGGGCAATTTTTGCTAATTGGCATAAATACGCACCAATCATAAAAGGTGAATAGAAAAAAAATAAAAGGAGAGTTCTATACTATAAAATAGTTAGTAGTTAAAACACTACCGCCAACAATGGTAACCGTTGCACAAGCCTATAATATTTAAAAAACAGACTTATTTAAACCGCTTTTAAGCGGTTTTCTCCTTTCAGGTCAGGATCGCGCGCCTAAAAATCATGGTGCTTAAAACCCATTCATGGGCAACAGGTAAGGTGTTTTTTAGGTCAAAAATCAAAGCGAGGCTTGCTGCCCCACTCTTCCCCCTTTTCTGGGTGAATTTCAGGTACTTTTTGAGGTTGTAGGCAATGGCGGAGAGCTGCATACATTTGTTGGTCTGTTTTAATCCAATGGTTTTATATTCCGAAGCTCCATAAACTGGGTCAGGGTCACAAAAACAAGTTCTACCGTTCTATTCCTTTTGATTATTCTTACCTATTCCTCCTCCAATAAAAAAATTAATACTACCCTTTGACGAGCATTCAAGAAAGCACAAGAACTTTTTTGTAACTTATCCATACGTATTAATTTAAAAAAACTGTTATGACTTCTGCATCTAAAGTACCCTTAATTACTTTAAATGACGGCACTAAAATCCCCCAACTGGGTTTTGGTGTGTATCAAATAGAACGCAATGAAACGTATAAATATGTTTCCAAAGCCTTAGATGTAGGATATTCACATATTGATACTGCTCAATCTTATGCCAATGAAAAAGAAGTTGGTAAAGCGGTAAGAGATTATAATAAATATGTTTTTGTTACTACAAAATATTTCAACCCCAATGCTAGTGAACATGGGTACGAAAATGCAAAAGCTTATTTTAGGAAAAGCTTTAAAACTTTAGGCCTAGACCATATAGATCTCTATTTAATACATTTTCCTGTTATAAAAAATGAAGTTTATGTTGACGCCTGGAAAGCATTTGTGGAGCTCCAAAAAACTGAAAAACTGCGTTCTATTGGAGTTTCAAATTTTACTACAACATACTTAAAAAAGATTATCGATGAAACCGGGGTTACACCTTCCGTGAATCAAGTAGAATGCCATCCATATCTTCAACAAAACGAACTACGGAAATTTCATGAAGAACACGGTATTGTCACAGAATCTTGGAGTCCATTGGGAAGAGGAGATGTTCTTGATGATAAAATATTAAAACAAATAGGGAAAAAGCACAATAAAACTGCGGCTCAGGTGGTACTTCGCTGGCACATACAGATAGGCAATGTAACGTTCCCAAAATCGGTTAACACAGAACGAATAGAAGAGAACTTCGATATATTTGATTTTTCGCTTTCTGAAGAAGAAATGGAATCCATTAAAAAATTAGATAAAAATGAACGCAATGGGCCTGATCCTGCGGAATTTCAATTTCCTGATGATTTTCTGGAAAAAAGACAACAGGAAAGCCAAGCAGACCAATAACCTAACTCAACGATCTCGGAACAAACCTACCTGTGTAGGCGGACGAGTCCACGAGTTATGAATCTGAAATTAATTTTTCAGTTCAAGCTAACCTCCTGAAAGCTGATACGACTTATTTAATAATTTTTCTTTTGGAGTTTCCATTCCCGTTTACAAGTATCTATGCTCGACCGGTTTTCAAATTTACGGCAGTCACTCCCAACCAAAGATTTGATTGTGAAGCCTGTTGATAAACGAGATACGAAAAGTGAATCTTTATAACAAATCTCTTTTACGTACTTTTAGCACTATGTTTTCTAAATCTACTACTCTATGCAATCCGCAAAGTGTGATTTGGAAACAGTTTTTGAATTTCGCTCCAGAGTCAAAATTAAATCCGTTAGTAGGATTTAATTATAAGACCCTTTAAACGAGCATAATAAAACTATTATCAAAAATGAAAAAAAACCGTACATCTATAAAAGATATTGCCAAATCCCTGAATGTATCTGTTACAACCGTATCCTTTGTTCTCAACGGTAAAGGGAAAGAAAAGAAAATTTCAGATGCGGTGATCAAAAAAGTAATCGATTATACAGACGCTATCAATTACAAACCCAATAGAGTAGCCCAAAGCCTGCGCACCGGGGAGTCGAGAATATTGGTATTTATGGTGGAGGATATCTCAAATTACTTTTTTGCCAAATTAGCCCGAATTATTGAAGATATCGCTTATAAAAAGGATTATAAAGTCCTCTTTTGCAGTAACGAAAACGATGATGCCCGTTCTAGGGATCTTATAAACCTTTTTTATGACAGACGTGTTGACGGTTTTATAATTATTCCCTCAAGCGGAATAAAAAATGACATTGAGCAACTCATGAAAAAAAACATACCCGTCGTTTTATTTGATCGTTATTTTCCAGATCTTGAAACGCATTATGTTACTATAGACAATGGCCGGGCATCTTATAATGCGACGCAGCATCTCATAAGCAGCGGGTTTAAAAATATTGGATTTATAACTACAGATGCACAACAAATACAAATGCTCGACCGCCTTAAAGGATACAATAAGGCAATAGAAAGCAACGGATTTGTAAGCCAGGTTTTAGAAATTTCTTTTACACATTTAAAAGCAGATAAAGGTAAAGTCCCCATGCGCGATTTCTTTAAAAAGCACCAGGATCTTGATGCCATATTTTTTGCCACCAACTATCTTACTCAGCAAGGCCTCGAAATAATTAAGGAAACAAAACATATTGATATTAACGAGATTGGAGTAGTTGCTTTTGATGATAATGATTTCTTTAAAATACATACGCCCTCTATTTCTGCAATTGCCCAGCCTTTACAGGAAATAGGTGAAGAATTGATGCGAATCATGTTAGATATTCTTAAAAATAAAAAGGATACGACTACTTTAGAACAGGTTGTCCTTAGTACCCAATTCATAGAAAGAGAATCTTCACAAGCTAAAAAAACTGCTCCAAACGGAGATTATTCCTTATCAAAAAAATCCTGAAATGAAAACCAAAATCTTCACACTATTTTTAGTAATGTTTACCGTTTTTTCTTTTGCTCAAAAAAAGCTGAACGTAGTTGTTGTAGGCTTAAGCCACGATCATGCCCACGTGATCATGAACGAATACAAAGAGGACAAAGTCAATATTTCTGGAATTGTAGAAAACAATCCAGCTCTTATTGCACGCTATAGTAAAAGCTATAAGCTTGTCGACTCGCTATTTTACAATGACTTAAAGACTGCGCTCACCACATTAAATCCAGATGCGGTACTTGCTTACAATCCCATTTCTGAGCACATTGATGTCGCGCGTATCGCTTTGCCCATGCATATTCCCGTAATGGTTGAAAAACCATTGGCCACGACCACTAAAGATGCAAAAGAAATGGCCGCCCTTGCTCGGGAAAACAGCACTCCCCTACTTACCAATTATGAGACCACCTGGTATGGCAGTAATCAAACTTTAGCACAAAAGGTAAAAGCAACTGAATTTGGAACTATAAAAAAGATGATCGCCAAAGATGGACACCAGGGACCAAAAGAAATAGGCTGCAGTCCAGAATTTCTGGCATGGCTGACTGATCCTATAAAAAATGGCGGCGGGGCTTTAACCGATTTTGGTTGTTATGGTGCTAATCTTATGACGTGGTTAAAAAATGGTCAACGCCCCATTGCCGTAACCGCAATTACACGCAATTTTAAGCCCGATACTTATCCCAAAGTAGATGACGATGCCACAATTATTCTGGAATATACTGACGGAAATGGTATCATTGAAGCATCTTGGGACTGGTCGTATAGCATAAAAGGATTTCAGGTGTATGGTGACAGGTTAGCTTATAATGCGCTAGATGGAAATACCTTAAAACTTCAAAAACAGTCCAATAAGGCTGAAAAAGTGGAATTGATTAACGATTATTATAAAGATCATTTAACCTATCTCCAAGCCGTTTTAAATGGAGAAATTAAGGCTGAAAACGATCTTTCTTCATTAAAAAACAACCTCATTGTAGTCGAAATTTTGCAAGCAGCTGTTAAAAGTGCTACTACTGGACAACGTATCGAACTTTAAATTACAATTGGAAAGCCTTGGTATGATTAGAAAACAATTTTTGAACTTTGACTTAAAGAAATTAAGGAATAGAACCAATTGATGGATTCAAAATAAACTTCTTGAATTACTAAATCGTTTTACTCTTATGATTGTTTATATTTAGACCCAAAATTGATATTAATGGAAAAAATATTCCTTTTTTTAATAAGTCTTTATAGTATCAACGCACTTGCGCAAGACAACAATCCTGTATTTCCGGGTTGGTATGCAGATCCTGAAGGGATTATTTTTAATGACCAGTACTGGATATTTCCCACTTATTCCGCGCCTTATGAAGAACAGGTTTTTATGGATGCTTTTTCATCTCCAGACCTTGTAAATTGGACGAAGCATCCCAAAGTTGTGGATACTTCGGCAATAAAATGGGCACATAAAGCAATGTGGGCGCCTTCCATTATTGAAAAAAACGATAAATATTACCTCTTTTTTGGTGCAAACGATATACAAAGTAATGATGAAAAAGGTGGCATAGGCGTTGCCGTGAGCGATACTCCCGGCGGGCCGTATAAAGATCTTCTGGGCAAACCTTTAGTCGATAAATTTCACAATGGCGCGCAGCCTATTGACCAATTTGTTTTTCACGATAAAGACGATCAATATTATTTGATCTACGGCGGCTGGAAACATTGCAATATTGCCAAATTAAACGATGATTTTACCGGTTTTATCCCTTTTGAAGATGAAAGTACTTTTAAGGAAATCACTCCTGAAAGTTATGTTGAAGGGCCATTTATGTTCATTCGGGATGGCAAATACTATTTTATGTGGTCTGAGGGCGGCTGGACGGGTCCAGACTACAGTGTTGCCTACGCCATTGCAGATTCGCCGATGGGACCTTTTAAGCGCGTGGATAAAATCCTGCAGCAAGATGACAAGATTGCCAATGGAGCCGGTCACAATAGCATAATTCATCCTGAAGGAAGCGATGATTATTATATCGTCTATCACCGAAGACCCATGGGCGAGACCGATGGAAACTTTCGCGAAACATGTATCGACCGTATGTATTTTGATGAAAACGGTCATATTAAACCCGTAATAATGACGCGTGAAGGCGTCAAAAGTCACTCACTTTCTATAAAAAACCAAGATTAAAACCATGAAAAAAACTTTAGGAATCTTTTTTTTCGCATTAAGCGGAATATGGACTGTTTCAGCACAAAAAATTGTTCAGTCCATTGATAATCCTGTTGATTACGCCAGTCCGCTGGTAGGTACCGATTCTAATTATAAACTTTCCAACGGAAATACCTATCCAGCAATCGCCATGCCCTGGGGAATGAATTTCTGGACGCCACAGACCGGAAAAATGGGAGACGGCTGGGCCTACACGTATGATGCTTACAAAATCAGAGGTTTTAAACAAACACATCAACCCTCGCCGTGGATGAACGATTACGGCCAGTTTTCGCTCATGCCAGTGACCGGAAAACTTCGCTTTGCAGAAGAAGACCGCCAAAGTTGGTTTTCACATAAAGCGGAAACGGTGACCCCTTATTATTACAGTGTTTATCTAGCAGATCATGATGTAACTACAGAAATCGCGCCCACAGAACGTGCTGCACGATTTCGTTTTACGTTTCCAGAGACTGACAGTTCGTATGTGGTGATTGACGCATTTGATAAAGGTTCTTACGTGAAAATACTTCCGCAGGAGCGGAAAATCATCGGATATACCACAAGGAACAGTGGTGGCGTTCCGGAAAATTTTAAAAATTACTTCGTGGTCGTTTTTGACAAAGAGTTTAATCTCACTAAAACCTTTAGCGATTCCACCCTTACCGATGCTTTGGAGAATAAATCCAATCATGCCGGTGCGGTGATCGGTTTTAAGACCAAAAAAGGAGAACAAGTAAATGCCAAAGTCGCGAGTTCTTTTATCAGTTATGAACAGGCCGAACGCAATATGCAGGAAATAGGTAACACTGATTTTGACGGGCTCAAGGCGAAAGGCCGAAAAACCTGGAACAAAGAGCTTGGAAAAATTAAAGTGGAAGGTGGAACTTCAGACCAGTTTAAAACGTTCTATAGTGCGTTGTATCGCTCCTTGCTCTTTCCCAGAAAATTTTATGAATACGACGCCGATGGAAATGTGGTACATTACAGCCCGTACAACGGAGAAGTCCTTCCCGGTTACATGTTTACAGACACTGGTTTTTGGGATACGTTTAGGGCGATGTTCCCATTTCTCAATCTCATGTACCCCGAACTTAATGGCCACATGCAGGAAGGCCTTTCTAACGCGTATAAAGAAAGCGGCTGGTTACCAGAATGGGCAAGCCCTGGTTTGCGCAATGTGATGGTGGGTAACAACTCGGCTTCTGTCGTGGCAGAAGGCTATTTAAAAAGCGGTAAAGCGTATGATTATGACATTGAAAATCTGTACGAAGCGCTTATTCACGGTGCAAACAATGCTGGCCCAATGGAAGCTGTAGGCCGCGCCGGAGTAGATTATTACAACAAACTGGGTTATGTGCCCTATGATGTAGATATTAACGAGAACGCCGCAAGAACCCTGGAATATGCCTATGATGATTTCGCCATCTACCAACTGGCAAAAGCGTTGAATAAACCAAAAAAAGAGATCGAAAAATACCGCAAACGCAGTATGAATTATAAAAACCTGTTTGATCCTGAATATAACCTGATGCGTGGAAAAAATGCGGATGGTGAGTTCCAAACACCTTTCAATCCTTTTAAATGGGGCGATGCTTTTACTGAAGGGAACAGCTGGCACTACAGTTGGTCGGTTTTTCACGACATCCAGGGACTTATTGATCTGATGGGCGGCAAAAAGGAATTTGTAGCACAACTAGACACAATATTTTCGCTTCCGCCAACATTTGACGATAGTTATTACGGTGGCGTTATTCACGAGATCCGCGAGATGCAAATAGCAGATATGGGACAATACGCCCACGGAAACCAGCCCATACAACACATGACCTATCTATATGATTATGCCGGCGAACCCTGGAAAACACAATATTGGGTACGCGAAACCATGAACAGGATGTACACGCCCGCGCCAGATGGGTATTGCGGCGATGAGGATAATGGCCAGACTTCGGCCTGGTATGTTTTTTCCGCGATGGGCTTTTATCCTGTCGCACCGGCAACAGATCAATATGCGCTGGGCGCGCCATTATTCAAAAGAGTGACCTTAAACCTGCAAAATGGTAATAAGGTGATCATAAACGCACCAGATAATAATGCGGATAATCGTTACATAGAGTCCATGGAGGTTAACGGAAAAAAATATACTAAAAACTGGCTGAGCCACAAAGAATTGATGCAGGGCATGACCATAGATTATAAAATGGGTGATACCCCAAACAAAGAACGAGGAACGAAGGATGCTGATTTTCCGTATTCCTTGTCTAATGAAATGAAAAAATAGGTCTCGATACAAATCTTTCGGCTCCCGCCTCTACATTCACTCGACTTGACATTAGGTTTGTCACTTCGAGTGTTTTCAAGAGGCGCAGCCGAATGGAAAATGTATCGAGAAGTATTTGGAAAAAGAAATATCTGGGTTTAAAAATGGGTCTCGATACAAATATTTCGGTTCCCGCCTCAACATTCACTCGACCTGACAGTGCAGAATATAAAATAGATACAAATGTCACTTCGAGTGTTTTCCATAAGGCGCAGCCGAATGGGAAATGTATCGAGAAGTGCTTGGAAGAAGAAATATCTGGGTTTAAAAACTGGTCTCGATACAAATTCTTCAGCTAAAAAAGCTTTGAAATTCACTCGACCTGACAGTGCAGAATATAAAATAGATACAAATGTCACTTCGAGTGTTTTCCATAAGGCGCAGCCGAATGGGAAATGTATCGAGAAGTGCTTAGAAGAAGAAATATCTGGGTTTAAAAACTGGTCTCGATACAAATTTCTTCAGCTAAAAAGCTTTGAAATTCACTCGACCTGACATTCAATTTAGATGAAAAACAGAATATAAAATACATAAAAATGTCACTTCGAGTGTTTTCAAGAGGCGAAGCCGAATGGAAAATGTATTGAGAAGCACATGAGCCCGGCGCAACCAAAGAAAAAAAATATTAATTATTAAAAATGAAAATATTTTACGTTTACATCCTCCTTTGTGCAGATCAAACGTATTATACTGGAATAACATCTAATCTTACAGAACGGATTATTGAGCATCGGAATAAAAAATATAGTAATAGTTATACATCCTCAAGGTTACCTGTAGAGCTGGTTTTTTACTGTGAATTTACAGATCCTGAATTTGCAATCGCTAAAGAAAAGCAGATAAAAAAATGGTCTAAGATTAAAAAAGAAGCCTTAATAGATGGGAAATATGACGAACTGCCTAATTTGGCTAAAAAGAAATTTTAGATTGGGTCTCGATATAAATCTTTCCGCTGCCGCTTCAATATTCACTCGACCTGACATTCATCCTGTCACTTCGAGTGTTTTTAAGTGAAGCGGTAGCGGAACTTAAAAATGTATCGAGAAGTTATAACGAACTTCCCCCCACCCCTTTTAATTAGCATTTTTTGATTTCCAACCATTAAAAAAAGCAAGTTAAAAGGGGTTTTTTAACATTGCTTGTTAAGCAGAACTATAAACTCGATAAAATGAATAATAAAGCACTAAAAATAGCCATTTTCACCTCTTTTTTAGCCATTTTCGGTAATAATAACGAGGTTTTTTCGCAAGAATCTGACCCCGCAAAATACGTAGATCCCATGATTGGGACGGCAAAAATGGGCCATACCTACCCCGGCGCTACCGTTCCCTTTGGCAGTATTCAGTTGAGTCCGGATACAGATACCATTCCTTATGGAGTAGATGGGCATTACAACTCTGATGTTTATAAATACTGCGCGGGCTATCAATACAGCGATAAAACAATTGTGGGTTTTAGCCACACGCATTTTAGCGGAACGGGGCATTCCGATCTTGGTGATTTTTTAATGATGCCAACGGTTGGAAAATTACAGCTCAATCCAGGAACCGTAACAGATCCCGATAGCGGCTATCGCTCGCGTTTTTCACATGAAGAAGAAACTGCGGAAGCGGGTTATTACAAAGTAAACCTTCAAGATTATGACATTGAAGCAGAAATGACCGCCACTAAGCGCGTGGGGATGCAGCAATATACCTTTCCAAAAAGCGACTCAGCGCACGTAATTTTAGATCTCAAACATGGTATTTACAACTATGATGATAAAAATGTGTGGACGTTCGTTCGGGTAGAAAATGATTCCACCATTACCGGTTACCGCCAGACTACAGGTTGGGCGCGGACACGTAAAGTGTACTTTGCACTAAAATTCAACAAAGCGTTTAAAAGTTATGGCCAGGAAAAATTGCCGACCAAAGTGTACAAGGGCTTTTGGGGACGGTTTGACCAAACCCATAATTTCCCCGAAATGGCCGGCGAAGAACTCCGCCTACATTTTGATTTTAATACCGAAGAAGGAGAGAAAATTCAGGCAAAACTGGCGATTTCTCCTGTAAGTACGGAAGGTGCGCTGGCAAATATGGAAACCGAAGTACCGCATTGGGATTTTGAACAAGTAAAAGCAGACGCCCGCGCACAATGGAACAAAGAACTTGAAAAAGTGACCATTGAAACTTTGGAAGAATCTGATAAAATCAATTTTTACACCGCGATGTACCACGCTTTTTTAGGTCCTACAGTGTATATGGACGCTGACGGCGAGTATATGGGAATTGATCGCAACCGTCACAAAGCCGAAGGTTTTACCAATTACACGAGCTTCTCCCTGTGGGACACGTATCGCGCACTTCACCCGCTGTTCAATATTTTACAGCCCGCGCGCAATCAGGACATGATACAATCTATGATTGCGCACCAAGAGCAAAGCGTGCACCACATGTTGCCGGTATGGTCGCATTATGGCAATGAAAATTGGTGCATGATCGGTTATCACAGCGTTTCGGTAATCGCTGATGCGATCGTAAAGGGCAATGCGGATTTTGATATGGAAAAGGCGCTTCAGGCCTGTGTTCAAACGGCAAATACGCGTTATTTTGACGGTATAGGAAGTTATATTGACACCGGTTATGTTCCGGAGGATAAAGACGGCGCTTCGGTTTCCAAAACGCTGGAATATGCTTATGACGATTGGGCGATCGCGCAAGCCGCAAAAAAACTGGGCGAAAATGAAATCTACGATGCGTTTATGAAACGGTCACAGAATTATAAAAATGTGTATGATTCAAAAACCGGCTTTATGCGTCCAAAACTGGCCGATGGAAGCTTTAAATCAGACTTTGATCCCCTAAATACACACGGACAAGGTTTTATTGAAGGCAATTCTTGGAATTACAGTCTGTACGTTCCCCATGATCCTGCCGGTATGATCGAGATGATGGGCGGCAAGGAGAAATTCACCACGCATCTTGATTCGTTATTCACCATGCATCTGCCCGATAAATATTTTGAAAATACCGAAGATATTTCCCGAGAAGGAATCATAGGCAATTATGTGCACGGCAACGAACCTTCACACCACGTCGCGTATTTATACAACTGGACAAACGATCCATGGAAAGCACAGGATAAAATACGGATGATTTTACATGAAAAATACAAAAACGGCGATGATGGACTGAGCGGCAATGATGATTTTGGGCAGATGAGCGCCTGGTATCTCTTCAGCAGTTTGGGTTTTTATCCAGTTGCGCCCGGTTCGGTAGATTATGCGCTGGGAAGTCCGGCAGTAAAAGAAGCGACCATTCATCTGGATAACGGAAATACTTTTGAAGTGGTTGCTAAAAATCAATCGGCTAAAAATGTCTATGTTAAAAAAGTAGAACTAAACGGCAAAGAACTTGCGAAGCCATTCATTCAACATAAGGACATAATGAATGGCGGAAAACTTGTTTTTTATATGAGCAGCAAACCCAACAAGCAACTTTATAAGTAAGAAATAAACGGCCTAGATTGACTTTATAATATTCATTGATTTCCGTCAACCTAAACTTGTTTCAGGTGCTTACCACGGTAAGGGTTTCTGGGTTGATGTGATTCTAAAATAAATTCAGAATGACGTTTGCAAAATATTTTTTGAAAACATGTGTAAAAGTAGAAAGAATCACAAGTCATTTTTTTTCAGCTTAAAGACCTTCTATTGATTTAAAATAATGGTATTTTGAAGACTAATAGTAAACGGATGTCAAAAATTCCTGGGGTTGCCCTCATTTTTATACTGGTTTGTTGCAACACGCCCACGCCCAAAGAAAAGGGCGCGCAACTTTTCAATAACTATTGCGCAAGTTGTCATATAGCTCCTTCAGTACACGATCTGCCCAAGAATATCTGGGCAAATAATGTCCTTCCAGAAATGGGCGCTAGATTGGGAGTCCAGGATTCTGGTTATGATCCCTACAAGAGACTCACATTTGTGGAGAAGAGTACCATTAAAATGGAGCATATATATCCGGACGAGCCAATTATTTCTAAGGAAGACTGGGAATTGCTCAAAAGCTACGTGATTGATCTTGCTCCTGATTCCTTAGAGATCAATTATCCGCCCAATGCTCCTTCAGAGCTTTCTCAGTTTAGTCCAGAACCTATTTCGCTAGACAGTTTCCCTGGCTCTTTTATAACTTTTATGGACTATGATGAATCCTCCCAAAAGCTAAATTTGGGCGATACGCGTGGGAATGTGTATTCATACGATTTTGATGAAAAAGAAACAGTACCCATTGGCAATTTTGGCAACAATGTGGTCGATTATACGGAAAAGGGAGGAATACAATACAGTACCAGTATTGGTCAATTAAGACCTTCGGAATTGTCTTCTGGACGTATTTTTATCAACGCCAATAATGAGACTACTCGCTTGCCCCAAGAGTTACACAGGCCTGTAAAAACTCTCGTGGCAGATTTAAACAAAGATGGAAATGAAGAATTAGTCATAAGTGAATTTGGATATTTTACGGGAGAGCTGGCACTGTTTACAAAAACTGAAAATGATGAATATAAAAAAACGATACTGTTGGGGCAACCGGGAAACAATAGGGTCATAGCTAAAGATATGAATAGAGACGGAAAACTGGATCTGATCGTTCAAACCGCTCAGGCCGACGAAGGAATCACCATTCTTTATCAAGAGAACAATTTAGAATTTACAGCGGAAAAAGTAATCCGGGTGAGTCCGTTATATGGCAGCAGTTGGTTTGAGCTTGTCGATTATGATGGGGATGGTTATGACGACATTATTACCGTAAACGGAGATAATGCAGACAATTCCAGAGTGCTAAAACCTTACCATGGCCTCCGTATCTATATCAATGATGCGGGAAATCACTTTGAGGAAACGTATTTCTATGCGATGAACGGGGCCACTAGACTGGTGGCCAGAGATTTTGATAAGGATGGGGATATTGATTTTGGTATAATTTCTACGTTCCCAGATTACAAAAGACAACCAGAACACACATTCATCTATTTGGAAAATACAGATGCCGAAGATTACAAATTCACACCCTATTCTTTTAAAGCTTCTCAGGTGGGTAAATGGTTTCTGATGGACGCTGGGGATGTGGATCAGGATGGAGATGAGGATATCATTTTGAGTTCTTTTTCCCAGAGTTTTACAAAAATTCCGGATTCACTCTCCAATTTATGGTATGAAAACAACGTGGATTTGATGGTGTTGAAAAACAACTTAAAAAACTAAGGCGGTAATTAAGGAATAGTGGGTATCCAAACTTTATACATATATTCCCTCTTCGCCATTAGCAAACAGCATTAAAAGTAAAGGAAACATCCGAAGACAATACTTTTTCCATATTTAATTGCACGCTCATACCCAAAAATGCAGTTATACTTACGCAACTGAGACAGAATCTCTGTGAAATTCTAATGATTAAAGAAATTAATGGCGCTTTCTTTAATTGTAAGGTAAAAAGAGCCACTATTCTTAAACGATATAGTAACTTTAGGATCAATATTTCATAACCTAAACCAAAACAATGAATAGTTTTTCCTTTAAAAATCTAAAAAACATAGTCGTAATAGCGGGTTTTGTGCTTGCGACTTTAAGCAGTTACGCGCAAAACCGTTATGGCGGCCTCGCGCTTTATACCGTGCGCGATGCTATGGATCAAGATGCAAAAGCAACGCTACAGGCAGTTGCCGATGCCGGCTATAAAAATATAGAGGCCGCAGGATATGCAGATGGAAAATTTTACAACATGTCTCCCACAGCTTTTAAATCACTATTGAAAGATATGAAACTCAAGCCCATAAGCACTCATCAGGGAAGCGTAACCATGGAAAATGCCGATGCGATGATCGCCGATGTAAAAAAGGCAGGCTTTAAATATTTTATTATCCCCGTACCGCCTATGGGCATGTTTACAGTAGATCGGGAAACCAACACCCGTGGTATGAACGGCAGCATCGAAGAACTTGCTGAAATACTTACCACACTGGGTAAAAAATGTAAAGATGCAGGCTTAAAATTACTGTACCATAACCACGATTTTGAATACAAAAAAGATGAAAATGGCAATGCCCCCATCGATTATTTATTAGAAAATACAGATCCCAAATATGTGAATTTTCAGATGGATTTATACTGGGTAACGAAAGCTGGCGCAGATCCTATTGCATATTTCAATAAATATCCTGGCCGGTTTAAAGCGTGGCATGTAAAAGATATGGACGATCAGGGTCGTTTTGCCCCAGTGGGAACGGGAACAATTGATTTTAAGAGTATTCTTGCCGAAAAAAAGCGCTCTGGTATGAAATATTATTTCGTAGAACAGGATAAGACGTTTAATATGGAACCGCTAGAAGCCATTAAAGTGAGTCATAAAGGCCTAAAAGAAATTGGGTTTAAATAAGAAAAAATAGACATTTTGATGCTTAAAATCAGCTATTTTTTGTTGATTTTAAGCATTTTATATCACTTTAACAGAAAATATCAGTTATGACCTTTTTTAAGAATATATGTATTTTTGCCGCCATGCTAACCGCGCCTTTTATGAATGCACAGGACTGGCCTAATCTGGAAAAATACCGTTCTGCAAACGAGCAAATCGATACGACAGCTCAGGAAGAACGTGTAGTTTTTATGGGAAATTCAATTACTGAAGGATGGGCTGGGCAAGATCCTGATTTTTTTACTACAAACAATTATATAGGGCGCGGTATCAGCGGTCAGACCACCCCGCAAATGCTCTTGCGTTTTAGACCCGATGTGATCAACCTGAAACCTGCCGTAGTGGTTTTTCTTGCCGGGACCAACGATATCGCTGGTAATACAGGCCCCATGACCGTAGAACAAATTGCAGGGAATATTTTCAGTATGGCCGAACTTGCACGTGCCCATGATATAAAAGTTGTGATTTCTTCAGTCTTGCCCGTATATAAATACCCATGGAGTCCAGAGATAGAACCCGTAGAAAAAATCGCCCAACTCAACACCATGCTCAAAGATTATGCAGGTAAAAATAATATGGTCTATCTCGATTATTTTCCTGCTACCGCCAATGAGCAACAAGGTTTTAAAAAGGAATATACCGAAGATGGCGTACACCCTACACTGGCCGGTTACAAAGTGCTGGAGCCTCTCGTGAAGGAGGCGATCAACAGGGCGCTTAACCAGTAAAAGTGTTTTGACTGAATCATGACTATGGATTCAAAAAAAGTATTTGAAATATCAAAACTCCTTCTGAAAACCTATCGCATACAGATTCTTTTTATCCAGATAATCCAGCGCCAAGGTATATGCGCCCAGACTAATGGCATTACTAGCTCCCAGTTGAGTAATGCCAATGGGAATGCGTTTTTTCTTTGTGTAAGCAACTTTTTTATCACTAAAAGGCACCTGCACATATTGTGAATCATTAGTTAGAAATTCCTTTAAAGCAACCGGATTATCAAGATCAAAAACTTCAGCGATTACTCGGGGAAGTTCTTTTCCCTGATCATTTATGGTACTCTTAAAATGGGCAATTAGTTTAGGTATAATAAATTCGGCTGCGCCGGAAATGCCCCCTCCAAAAACAATGGGAGCATCAAGCAAGGTGATCGCATTGGCCAAAGATTCGGCCATGACAACAGCTAGTTCTTCAAAAGCTTTTAAGGCCGCATTTTTATTGCCTTCCGATTTTCCTTTTGCGATATTATAAATTTCTAGTGGCGTTTTTTTGGTTCCATCGCCAGATAATCTGGCATACACACGATGTATACCTCTTATACTCACACTTTCTTCGGCAATGGATTTAGGGTCGAGATAATTCCGGGTGAGCCATATTTCACCTGCAGCAGAATTATCTCCCAGACAAATTTGATTATTCACCACAATGCCCCCTCCGAAACCGGTGCCCAGCGTAATTCCTATCAAATTTTTATATTTCCGCTCTATATTATTTTCATGAAGCAGGCTGTTGATCCTGGGTAAAAAACCGGACACCGCTTCCCCATAGGCAAAAAGGTCACCGTCATTATTGATTAAGGTGGGAATATTAAAAATCTCCTCAAGCATGGGCCCCAGAGCAATTCCTCCTCTAAAAGAGGGAAAATTGGGCAAATCTCCTATAATGCCATTTTTATAATCTGCAGGACCGGGAAAGGCAAAACTTATGGCTACGGGAATTTTAGGTGCTAGTGCATTTTTTACCTGCTCAAAACCAGATATTAGCGCTTTAAGGCACTTGTCCAGATTAGTGGAATTAGCTGCCAGCACTATGGGATTAATGATTTCAATGCCTTGTTGCAATGCCGAAAAAACAAAATTGGTTCCTCCAGCATCCAGGGTCATTACAATCCGTTGATCTTTTATTTCATTCATATAATTAAATATCAGAACATGCTACAAGCTTAGTAATATCGTGTAAAAATAAAAGTCGTTCTACTTTTATAAAAGTGATTTTACGTTTTTTAGAAGCTGCTGAGCTGTTCTATTTTTTTGATCCGTATATACTATTTTTAAACGTAATTTAGAAGCTGTTCACTTAAAACTCATTGTGCCGCTTTTTGAACTTTTTCTTTTACAAAATTCAACAGTAATGGGAATGCGGGATAGGTCATGCTATGGCCGTAACCTTGCATTTCATATTGTGTAATATCTTTTTGTCCGGCCACTTTCATCATGCGGTAGAAATAGGCATTCTCTTCATAACGCCCCAGCATTTCCATCTCACGATCCCCTGTAATAAGTAAAGTAGGCGGCGCATCGCCACGTACATAATAAAGCGGTGCCCATTCATCAATTACCGGCTGTGTACCCGGAATCCCCTGCTGTTTACGAATGGTAAAATGGGTGATGGTATGCCCACTGAACGGTATAAGACCAGCAACTTTATTGGCATCAATATCGTAAGCTTTGAGTCGGCTTTTATCCATTACCGTCATGAGGGCAAGATATCCCCCGGCAGAATGCCCGGAAACAAAAATCGCATCGGGGTCGCCGTTGTATTGCTGTATATTCTTAAAAACCCATGCTACCGCTGCGGTAGCATCTGCCACGCTAACTTCGGCCTTCACCTTGGGTGCCAGCCGATATTGTACGCCTACCACAACATATTCATTATTCTTTAAAACCTCGGGAATTTCTTTATCGCCTCCTGTAAGACCACCGCCGTGAAACCAGATAATCACCGGTACTTTTTTTTCAGTTTCTGGATAATAAATGTCCAAAATTGCCATTTTGCGCTGATAATCGGTCACATTTTGGGCATTTTCCGGGTAATAGAAGCGGTTATCTACTTCTTTGTATGTGGTTTTTTGACCGTAAACCAAAAGCGGAACTACTGTAAAGAAAAAATAGAGAAATAACTTTTTCATATGTTCAAAATTAATGGGGGTTTATGAGAAAGCAAATCAGTCTGAAAATCGGCTATCTTTACTTAAGTTTCCGTAGCATTCCGGTTCAATCATTCCGCATTAAATGATAAAAACTTTTTCAAATTAGAATTACAACTTTACGTTTGTAAATTGTTCTATTGTTGAAAACAGTTGCGTAATCTCAAAAGGTTTATTTATAAAATCATCTGCGCCGGCCAACATACAGTCCTTCCTTGCCTTATCAAGTCCAGACATCATAATTACAGGTACTTCCGCGGTTTCCTTGTTGTTTTTGAGCTTTTTGCACAATACAGTTCCATCTAAATGGCCCAAACGCTTATCCAGTAAAATAATGTCTATGGTTGAAAGTTTTTCATTAGCGAACAAATCGCTAAACTGAGTGGCTATAAACACCTCATACCCCCTGTGTTCAAGGAGGTAATTTAGCATTTCACAGATCACATGATCATCATCTATTATTAATATTTTTTTCATAGTGCGCTGCTCATTCCGCATCGATAAGCTTACGGGTTGTAAGCCAAAGTTCAAGTGCATCTGGCCAAGAATTATTCGTGGCCTGTGTACCCAGACCAAAACCATGTCCACCGTTTTCATACACATGCATTTCGGCCGGAACCTTGTTTTTGTTCAATGCCATGAAATATTCAATACTATTGGCTACCGGTACGGCTCCATCATCTGCAGCGTGAACCAGAAAAGTGACTGGAGTTTTACCGGTAACTTGCTTTTCATTAGAAAAGCGCTCAATTGTAGCAGCAGACGGGTTTGTTCCTAATAAGTTTTCACGTGAGCCTTGATGCGTAATCCCTGCCATCATACTTATGACCGGATACAATAAGATAGCAAAATCTGGTTTCGCACTAAGAGCATTTGTAGCTTTATATACGTTGTCGTTATAATGTGTGCTTAGCGTACTTGCCAAATGACCTCCGGCCGAAAATCCCATTATTCCAATTTTGGTAGTGTCTATACTATATTGCTTGGCATTTTTGCGCACAAGCCGGATGGCCTGCTGCGCATCTTGCAAAGGGCCGATGGTTTTATCATCCATAATTAAATCACTGGGCAGCCTATATTTAAGAACAAAAGCTGTTATACCGCGTTCATTAAACCATTCGGCTATTTTAAAACCTTCTTTATCTATGGCCAGATGTCCATAACCGCCCCCTGGACAAATTACAACGGCAGTTCCATTGGGTTCTTCAGGTTTAAAAACGGTCATTTCCGGTTGTGTGACGCGGTTCACGCCAACCAATTTACCACCTTCCATCTGCTGCTCTTCTTTATATGTGGCATCTGATTTACCCCCTGGAATATCCGATTTCCAAAGACTTATAATCTCACGCTGCGACTGTACCGGATAAATTATTCCAAAAAGTAGGATGCTCAAAAAGATTGTTTTTTTAAGGATTGGTTTGATTTTTAGTTGGGTCATTTTTCAAAGCTTTTAGGTTATTTTCTTTAAAAATAGCTTTATTTTTAAGATAAATCAACGCAGAATCCTGCTTGTTTGCAATGCGCTTGGTACGCAGGTAACGGTTGTAATTATATACATCAAAATCGGTACTGGTGGTGTCAAAAGTACTTATATGCACACTCCCCATAGAATGGATAAAGCGCTGCTCCCCTATCCACATACCCACATGTATTACACGCTCTGCAGTTGAATCTGTCGCTTTTTTTCCGAAAAATAACAAATCTCCTGGTTTGAGATCTTTAAAATTTTTCGTCGAATCTATTAAGGTCCCGCTGTTGATCTGCTGTGATGCATCGCGCGGTATAATCATCCCGTTTAAAAAATAAACCGTTTTGGTAAAGCCACTGCAATCCACTCCTTTGGGCGAAGTTCCGCCCCATAGATACGGTAAGCCCATGAGTTTTTTTGATGTTGCGACAAGTTCATCACCGGTGGGATTGGTATTTCCCAGCCACTTGTCATAGGGCGCGGCCTGTATTTTTTCTATAAAAGCAATCTTATCATTGGGATAACGCACTTTGTAAAAATTAGCTTCCTCACCGTCCAGCTCAAGAATATCGCCTGCCACAAGATCTGAAACGACCTGCGAATCACTATCAGCATTTTGATAGGCGTTTCCATAGGTATCGATAAAAATAAGTTTATCGTGCGCTTTCCACTTAGAAAATTCGGCAGCCGTTTTGTTTGCAATACCACCATAATCTACCCAGGCCAAATACTTATCAGGGGTTTGCACGTGGTACCAACCACCCTTTTTCTGAAGTACGTTTACCGGCATACCCAGCGTTGCCTGTGAAACAAGTTCTGCTGAATGCCGTGGATTTTTACGCAAATTAGCCACTGATATTTTTATGATTCCTTTTATTTTTCCTTCTAGGGCCGCGCTTTCAGGCAACACTCGTATGCTATCTGTATAACTTATATTTTTAGCTTGTAGTTTTTGTTTAAGCTCCTGAACCGCCTGTTGTAAATTACTTTCTCCATTTAGCAGGTATTTTTCGCCATTTTCTACCGCTTGTATATCAAAAAGTGCAGTTCTAGAATCTGGCGCCTGTTCCTTCTTGACTTTATCAATAATATCTTGGGCTATATTGTCTTTCTTTTCTTCTCCGCAGGAAAAAAGGCTTGATAATACTAAGAAAAAGACAAATTTCAGTTTAAAATTCAAGGTAAACGTTTTGATAGCTAGACTAGCTCATTTTAATTTTCATGAAGAACAAAGTTAATGCTTAAGAATTCAACAGAAAAATGAATGTTTTTACTGTCAAAAAAGCCGTTTTTGATGCCATTTCATCAGATTTATCACATTAGAACTCATCAACTAGCTGAACCAAGCCTTCTGCACCTGATACCGAATCAGTTTTTTAATTTACCCAAACAACTTTGGAGAATAAAGCCCGCTGGTGGGATTTAAAAATTAATCGTAATTTCTCAGGTTGATTGTAAATTCTATTTTTATGAAAACCATTATATACCTATTCTTTTTGATAAGTACTTCTACTGCCTCACTGGTCGCACAGCAAATTACGTCACCCAATGGTGATTTTACATTATCCATTCAACTTAACGATAGTATTCCTGTTTACAGTCTTGAG
>DRGP01000004.1 GCA_011050015.1 Leeuwenhoekiella sp. | reverse complement strand
GCATTTATGTCCACGTTTTCAGCTTTTGTGAACGCCGGACCCGCCTATATTGTCAATGATATTTATAAGAAATACTTTAAACCTGTCGCGACAGACGCACATTATATAAAAGTGAGTCACATCGCTTCCTTTGTGGTGGTCGCGCTGGGCGTGGTCATGGGCTTTTTTGCAGATTCAATCAATTCGATCACCATTTGGATCACCAGTGCGCTGTATGGCGGTTATGTCGCGGCTAATTTCCTAAAATGGATCTGGTGGCGCTTTAACGGTTGGGGTTATTTCTGGGGAATGCTCGCCGGACTTATTATCGCTACGCTGGAATTTATCTTGGATCAAAACCGCGCTTCTTTCTCCGAAGGCAGCTTGTGGCAAACCCTGGCTGAAATCCCCGCAATTTACCTGTTTCCCATAATTTTTGGTTTTTCAATACTGGGTTGCATTTTGGGAACGTTTTTGACTCCTTCCACAGATATGGCAACCTTAAAATCCTTTTATAAAAATGTACATCCCTGGGGCTGGTGGAAACCGGTGAGAAAACACTTTAAAACTACCGAAAATGTGGGCAAAAACATCGATTTTTGGCTCGATATGTTCAATTGCGGGGTGGGCATTCTTTGGCAATCGAGTATGATTTTGCTTCCCATTTATTTCGTGATCCGTGATTATGAGCTGGCCGCGATCTGGCTTTTGATTTTTGGAGTGACCACGCTGATTTTAAAATTTACATGGCTGGATCGGGTGAAGGATTACAAGGGTTCAATTAGCAATTAGCAATAAACAATAAACAATAAACATTGAACAATGAAAAGTGAACAATTTAGAATGAAAAATTAACAATAAATAATCTATAATGAGGGCGATCCCTGTACGTCTAAACCGAAATGTCATTTCGAGTGTTTTTAACCGAAGCGGTAGCGCAGATTAAAAATGTATCGAGAAGCCTTTAAACCGAAATGTTCGTGTTACCAAAAAAAGGTCTCGATACAAATTTTTTCGGCTCACGCCTGAAAATTCACTCGACCTGACGGCTGCAAAGCCAGTATAAATGTCACTTCGAGTGTTTTTAACCGAAGCGGTAGCGCAGATTAAAAATGTATCGAGAAGCTTAAAATAGTTCAATATAAACATGATATAAAAGTTCCTCCCCTTTTTTCAAGGGGAGGTGCCGAAGGCGGAGGGGTAAAAAGATAGATTATAATTTTTTACCATAAGATTTCAAACAAAAAAAATAAAAATGAAAAACATCCCTTGGCAGGACAAGCCAAAAGATTCTAATGATGTGCTGTGGCGCTATAGTGAAAACCCGATTATAGACCGCTATGCGATTCCCACGTCAAACAGTATTTTTAACAGCGCGGTGGTTCCTTTTGAAGATGGTTTTGCCGGGGTGTTCCGTTGTGATAACAAGGCGGTGCAGATGAATATTTTTGCCGGTTTTAGCAAAGATGGGATCCATTGGGATATTGCCCATGAACCTATAAAAATGCAGGCCGGGAATACAAAAATGATAGATTCGGATTATAAATACGATCCGCGGGTCACGTTTATTGAAGACCGCTACTGGATTACGTGGTGCAATGGCTATAACGGCCCCACGATTGGCATCGGCTATACTTTTGATTTCAAGGAGTTTTTTCAGTGTGAGAACGCATTTTTACCCTTTAACCGCAACGGGGTTTTATTTCCACAGAAAATCAACGGAAAATACGCGATGTTGAGTCGGCCCAGTGATAATGGCCATACGCCTTTTGGCGATATTTATATTAGTTATAGTCCGGATATGAAATTCTGGGGTGAGCACCGCTGCGTGATGAAAGTCGCTCCTTTTGAAAAAAGTGCCTGGCAATGCACAAAAATAGGAGCGGGGCCGGTGCCCATTCTTACCAGTGAAGGCTGGTTGCTGTTTTACCATGGCGTGATCGCCACCTGCAATGGTTTTAGATATTCAGTAGGGGCGGCGCTTTTGGATGAAAATGAGCCTGATCAGGTAAAATACCGCAGTCAGCCGTATCTTTTGGCTCCCGCCGAAATCTACGAACTCACGGGCGACGTCCCCAATGTGTTGTTTCCTTGTGCCGCATTGCATTCGCACGAAGAAGATAAACTTGCACTATATTATGGTGCCGCAGATACGGTCACGGGCGTTGCCTTTGGGAAAATCAGTGAAATTGTAAAGTTTGTGAAGGAAAATTCACTTTAGGAAAAGAGAAAAGAGAAAAGAGAAAAGAGAAAAGTGAAGAATGTTTCTGAACGACCTGCAAGGTGTTCCGTGAGGTATGAGCTCCTTGTAGGTCTAAACCGAAATGTCACTTCGAGTGTTTTTTGTCGAAGCGGTAGCGCAGGCTAAAAATATATCGAGAAGCTTTTAAATCGGAATGCTCGTCTTAAAAATGTGATCTCGATACAAATTTTTTCGGCTCACGCCTTAAAATTCACTCCTTTAGACTTGCATTGATAAAAATAAATATCTTTAAGGTAAGTTCAATCAAAAAAAGAGAGCTGAACTCAAGTACACTGGACTCACTCAGAATTAAAAATTCATAGATCGATTCAGACTTGAGTTCAGTTTTTCATCAACAATCTCTAATAGAAATTCGGGATTCAGAGCCCATTATCAAGGAGTCGAGTTACTGATGTGGACTTGCAACAAAAAAGTGGACAATTAGATAAGGGTCATGCTGCTACATTTTGATTATACATTTCTATTTCAAATTCCTCTATAGTTTTATACCCCAAGGTGGAGTGCATTC
>DRGP01000003.1 GCA_011050015.1 Leeuwenhoekiella sp. | reverse complement strand
GTTTCTTGACGGTATAGAGCTGAGCGTTTTTGTGCTTACTGATGGTCAAAATTACCTTACGTTGCCCACGGCAAAAGATTATAAACGTATTGGCGAGGGTGATACGGGGCTCAATACCGGCGGTATGGGCGCTGTTTCACCAGTTCCTTTCGCTGATAGTGCGTTTATGCAAAAAGTGGAAGAGCGCGTTATAAAACCAACCATAAATGGTCTAAAAGCCGAAGAAATCGCCTATAAAGGCTTTATTTTTATCGGACTTATAAAAATAGATGATGATCCTTATGTGATAGAATACAACGTGCGCATGGGCGATCCCGAGACTGAAGCTGTACTCCCGCGTATTAAAAACGATCTGGTTGAGGTTTTTACTAAAGTGGGGGAGCAAAAGCTCAATGAAGTTATGTTGGATCTGGACGAAAGAGCAGCTGCCACGGTTATGCTGGTTTCAGGAGGATATCCTGAAGGTTATGAAAAAGGAAAGGTAATACATGGAATGGAAAAGGTGCAGGACGCTCTTGTTTTTCAGGCAGGGACGCGTCTTGAAAATGGTGAAGTACTTACTAACGGAGGAAGGGTAATGGCCATTACCGCACTGGACATCGATTTTAAACAGGCGCTCAAAAAAGCATATACCGAAGTGGAAAAAATAAGCTTTGAAGGGATGAACTACCGCAAGGATATAGGTTTCGACCTTTAAAAACAGCAAGAAAAGGTCTGAAAATGGTTAAAAAACGCCTATTTTCTGAAGAAATTTAGAATGACGATTTATCCATTTCCAGACTGATTTTTATGAATTAATGGGCAGATTTTTCATCACCCACAAAAAATTCTATTGATTTGCCGGAGTCACGGTGCGACTCTGCATAATAATCACGCTCGTCTTCCTGAAAAATATTCAAATTAAATACCCAGAAGCAAAACGCGCATGCCATGATAAGTAAAAAGACCCAGTTTATCGTATTGGCAAAAAACCAACTCTCAACCTGTAAAGAGCGAAGCCAGTCCATAGGGGCAAAAGCGATATTTACAAAGAAGTCCTGGATACCGTAAAAAAAATCTTTCAATTCCATAATTGTATATTTTTGCCTTTTGCACTATTATTTGTGGCAAAGGCAAGGCAAAAATATAAAAACAGGTGTTTGTTTTGATTTTTATTTTTGAAAATTTGTCTTAAACCGCACCTATTAGAGTTTGTTTAAAGTCAATTCAAATTGATTTTTAATAGTTTGCGGTTTTGGATAAGTATAAAAATTATTGAATATCGGGATATTGAATAATATTTATACAACGCTATGGTTCGTAAAACATTGAAAATCAGAAAGGAGTCAGTTTAAACAAACTCTTAAATTATAAACCTGCAAAAGGCTATTTTTAACCGCTAAGGGATTACCAGTTATGCTAAGACGCTTTTTTGCATCTTCAAAACCCATCAATTTTGTGATTATAGTGATCACTCTGGTGGTCTTTCTCGTGGTTTATTTTTTATCCACATGGGGTGTTGAGCCGGTTGGCACCTTTATTTTAGGTAAACTGGGGATGATACTTGGTTTTTTGCTCACCCTGGGCGCACTTGATTTTGTCGTTAAAAAAAATGGACTTACCCGCAAAAATAGCTATGCGGTATTGGTTTTTACGTTTTCTACCCTTGCTTTGCCAAGTATATTTTCCCATGCCTCTATAATTGTCGCCGGTTTGCTCATTATACTCGCTCTGCGGCGTATATTCAGTTTGCGCTCTAAAACCGATACCCATAAAAAAATATTTGATGCTGCTTTTTGGATTTTAATTGCCTCCTTGTTTTATTTTCCGAGCTTGTTGTTTTTGCCATTACTGTATTTTGCGATCATTTTTTATTGTCCGGGTAATTACAGAAACTGGCTTATGCCTTTTGCATCGCTTATCGTGGTGGTGCTTCTCGTAATCACCTATGCCCTGTATACTGGAGGCATAGGTGTATTTGTACAATCTTATATTGCTTTCCCCACTTATGATTTTACCAGCTATAGCGCGCCACGTTTGCTCATACCGTTAAGCTTTTTTCTAGCCCTTTATCTCTGGACTGTTTTAAAATATTTAGCCCTGCTCAACGCGGCCTCGCAACGCCATAAACCTGCTTATGTGCTGGTTATAATCACTTCGCTGGTGGCGCTGGTCATTGCAGTGGGTTTTGCGCCGGTGCGGGACGGTAGCGAGCTCTATTTTCTTTTTGCCCCCCTGTCGATCTTATGTTCGCGTTATGTAGAACGGGGTAAGAGCAAATGGTTTAATGAACTTCTACTCTGGATGATCATTGCACTCCCATTGGCACTTGTCATTTTCCTATGATCAAAGCGCGTAGCGGTGACGTAGTTACTCGATCAAAAAACAATATCTTTGTCTTTATTATTAAAAATTTGGCATCGCTTTCGCGAAAAATATAACCGCATTATTCGCTGGGGATGATTACACAATACAATCAGCATGATCACACATACCGCAAACCGAATTTTCCAAAAAGTGATGGAAGTCTATCATGAAAAAGATGACGTTAACCAATCGTTTAAAAACCTGCATGATAAGGAAATAGACGAGCTGGAACATTTACTCTATAAAAAATGCTGGATTGACACCGTACAATGGCATTATGAAGATTTGATACGCGATCCAGAAATTGATCCTGTGGAAGCGTTAAAGCTAAAGCGGAAAATTGACGCTTCAAACCAAGAGCGCACCGATAAGGTAGAAGAGATTGACGCCTATTTTTTAGATCAATATAGAAATGTTGACATAAAAGATGATGCCACAATTAATACTGAAAGCCCGGCGTGGGCGTTTGACCGCCTTTCTATTTTAGCGTTGAAAATTTACCACATGCGCGAGGAGGCAGACCGTAAAGATGCATCAAAGGCGCACCGTTTGGAATGCCAGAAAAAACTGGATGTTCTGCTTGAGCAGCGTGCAGACCTTACCGCAGCCATAGACAGACTCCTCAGGGATATCGAAGAAGGCCATAAATACATGAAGGTGTACAAGCAGATGAAAATGTACAATGACGATGAACTAAACCCCGTTTTGCGTGGGCAAAAAAGAAAATAAAAAACGTCCCGTAAACAGTTCTGTGCTGGTGATTCGGTTGTCTGCTATGGGCGATGTGGCCATGACTGTGCCCGTGCTTTTAACATTGCAAAAAAAATACCCTAAACTTCGGTTTACGGTGCTTAGCAAACCATTTTTGGCACCGTTGTTTGAGCAGCTTCCTCAAGTAGATTTCTATGCCGCAGAAGTAAAAGGGAAACACAATGGCGTAGGCGGTTTATATAAACTTTTCCTTGAGCTGAAAAAAAGAAATTTTACTGCCGTGGCAGATCTGCATGGTGTAATTCGTTCGCATGTGCTCAGCGGTTTTTTTAGGGCCATGGGTACAAAAGTGGCTAAAATAAATAAAGGGCGAAGCGAAAAAAAAGCGCTCACACGGGCGAAAAATAAAGTTTTCCAACCTATAAAAAGTACACATCAGCGCTATGCTGAAGTTTTTGAAAAATTGGGTTTTCCTATTGCGATGGGACAACCATACTTTTTGGAAAAGCGCCCAATAACCACTCAAATACGTCAAAAATTGACCATTTCTGGCCAAAAATTGATCGGTTTTGCCCCTTTTGCGGCTCATGAAGGGAAGAAATATCCCTTACATCTCGTAGAACAGGTAATTTCCGCGCTTGCGGAAAAAAAAGACCATAAAATCCTGCTTTTTGGCGGCGGAAATGAAGAAACAAAACAGCTAAATACATTAGCTGATAAATTCAATAATACCATAAACCTCTCTGGGCAATTTTCATTTGCAGAAGAACTTGATATCATCTCAAACCTTAATGTTATGATCTCGATGGATAGCGGAAATGGTCATTTGGCGGCGATTTTTGGTGTGCCTGTGATTACTATTTGGGGGGTTACCCATCCATATTTGGGTTTTGCGCCCTATAACCAGCCTGAGGAAAACCAGATGCTCGTGGATAGGAAACAGTTTCCATTGATACCCACTTCCGTTTACGGTAATAAAATACCTGAAGGCTATGATAAAACCATGGAAAGTATTTTACCGCAAAAAATTGTAGATCAGGCACATAAAGTTTTGAATTTAGGATTTTTTTGATAAAAAAGATGTAAATTGCAAATACAATAATAAAAAAATGTATTTACAATGAGTACTAGAAATAAAGACCATGCTCAAGAACCTGCCGGTGCCTATGCAACGGCTGTGGCGCCACAACGGTTCATCCGCATCCATCAGCAGGGGCATCCCATCCGGCAGATTGCCATAGATGAGCAACAGCAGTATTTTTTTAAAGATCGCGAGACTTTTGAACATGGTCTTTCCTATGATGATATTGCTCCACTTATATCCTTTTTGGGTTATAATCAGCTAGAACTTTCTCAATTTCTTGATGTAAATCCTTCCACTATTTCCCGCTGGAAATCCCAAGACAGTAACCTGGGCAGTCTGCGCTCAAAAAATATCGTTGAGGTAGATAAAATCATTGCAAAAGGTGTACGTATTTTTGGTTCCGAAATCGGTTTTCAAGAATGGTTGCAGACTACAAATACTGCTCTGGGAGATCAAAAGCCTTGGGATTTACTCAAGAATCCGTTTGATGTTGAGGTTGTAAATAATGCCCTGGAAGCACTATCTTGGGGAAGTTATCTGTAATGCATTATTTTAGACTTTATGAAAAGATAAATAGAAGAAGTCCGCTAGGTTTTGGCAAAGCTGCCGGGCGCTGGAACCACAGTGGCACACCTTTGATCTATTGCTCAAGTTCGCTTGCCCTTTGCATGTTGGAACATTATGCCATTCGGGGAAGTGTGGTAAGTCAAATGAATTGGGAGCTTGCAACTCTGGAAGTCAAGGAAGACGTTCCGTTTATAGAAAAAATAGATTTACCCAAAGACTGGATGGTGCGGCCTTATCCCCAAAGCACACGTAGTTTTGGCGCTGCTTGGGCCTCTCAGAATACAGGTTTTTGTGTTGCTGTACCCTCTGTAAGAATCCCACTTTTTCGGTTTCCCGAAGAGCATAATATCTTGCTCAACCCGCTATATCCTGATTTTTCCAATTATGTACATGTGGTTGATACCAAGATTGTGAATTTTGAAATTAATAATTTAACGGTGGAATAAAACTGTACCAAAAGAAAATACAACAGTAAAGCTTCATTTCTTCCTATCAAAGAAAGCAAAAATCACATAAGTGATTATCAACCTTAGTTCGACCTAAGAAAATTGCATCAGTTTGAGTGAAATCCTGAAAGGATTTTGTATCTAAAACAGCATTTTTCGATTGAAAATGGTCATTTTCCATACAATTTTTACAAAAATCACTCAAATTGACTATTCTCAATTAACAGAAATTATATATAGAACTCAGGTTATTGGTGTTTCCCCATTACATTAAAAGTATAAACCTCTATTTTAACAATTTTCTATTTAGAATAAATCTAAATAATGCCTAACTTTGTTAAAAATAGATTTATGGAACATACACATGTTATCTATGAAAACGCGTTTGGAATTGCCTTTTACCTACCCACTCCAAATACAAGTAATCTTGATGCGCAAGTTGTTTTTAGGGATCTGGGATTTTATCTCAGCTTAGATGAACTCAAGCAATTCTCCTATCAGGCTGTAGAAAGCCTTTCAAAAAAACAATGTGCAGATTGTCCGCATCAGGATAATTGTCGTTCCCTACTTGTGAGAACACCATCTTCAAAGATGGATATGGCCATAAGCAAGAATGAACTTTATCTACTGCGTGAACTCCTTGACCATACGATCTTACGCTTAGAGGCGCAAAATTATATGACCTTCGCACTTAACTAGGTGTAAAAGTCTTGAGTTCAAATTGATTTCCATCAAAAACGCCGTACGTATAATGATTGATCCAATCGCCCAGGTTATAATAGGTAGAATGGTTACCTACGGGAATCTGCATGGGCAAATGGCGATGGCCAAAAATAAAGAAGTCATAATGGGCAGTTTCCATTTTTTTCTTGGCATACGTTGCTAGCCATTCATTTTCTTCCCCCAGAAAAACCGAATCCTCATCCCCGGAAATCAATTTGTTTTTAACCGAAAGATGCTGCGCGATCCGCATCCCAATATCAGGATGCACCCATTTAAAAAGCCACTGAAAAAATGGCGCTTTAAAAACTTTTTTCATCCTTTTATAGCCTTTATCGCCAGGGCCAAGCCCATCACCATGTCCTATAAAAAATCGCTTATCGCCCAGTTGAAAGACCTGCGGTTTGTGAAATACCGGAATATCAAGTTCTTCTTTAAAATAATCGTTCATCCAGAGGTCATGGTTGCCCACAAAAAAATAAATGGGGATACCCATATCACGGAGTTCGGCGAGTTTGCCCAGCACACGCACAAACCCTTTAGGTACTACGGTTTTATATTCAAACCAAAAATCAAACAGATCACCGAGCAAAAACAGCGCCTCGGCATCATGTTTTATGCTCTCCAGCCAGTTGACGAACTTTTTTTCTCGCGGTTTACTTTCTTCGGGAGTGGGAGCACCCAAATGGTTATCGCTGGAAAAGTAGATTTTCTTTCCTGCGGAAATTGGTATGGTGTCAAAGGGTTGAATCATGGGTCAAAGATAGCAAAAACCCGCGTTAGGGATAGCAGCGAAAATCCCACAGCTGCCGAAGCGATAGCGCAGGCCGCGAGGAATTGTAGCGTATAGCCCGGCGGCTCTTTTTCAGAGCCGCAACGCCCAAATTATTATATATTATTATTGTTATTGGAAAAGCTGAATACGATACGTTTACTCCCCTTTTGGGCCTGCCTGCCGGCGAGGTAGGGGCTGGGGGGATTGATCTGCCGCATACCACTCTGCAAAACTGGTATCGGTTTCCTGAAGTTTTAGTGAAAAAAGAGCGATGTTTTGAGGAAGGCGCTGTTTGATTTTTTGGGCAAAATCGATCACCATCATCTCACTTGTGGGCTGGTAATCTACCAGTAACACATTATGGCCACGGATGGAGAGCTCGTTGGCCAGCTCTACGTGCGGGGTATTTTTATTGAATACGCTCGCGTGGTCAAAAACATCTACAATCTCTTCCTTGACGATTTTTTTAAGGTCACCAAAATCGATCACCATTCCAAATTTTACATTCTCGCGATCGCCGATGGGCGTGCCGATAACGGTTACCGAAAGTTTATAACTGTGACCGTGCACATTGCGGCATTTACCGTCGTAGCCATACAGCGCGTGGCCGGTCTCAAATGAAAATTGCTTGGTAATGCGAATGCTACTCATAGGTTTTCTTGTTTTTTTGAAACGTTTTAATCAAGAATAGTGTTAGAAAAATAACAAGTGCAATAGGAAGCGCATAAACAATAAATGTGCCTATAAAATATCCTAATTTTTCAGCAAAATCGCCTATTATGTGCTCATTTTCAGCTTGAAGTAGGTAATAAATCAGTTGTATCATTTTCGCAGTTTTTTATAGACGACCACTACAATGAGCGCTACAGCCAGTAGCATCCAGAACCCATAACCACTTAAAAATTGAAGAACATCCATAGGTTGAAATAATGTGAGGGGTAAAAATACTAAGAATGCCCGTACAAAAACAGGTTGAAAAGTAGAATTTGGGTCACGGGGTATTTTATTCGATTTTCGGCTTAAAACGTTTTCTGAATTTTAATATGAGTGCGATGCCGCGGATGAGCATCCACACGGTAAAGGCAATCCAGATGGCGTACAATTTTAGCCCAAAGTAATCGCCGATAAAAATGGCGGGGACAAAACCAAAAAATGTGGCAAAAAGCAGCACATTCCGAAGGTATTTCATTTCGCCCATTCCCTTAAAGATTCCATCAAAAATAAAAGCGATCGCATTTATAGGCTGCATGAGGATGATAATAAAGAAAATCGCCGAATAACGTGCAATAACTGCCGGTTCTTTGCTGAAAATAAGTCCGAGGGGTTCATAAAGTGCGAAGGCCACGGCCATTAAAAATACAGCAACTCCCACGCCATAAAGGCTTACTTTTTTACTTAATTGCCAGAGACCGTCATAATCGCGCGCGCCCAGTAATCGCCCAGCCAGGATATTTCCCGCGGCGGCATAACCGTCTATAAAAAAGGAGGAAAACAGCCAGATATTGATGAGAATGGTCTGCGCGGCAATGTAGGAAGCACCATAATCGGTGGCGAAGGAGTTGGCCAAATATAAGGCAAGATTGAGCGCAATGGTGCGCACAAAAAGATTGAGCGCCATACCGATTAGGCGGTACAATTCGGGGTTTATGGGGAAGCGGAGTTTTAGAGAAACATCGGTTTTCCAAAGTAATAAAAGGAGCGAAAGCAGCGCCATAAAACCCTGCGCGATTAAACTGGCGTATGCCGCGCCGCGCAGACCGAGTTCGGGCAGCCAGCCTTCTATACCGTAAACCAAAACAAAATCAAGGCCAATATTGAGTACCGCTCCCAAGATGGCGACTACCATAGGCCAAAAGGTATTTTGAAGTCCACGGAAAATACCAAAAATCGCAAACGTGAGCAACGTAAGCGGAAAGCCCCAAACGCGTATACTGTAATACTCAACGCAAAAATCCAAAATCAGGTTTTGGGCATTATACAATGAGAAAATACCATTGATAAAGGGCAGGGTGCCGCCCAGAATAATGATGCTGAGAATGATATTAAAATAAACCGCCTGCGCGGGCAGGTTTTTGATCTCGTCCAGCTTTCCGGCACCATAATATTGTGCGATAATCGCCTGTAGCGCACTTCGCGTCTGCCCCAAAACCCAGATCAATGCGGAGAGAAACGAACCCACGATGCCCACGGCGGCAAGCGCTTCGGTGGGATTGATCTCAATGTTCCCTACCACCGCTGCATCTGTAGCAGAAAGTATGGGTTCTGCGATGCCCGTGAGCAGTGCGGGAATCGCCAGCCGGTTGATATTTTTAAAGGAAAGTGGGGATGAGTTCTGAACCATGAATCATTTCGCTTCGCGCGAAATTACTCAATCAACTAACTCGGAGCAAGCCCACGAGGTATGATGCTGAAATATTATTAGAATTTCGTCCTAGAAGATCAAGAAATAAACCCTCTGGAGGGATTTAGGGGGAGTTCATAGCAGTAAAAGGGGTATTTGCTCTGTTTGTGAAAATACACACTGCCCAGTTTTTGATATCCACGCTGTTCATAAAAGTGCTGATTGCGGCTGTTCTGGCTAAACGTATCTAGCCTTACCGACTGAAAATCGCCTATTTTGGCCTGATTTTCGGCAAAATCCATCAATTTTTGAGCATTTCCCTGGCCTTGAAATTTGGGATGCACCGCCAGTCTATGGATGTAAAGAGATGGTTTTTTATCTGTAGTAAGCCAAGTAATAGTATCATAGATACGATCCTTAAACGTGGAAACAACAATGCTGCCTAGAAGGTGACCTTCCCGTTCAAGCACGTAGAGTTCTTTGCGGGCCACGTCGTTTTCAAAAGCTTCGCGGGATGGGTAATCAGTATTCCATTGATAAATGCCGTTGGCAATCATTTTTTGGGCACAGGCACGGGTTATTGCCAGTATTTGATCAATTTCTTCATTTTTGGCCAGACGGATCATTGTGAAAATATTGCAATTTAAAAAGCAAACTTAAACAATGCCTGCATAGCTTGTTTTTTTAAAGTAGAATTATAGGGGGTAAAACAAATAGTACAATATAAAAAGGTCTATAAAAAAGGTCGAAAAGTCCGTAACCATGCGAGGTGCGGGCTTTTTTTATGCTTTAACCTCAAATTAAACGAATAGTAAAAAGGTTTAATTATCGTTTAATACTGCTTTAAACATTGTTTCAATAAAAGGTCGCATTCTAACCCTGGCTTTAAGATCAACCCAAATATAGCGCGAAAAGGCCGTTTTAGGGGCTTCTCCTGGCACTTTTCTGCTGGTTTGTGTTGTATTACCGCCGGATACGGCGCGCTGTTACTTATACGCGCCCGTTAGCCTTAAATTGCCTGTAAAATGGTAAGGGTGGCCAGTAGGATGGCCAGTAGGATGGCCAAAATACCCGAAAATTTAACGTTTTCACCCCCTTATAACACCCTTTCCCGATGATTTATACATCATAAACGGTCGATTCGAGGGGGGGTAATGCACAATAAAAATCACTTACAATGTAGGTAAATACTTGTATTATAGCTACTTAAGCAAAAAACCTATCGAAAACAGGCTAAAAAGGCCTGATTTTTCGTGTTTTTAGTGAGATTTTACCAGGCTTATTTGTTTGTACAGATCATCAATCTGTTCTTGCAGGTTAGTCAAATGTGAAGATATATTTCGCTCTACTTTTTCGGTTAACGCTAAGATTAACAGGCTTTCGACATAGCTTTCTTTGGGACTGGCATATTTTTCTGGTGGCGGTTCTGAAACCATTCCTACAGGTTCTTTTTTATTTGTAATACTGCCTTTTCCGGCAATAAGCCACTCCACATTCACCCTTTCAGAATATTCTGAATTGATAAATCTATTAAAGAAGTCAAAAGAGGGTTTTGCCTTGCCATTCACTATGTCATAGACGGTTTGAGTCCTATCATAACCGATATCTTTTGCAAATTGGTTCTTGTTAACCCCAAGAAAATCAATAAGTTGCTTAATTCTTTCAGAAATCTCTGTATTTTCTTTCATTATTCTTGTTTATTTCAGAATATTCTGTATATATTTACATCGAACACAACAAAGATAACGAAATGGAAATTTCATCAATGAGCCGAGAAGACCTAAATAAAAAACTCTATTGGGGCGACAAGACTAAAATCGCTTCGATTGCAGAGGTGAACGTAATGACCGTGGTGCGCTGGTTTCAGCACAAAACGGATAATGAAGCCATAGAGCGCGCTACTATAGCGGTCGTTGAAGCTCGCGAAAAACGAGTAGCTGAAAAACTTTCTAAAATCATCTAAACTCAAAACAATGAATCCAGCAAAATCAATCCGCATTTATTTATCGAAAGATGTTCCAACTCTATTTTCAAAAGAACCGGTAGTTGAAGAGGGGCCTCATGTTAATCTAGAAACCGATGGTTTTATACCAAATGCCGAAGATCATGAGAAAATACGCCAGAGCGTAATGGATATCAAAGCAGTACTAGACAAATATTAAGAGCAAAAATGAATGCATCCCAAGACATATACGAGTATTACCAAGAAACACAGCTCTGTGTAAACCAGGATGTATTTCTTAAATTAAGTTTGTTGACCTATGATCAATTACAGCACTGGTGCAAGCCTTCAAGAAAAAGAAAGCTTCGCAGAGTGCGAACAGCGGGAAACGGTCGCACAGCTCTTATCGATTGGTCTAGCATTCTGGACTTACTATATTTAACCGGACATAAAGTTAAGAGTGTGTTAGCTGTTAAAACTAACTTTGCAAAATGTCAAGAGAGAAAAGGAATTACACTGTAGAATTTAAGCAAAAAGCCGTTGAACTTAGCTATGC
>DRGP01000002.1 GCA_011050015.1 Leeuwenhoekiella sp. | reverse complement strand
ACTGGAAAGGGTTTTATCTGTGAGTGGACATACTTCAAAAAGTTGTCTAGGTTTTGATCTTACTCCTTTCCAGTCCCTTATTATTATTTCAATTATAAAACCGTAATTTAGCTTTCATATCGGTTCATTCAAACATACGAGGTTTCAAAAACCTGTGAGGTCTTTTTTGGTCAATCAGAATTTTCAGTGAAGAAGTTCCTCCCCTTTTTTTCAAGCGGAGGTTCCAAAGGTGGAGGGGTTTTTACTGATCAAAAACCGCCACTGCCCTTACCGGAGAACCTGTCCCACCCTTTATTTTCAGCGGAAACGCAATGAATTGAAACCTACCGCGACCTATCAGTTTATAAAGGTTCACCATATTCTCGTAATGGGTAAAACCAAGTGCTCCACATATTTTGTGTACTTCGCGGTTTGAAATACCTGGAATACCTGGAGACATTGTTTCTACTCCAAATGCTGCAATTTCTTTTTTACCCAAAAATGCTGCAGCTTCTGCCGTGATTCCCGGACCTTTACCCCAATTTTGAGTATCAAAATGTTTTTTGTAATGATCTGTATAGAGTAGAACGGTATCTCCTTTTTTAATCTCAACATTGCAGCTTTTACAGGCTTTCGCAATGTCTCCAGAGGTTATAAGTTCATTCACGTTTTTATCAGAAAAATCAAGACAAATTCCTTCAGTGAAGAACATTGATAATGGCATCTGGTCAATGGATTGGTCATCATACTTACGATCCATATGATTAAGTGCATCAACGTGTGTTCCCGTATGTTCGCTCATTTCTAGATTATAAACGCTGGGGGTCTGTTCTGAGCTATTCTCAATCCCGTCCCATTGTTCGTGTGTTGCGTAAACAGTCATACTTACAGAAGGTAAACTTTTATAAACGGGCATCCCGCCATAAATCTCCTGACTAAGATCAATTATTTCTTTTCCAACCATTTCTCCCTGTTTTTTACCTCTTTTTTGGAGGCTTTATCATCTATCGTAATGGTGTATGTGGGATCTGCTACTAATTTAAGATCAGTTTTCTTCTCATTGCCGTATCTAAGAAAGGTAATCTCGAGCTTGTCTCCCACTTTTTTGGACGCAAGCATTTTTTCTAAAGCATCTGTAGTCGTGATCGTAGCGCCATCTACTGAAGTAATGGTGTCTCCTACATCCAGTCCGGCATTGTAGGCCGGTGTGTTTTGGGTTATATTTCTGGAAACCTCGAGACCTTTGTCTCTTCCGCGCAGCGAGGCACCAAAATAGGGTTTTTCATTATCTTGAGTGAGGTTTAGGCCTACTACAGCGAGAAGCTCCTTATAATCGGGCCTATTGCTTTTGTGAATGTATTCGTCAAAAAAGTGTTTGGCAAAATCGCTGCCCGCATACGTGGCAAGTGTTTTTTCGATATCAGAAACAGTATAAGCGACTTCGGGTTTCCCATGGTTTTCCCACATTTTTCGCATTAAATCGTCCAGATTGAGCCCTTTTTCGCGTAAGCTTAAATCAAGCGCTAGACCCAGAATACTTCCGTAAGAATAATAGGAAATAAAGGTATTTTCCCGGTTAACGGGATCTACTGCGGTTGCGGCATCGACAAATGGCGCCTGCTCGCTCATTTCAATAGGGTTAAAATATTGATGCGCGGGTGAGTTCCAGACGTAATTAAACGTTCCATTGAGGGTTTTTACATAATCCTCTGGAGTAATGATACCGGCGCGCTCCAGAATGAGATTGGTATAATAACTGGTAAAACCTTCGGCAAACCAGAGGGATTCGCTCATATTCACCCTTGAAAAATCAAAGGGTTCTAGACCCGTTGGGCGGATGCGCTCCACATTCCAACTGTGAAAGTATTCATGAGAAACCGTACCGATGTTGTTTTCCATTCCGCCTTCGGCGAGCGGTTCTGTATCGGTTAAAATGGTGCTGTTGCGGTGTTCCATACCGTCTCCGGAAGCATTAGGCATATAACAAGCCAAAAAGGTATACGTACCATAATCATAGTTGGGCAGTTCGCCATAAACGGCTTTTTCCTGCTCCACGATTTTTTTTACTTTTTCAAAATAGGTGTCAAAATCGGCTTGCGTACCGGGATCATGTAATACAAAACGTATTTTTTGACCGTCCAGATCAAATTCTTTTATTTTATAGTCGCTTATTTCAGTGGGGCTGTCCATAAAATAATACAGGTTGGGCGCGTAATATTTGGTCTCAGAAATTGGTTTGAGTTGCGTGGCCACTTTCCAGTTGAGATCCTTGCGTACGTTGAAATTAACTTCAATGGGACGGTATTGTAGGTCGTCAACATACATAAAGGTAGCCGGGATATTGAGGTGTGCGTGAGTAAGATCTACTTGTGAATAGGTTCCGCCACCGCGGTTAGCAAACAAAGTATATTTAATATTTACCGTGCCGTCATGATTGGTGATTTTCCAAGAATAGGGATCTGGCCGGCTTACCGGTAGCGTGTCTCCCTTACTGTCTGTAGCGACAAAATCATAAACATTTTTAGCGAACTCGTGCAATGCATAACGCCCGGGGGAAGACCTGCTCATGCGGGCGATTACGTTTCTGGCCTTAACGTCTGGAAAGGTCTGTTTGATCACCGCCTCGTGGTGCACCGCATTGTCAAAAGAAATGGAATATGTGTTGGTTTGTGCGTATGAAAAACTGTAAAAAAATAAAAATAAAAGAATAAATCGCATAGTGATGTTATAAATTAATGGAGTGTGAATATAGGAATTTGCCACCTTTTAAAAACGCGCATTGATCCAAGAAGAAATTAAATCAAGCGCCTGCGGAGAAAACGTTTCTTCAATCTCCCCATATTCTTGCAGGTTTCCTGTTTCAGCAGTTTGAAAAAGATGGTTGAGACCGGGAAGTTCTTTTACTGTATAATCTTTATTTCCCGCTTTTTGAAGCGCTTTTTTATAGGCAGGTAGATTTAACTGGGCAATCACCTGAACATCTTTCTCTCCGTTAAGCACCAACGTGGGTATGGTAATTTTTTCGATATAGTCGGCAGGATCGGTTTTGACAAAATATAGGAGCCACGGATTTTTAAATTGATTTTTTGCCTCTTCAATTAGTCGTGGGGAGTATTTATTTTTAATGGCTTCTGGGGCATTTTCTATCTCCTCTTTTATAATTCTTTCGAGGTCTTTGTCCATTCCGGTCGTGTCTTTCGCGGTAGCAAGATATTCAAATATACGTTCTGAAAGTTCTTTATCAAAAGCTGTCACTCCTGAATCTGTACCATTTAGCTGCGCCATTTTTTCAGTTTGCGAGGTGATTATTTCCCCGCCAGGAATAGCAGAGCCCGCAAGCGAAACAAAAAAAGCGATATTGTTTTTCGTCTTGGCGATAACCAGGTCTGCAATGAGGCCGCCCTCACTATGTCCTATCAAGCCAATCTTTGAGCTGTCAAGATCTGTACGGGTTTTAAGATACACTACAGCGGCTTCCACATCGGTCGCAAAATCTTCTGAGGTAGCATTCTCCTGGCTGCCTTCAGATTCTCCCACGCCACGGTCATCATAGCGCAGCACTGCGATACCCTTACGCGTAAGGTGATCTGCCAGTACGAGAAATGGACGATGGTTAAAAGGTTGTAGTTCTTCATTGCGATTTTGACCTCCAGAACCGGAAATTAAGACTGCAACCGGTGGATTTTTCACGTCTTGAGGAATGGTAAGTGTACCAGCAAGTGTTATATCGTCCGCTTTGGGGTTTTTAAACGAAACTTCTTCTGCTGTATAGGGCAAAACGCCTTTGGGATCCTGAGGCCGTTCTGCTTTTTCCGGTTCTTCATAGGCTTTATGCTCCAAGGTAAGCGGGAGGGAATTGCCCATTTGGGTGAATTGTCCTGTGATCACTTCGTTTTCCAGTTTCCCCCTAAATCTTAACTGCAATCGGCTTACAACAAAATAAAGGGAGTCGTTTTCAAAAAGGGTTTCATCTGTGGGCATGGCCAGCGGACTTTGCTTAGGGCTTTTTAAAGTGGAGGTGTAGCCAGTATCCGTCTGAGCAATAGTAATCACCAATGGAAGTTGCATGCCTTGTATTTCAAGATTACCAGACCATTCACCGGTTAATTCCTGAGCCGGTAGGAGTGCGTAAGATAAGAAGCTGAATACGAGTAGAAGTCGTGATAGTGAAAACATCCTTTTATGTTTAGATAAATTAGATTTTTTAAAAGAATTTCCGATTGTTCTTAATTTATAAACCATCTTCTTTTTGCTATGATGAGCCTATTTTACTGTCAATAATGCCAAAAATTAGATTGATAAAAACAACAACGACCGTGAGCAACGCTAGTTCTTTAAAATCGCCCACTGCGGCCAGACATCCTGCTCCCGCACTGCACCATATCGTTGCGGCCGTTGTGAGTCCCTTGACCTTATCTTTCTGTTGCAATATTGCGCCTGCCCCAAGAAAACCGATTCCGGTTACTACTTGACCCAGCACGCGCGTTACATCCGTAAAATCACGATCTGCATAGCGTAAGGAGATAATTACGAATATTGAGGCGCCCAGGGAAACCAGAGCATTGGTCTTGATACCGGCGCTTTTATTTTTAAGCTCCCGTTCTATACCTATTAAAAGACCAGCTGCAATGGCTGCCGCAATACGAATAGCAAAATCTGAAAGTTCCATATACTAAAAGTAATAAAGTAGATTGATATTTAATCTTCAGCGTAGGCTAAAATATCCCCCGGCTGGCAATCCAGCGCTTTACATATAGCTTCCAGCGTAGAAAACCGAACCGCTTTGGCCTTCCCAGACCGCAATATGGAAAGGTTGGCCTGGGTGATGCCAATGATTTCCGCGAGCTCTTTGCTTTTCATTTCGCGATCTGCCAGCACCTGATCTAAATTGATGAGAATGGGCATAGATTAAATGGTTAATTTACTTTCTTCTTCCATTTGCAGCGCACGCTCAAAAGCGCGGCTTAAAATCAGGAAAAACACACCAATAATGATCAAAAAAAGGTATAATTGAATGTCTGAAACACCAAATTTTATGTGGGATTCAGTTGATAAAAAAAGTACATAGATCAGTTTCAGAGTAAGACTAAAAGAACCGCAACCGGTAAAAAATTGACCGATGCGTTTTGTGCATTGCACACTTGAATTTTTAAAAAGTCTATCTTTTAAAAGTAATGCAGTAAATTTTCGCAAGTTATAAAAGCCAACAAAAAACAGTAGATATGCTCCGTAGATAGTTAGCAGTATTAAAACTGTTTCCCACCCTACACCTTGTTCTGCATAGGGCAAATGAGTGATAATTTGCTGCCCAGGGAAGATTAATAAGTAAAGTATAGTTCCGGGAAAAAGAACAACCACCGGAATAAGCATATAGAATGTTATATCGATAAGCAATTTAAAAAGTTGATTGAGCTTCATAAAATTATTGTTTAACAATAACAAATATAAAATAATTATTGAAAAACAATAATTTTATTTTAGTTTTCAGATCCCGTAGGTTTGAGAAGGCTGTGAGGTCTTTACCGTACCTTTGTAACATGCTACCCAATAAACTTAAGGCTAAAATCGAAAAACGTGTTGAAGAAAATTCTCTGAGAGCACTTATTTTTCCAGAGAATAAAGAAACTATGGTAGATTTTTCGTCCAACGATTATCTCGGCTTTAGCAAGAACACAACTATTTTTTTTCGCGCCAGCGAAATATTAAAAGCGCACAATCTGGAGCAGAATGGCGCTACCGGTTCGCGCTTGCTTTCGGGCAATCACAAGATCTACAAGCTGGCCGAAGATTTTTTGGCCAAAACCCATAAAGTGGAAGCTGCCTTGATTTTCAACTCTGGTTATGATGCAAATGTGGGCTTTTTCAGCAGCGTGCCACAGCGTGGCGATGTGCTTATTTATGACGAACTGATTCATGCCAGCATCCGTGACGGTATGCGAATGAGTCTGGCAAAATCTTACAAATTCAAACATAACGATCTGGAAGATCTGGAAAAAAAATGTCTGGCTGAGCGCAGTCGAAGCCCTGTTGAAAAAGAAATCTACGTCGTCACTGAATCAGTTTTCTCTATGGATGGCGATAGTCCGCAATTGCAAAAAATGGCCGATCTCTGCGAAAAATATCAAGCAAAATTTGTGGTAGATGAAGCCCATGCGGTGGGGGTTCTGGGCGAAAAAAACCTCGGTTTAGTGCAGGAAATCGGTCTAAAAGACCAGGTTTTTGCCCGGCTTGTGACTTATGGGAAAGCCATGGGTTGCCATGGCGCGGCGATTTTAGGAAATACCGACTTAAAAATCTATTTGGTAAATTTTGCCCGGAGTTTTATTTATACCACCGCGCTCCCACCGCACGCGGTGGCAACTATTTTAGCATCCTATGAGCAGCTTGTGGATAAAAATTTCCTCACCAGTGCAGTCGAGGGAGCTTTTGATGAATTCCAAAACCTTCGTCAAAATATCAAAACCTTCAGCGACCAACTTGCAACCTGCAACCTACACCCCCTTTTTATAAAGAGTGATTCTGCGATACAATCTGCGGTAATTTCGGGCAATGATCGCGTAAAATCACTTTCAGGGAACTTAAAATCGGCTGGTTTTGAGGTCAAGGCAATCTTGTCGCCCACCGTCCCAAAAGGGCAGGAACGGCTGCGTTTTTGCCTACACGCATACAATACTAACGCAGAAATAATTGCTGTTTTAAATCTCCTTAGTGAATCCCTAAAATAAGCAGGCTTTCTTGCTACTTGATTGCAGGTGGGATTTGTAAATTTGCCCTATGCAAAAACAAACCTTTTTTATTACGGGAATCTCTACTGAAGTGGGTAAAACCGTAGCTTCGGCTATTATTACAGAAGCCTTAGAAGCCGATTACTGGAAACCCATTCAGGCCGGCGATCTGGATCATACGGATACCGATAAAGTGAAGGCCTTGGTTTCCAATGCAACTACCCAATTTCATCCCAGCGCTTTTGAGCTGAAGACACCCATGAGTCCACACGCCGCGGCTGAAATTGACGGGGTAAAAATCGCATCCACGGAAATGCAAATCCCAAATACTAACAATAATCTGGTCATTGAAGGCGCTGGCGGTTTGCTTGTGCCCATTAGCGAGACGGAAACCATTCTCGATCTCATAAAACCCGAATACAAGGTTATTGTGATCTCTCGTCATTATCTGGGGAGCATCAACCATACTTTGCTTACCATAGACAAGCTTAAGCAAAGTGGTAAAAGCATCTTTGGCATTCTTTTCAGCGGCGCAGAAAATCCTTCCACGGAACAAATTATCGCTACAATGAGCGGGGTAAAAATACTAGGGAGAATTGACGAGGAACCCTATTTTGACCAAATGGTAGTGAAAGAATATGCTGAGGTTTTTAGAGAGCAGTTGTAGTAAGCATTCTTCAGCGTTTATTCAGCAGAACATTTTATGTGATGCTTGATAAAAATAATAATAATAGCAATAAAATACCATGCCCAAAATCCAAAACCTTCAACAACGCGACAGCGCCCACATCTGGCACCCACTAACGCAGCATAAATTACACCCGTATGCACATCCCATTGTGAAAGCCAAAGGTGTGGTGCTGTATGATGAAAATGGAAAGGAATATATAGATGCGGTTTCCTCGTGGTACACGGCGATGTACGGCCATTGCAACGATTTTATCGTGAGACGTGCCCACCGGCAGATGCAGCAGCTGGATCAAATTATTTTTAGTGGTTTTACCCATGAGCCCGCTGTAGAACTTTCGGAGAAATTAATGACCATTTTACCCAAAAATCAGGCGAAATTGATGTTTAATGACAACGGTTCCACCGCCACCGAAATCGGTATCAAAATGGCGCTGCAATATCATCATAACAAAGGAAATAAACGCAAAACGCTTCTCGCTTTTGAAAACGGTTTTCATGGCGACACGCTAGGGGCGATGTCTGTAAGCGGACTCTCCGTTTATAATGGTCCGTTTGAGGAATTTTTTATTGATGTGGAACGCATTCCTGTGCCTAACGGCGAAAATGAAGCGGAAATACTGCAAAAAATCGAGGATTTCCATATTGAAAATCCGCTGGCAGGATTCATTTATGAACCCTTGGTTCAGGGCGCGGCCGGGATGAAAATGTACAAAGCAGAACGTTTGGAGCCGATCCTAAAAAAGTGTCAAAAATTGGGCATAATCACAATTGCCGATGAGGTCATGACTGGTTTTGGCAAGACCGGAAGTTTTTTTGCTTCAGATCATATCAAAACCAAACCTGATGTGATGTGCTTGTCCAAAGCGCTTACCGCGGGTCTTGTTCCTATGGGGATCACTACCTGTACGCAGGAAATTTTTGACGCGTTTTATGATGATGATATTGGTAAAGGGCTGTTCCATGCGCATACTTATTCGGCCAATCCCATTGCGTGCGCCACCGCTATTGCGGGGATTGAATTATTGCAGTCTGAAGAGATTCAACAAAACATTATAAAAATTGAAGGTTGGCATCGAGAATTTGCTTTAGAAATCAATGAGCACCCGAAAGTACAATCCACACGGCAGCAAGGCGTTATTTTTGCCCTAGAACTCAATATCGCGATGGAGCGTTATGGCGATTTACGCTATGAAATATTCAATTTTTGCATGAATGAAGGTGTTTTTCTGCGTCCGCTGGGTGAAACCATCTATATTTTGGCACCTTTTATAACTACAAAAGCCCAAATGGATAAGATTTATGGGGTGATCAAAAAAGTACTGGAGCGGTTTTAATTTTTTTGCTGCGTAGAAAACCTGCGAGGTATGAGCGCAGCGATCCTTGTAGGTTTAGGCCATTTACGTTGCAATTATCTCCTAATCTTTTTATTCTCATGCACAATGATTTCAATAAGCCTGTGCACGT
>DRGP01000001.1 GCA_011050015.1 Leeuwenhoekiella sp. | reverse complement strand
CTTATTGATAGTCCCTGTTCCAGGCCTTTTTTGATCTGCAACAAGACCCGCTCTTCCTTTTGCGCTTCCTTATTACCGGTTTTTGCGGCACGTTTCACCTTTTCCAGCTTCTTTTCGGCCGTTTCAAGATCTTTAAGCTGTAATTCTATATCTATGGTTTCCTTGTCGCGTATGGGGTCTATACTCTCATCTACGTGCACAATATTGGGATCATCAAAACAGCGCAATACGTGCAAAATAGCGTCTGTTTCCCTAATATTGGCAAGAAACTGGTTGCCCAGCCCCTCCCCTTTGCTGGCACCTTTTACCAGGCCTGCAATATCTACGATCTCTACGGTGGCGGGAATCACGCGTTCTGGATTGACCAACTCTTCGAGTTTTGCCAGTCTGGTATCGGGCACATTGACCACGCCCAGATTAGGCTCTATGGTACAAAAGGGAAAGTTGGCACTTTGCGCCTTGGCATTAGAGAGGCAATTAAACAGCGTTGATTTTCCCACATTGGGCAAGCCGACGATTCCTGCTTTCATAATTTAGGTTATTTTTTTGAAGCGCAAAGATAAGAAGCCTTTTACAAAGCGCATGCATGATGAGCAAAGCATTCTTGAGTCTTACCCATAAAAAAAGCCTAGAAATGATTCCAGGCTTATCGGTTAATTTTATTTAATGCTTAGGAATGGTGCATAAATGCTTGTTTTTCCAGTAATTTTTCTTCAGATTCTACATGATCATCATCTGGCACGCAGCAATCTACGGGGCATACCGCAGCACACTGAGGTTCCTCATGAAAACCCATACATTCTGTACATTTATCTGGTGAGATATAATAAATCTCATCGCTTATAGGCTCTTGTGTTTCCTCTGCATCCACCTCTTTTCCGCTGGGCAGTACAACATTGCCTTTTAAATCGGTACCGTCTGAATATCTCCAGTCATCTGCACCTTCATAAATAGCCGTGTTGGGGCATTCTGGCTCGCAGGCACCGCAGTTTATGCATTCATCTGTTATTATGATCGCCATGGTATATTCTTTTTCTAATTGCGTAAATTTACACGCAAAATTAAGGCTTGGCCTCAACCTTACCAAACCATTTATGCAATTAAACCAAAGAATTACAGCATTCTCAAAACTAGGAGGTTTCCTCAAAAATTTTGAATTCAAGAATGATTTTACTGCAAAAAACCTAACGCTGGACCAAAAATGGTTTACCGGCTTTGAAAATATCATTCGCAACGCGCATGTATATAACGCTTGGTTTACCGAAGATATGGTACGCCTGGCGATAAAAGGCTGGGCGGAAAACCTGACCGAGGAAAGCCTTAACCAGTGGATGAACGGGTATGCCGATGGCGAAAAAAAGGACGCACCTAAAAAAGTTGCGGTGGTCATGGCCGGTAACCTACCCCTGGTAGGTTTTCATGACTTTTTGAGTATTTTAATAACCGGCCATAAAGTGATAGCCAAGCTGTCTAGCAAAGACAAATTCTTACTCCCCTATTTAGCCGAAGTGTTAATCCATATAGAACCCGACTTTAAAGATAAAATCACCTTTACCGAAGAAAAATTACCCGCTTTTGATGCCGTGATCGCCACCGGAAGCAATAATTCCGCCCGGTATTTTGAGTATTATTTTAAGAACAAGCCGCACATCATCCGCAAAAACCGCAATGGTGTGGCCGTGCTCACCGGTAATGAAACGGCAGCACAACTGGACGGCCTGGCAACTGATATCTTTTCATTTTTTGGAATGGGATGCCGGAGCGTTTCTAAAATCTATTTTCCGGAAGATTATGACTTTGATACCTTTTTCAATAGCATGTACGCCTATAAAGAAGTCATTAACCACGATAAATACGTCAATAATTATGATTATAACAAAGCGGTATATCTTATGGGGCTGGAACCGCTACTGGATAATAACTTTATGATCCTTAAAGAAGACCCCTCGTTTTCTTCACCCATTGCCGTTATCTTTTATGAGAAATACAAAGATGCTGAAACCCTAAAGGCACAACTGAAGCCCTCAAAAGAGCAGATACAATGTGTGGTTTCATCTGGTTTTACAAAAAACGAAGTTGCTTTTGGCCACGCGCAGCAACCCCTGCTTTCAGATTATGCAGATGGGGTAGATACTATTGCGTTTTTATCAAAAATTTAGACATATTTATTCCTTTTTTATTGAATTATCGGTGGTTTTCCCCCACTTTTTAAACATCTTTGTACCTTTAAAAAATCATATTCTTAATCTAAAAAATTGATAGCAAAGCGCATGGATTTCTCAATGGGATTGCTTAAACTTTAACTTCAAAACTATTTCTTTTACACTATATTTTGTCCAATGAAAAAACATAATTTTAGTGCAGGGCCCTCCGTCCTGCCACAAGAGGTTCTCAAACAAGCCTCAAGCGCCATTCTCAACTTCAACAATCTCGATTTATCGCTTATAGAAATTTCACACCGCAGCAAGGATTTTGTAGCGGTTATGGAAGAGGCACGATCGCTTGCCATTGAGCTGCTGGGTCTTGAAGGTAAAGGGTATAAAGCACTTTTTTTACAGGGCGGCGCAAGTATGCAATTTGTTATGGCGGCCTATAACTTACTTGAGGGCAAAGCGGCCTATCTCAATACCGGTACCTGGAGCGAAAAAGCCATCGCTGAAGCTAAAGTATTTGGCGAAGTGGTAGAGGTGGCTTCTTCAAAGGATAAAAAACACAACTACATTCCTAAAAACTACGAAGTACCTAAAGGGATGGATTATTTTCACTGCACCAGCAACAACACGATTTTTGGTACACAGATCAAAGATTTTCCTGAGGTAGATTGCCCAATGGTTTCAGATATGAGCAGTGATATTTTTTCCAGGAATCTTGATTTCAGCAAATTTGACCTCATTTACGCCGGCGCACAAAAAAATATGGGCCCTGCAGGAACTACGCTAGTAGTCGTTAAAGAAGATATACTTGGCAAGGTGAAACGACCTATTCCCAACATACTGAGTTATGCGCAGCATATCGCCAAAGACAGCATGTTCAATACACCACCGGTTTTTGCGGTGTACACGTCGCTTTTAACCTTACGATGGCTTAAAGCACAGGGTCGTATCAGCGCGATTGAAGAAGTAAATGACAAGAAAGCAACCCTCATTTATTCTGAAATTGACCTAAACCCACTTTTTGATGGTTATGTGGCCAAAGAAGACCGATCTACCATGAGTGCCACCTTCAATATCACTAACGAAAAGCTCAAACCAAAATTTGACGATATGGTAAAAGAAGCAGGAATAAATGGGCTCAACGGACATCGTAGCGTGGGAGGTTACCGGGCTTCTATGTATAATGCGCTTAGCTTAAACAGCGTGGGCGTACTTGTAGATGTGATGAGTGAACTGGAACGCACCGCATAAATTAAGAACACAATAAATTTCTCAAAATAATCAAGTAATCCCCAGACAAGAAGCCCTTCCAGGCAGCAAGATCACAGCGTATTTTTTATATACGGTAAAACCAAAAATTGAAATGCGCTAGAGGGAATAAACAGAAACCAAAAAAAAATGAAAGTATTAGCAAATGACGGGATTTCTCAATCTGGTGTAGATGCCCTACAAGATGCAGGTTTTGAAGTAATAACCACAAAAGTAGCACAGGAACAGCTAGTCAATTATATCAATGAAAATACTATTGATGTATTGCTGGTGCGTAGCGCAACTAAAGTGCGACAACCACTTATAGACGCCTGCCCAGACTTAAAATTAATAGGCCGCGGTGGTGTAGGCATGGATAATATTGACGTGGAATACGCCAAAGAAAAAGGGGTACATGTCATCAACACACCGGCTTCATCTTCTGCCTCGGTGGCAGAACTGGTGTTTGCCCACTTATATAACGGCGTTCGTTTTCTGTACGATGCCAACCGCAACATGCCCTTAGACGGGGATTCTAAATTTGGCGATCTCAAGAAAGCCTATGCCAAGGGCGTCGAACTACGGGGCAAAACATTGGGTATTCTAGGCTTTGGCCGTATAGGCCAGGCGACAGCAAAAGTGGCTTTGGGTGCCGGCATGAAGGTCATTTACCATGATCCATATATTGAAAACACAGAGGTATTACTTGATTTTTACGACGGACAGCAAGTAACATTCCGCTTAAAAAGCATCTCAAAAGAAGAAGTGCTAAAAAAAGCTGATTTTGTTACGCTTCATGTTCCAGCACAAAAAGAATATGTGATAGGCAAAAAAGAACTGGAAATGATGAAAGATGGCGCCGGTCTCGTAAACGCCGCACGTGGCGGGGTTGTAGATGAAGTTGCTCTCATAGAAGCCTTGGAAAACAAAAAACTCGCATTTGCCGGGCTCGATGTTTTTGAAAATGAACCCAAACCTGACATTAAAGTACTCATGAACCCCAATGTCTCCCTATCTCCACATATAGGTGCAGCGACCAATGAGGCCCAAGATCGTATAGGCGTAGAACTTGCAACGCAAATAAAATCACTGTTGAGTTAAGAAAAACAGCTTTTTATACCCTAAAAACCGGATTTCACAATCCGGTTTTTTTTGTTATTAACCGGTTAAATACGACTTTTAATAGCTATCTTTCATAATCTAACTTTAAACACAGTATTATGCCAGGTTTACTTGATCTCTTAAATAGCGATACCGCTAAACAATTAATAAGCAGTACCAGTAAGGAAACCGGTGCTTCAGAAGAAAAAACCAGTAGCGTGCTCAATATGGCCATGCCGCTTTTACTGGGCGCGATGAACAGGAATGCTAAAAGTCCGGAAGGCGCTTCAAGCCTTATGAGTGCGCTGTCTAACAAGCATAACGGGAGTATTCTAGACAATCTAGGGAGTATTCTGGGTGGTGATGGCGTTGATCAAAGCGTTAAAAAAGATGGTGAGGGCATTTTAGGCCATGTATTGGGTGGCAAACAATCTATGATACAGCAGACAATTTCACAGAAAGTAGGTCTGGATGCGGGAACGGTGGGACAAATTTTAAAGATTGCCGCACCCATCGTATTGGGCTTTCTGGGTAAGAAAAAGCAGGAAAACAATGTCAATGAAGCCGGTGGCCTATCAAGTATGCTGGGCAGTTTATTAGGTGGCCAAGGTGATGGTAATCAAAATTTGATAGAATCTCTTTTAGATAGCAACGGCGATGGCAGCGTTATAGACGATCTCTCAGGCATGTTCCTGGGCAATAAAAATAAAAAAGGCGGAACTGGTGGTCTAGGCGGACTTTTTGGAAAATAAAAAAAGTTAGTAAAATTAATAACAGGAAGACCACATAGCCAGAAAGATAGTTTTGCTTAAAAAATCACCCAAAATCATCAATTTTTAGCTGATTTTGGGTGATTTTTTCCTCTTTATAATTGTTTTAGTTGGTTTTCCTCAGATTAAAGGATGAGATCTTATCTGATATATTAAGATTAATTGCTTTCAAATAAATTTATTTGAGGTTTCTGCAATCGAAAAAATTATCTGGCGAAAATGAATTATCGTAAAACTTAGCTCAATTTTATAGATCAAGAAAGTCTAGTGGACTTTTTACCAATTGTAAATTTTTACTCGAAACGTGCGTGTATATCATTGTAGTTTTAACGTTATTGTGACCTAAAAGCTCTTGAATAACCCGAAGATTTGTACCCGACTCCAGAAGATGTGTAGCGT